>NZ_JBMKJI010000002.1:0-319229 GCF_049237025.1 Enterobacter cloacae complex sp. SYL001 | reverse complement strand
GTTAAGAATCCATGTCACTTTGAGTGCCCACACAGATTGTCTGATAAATTGTTAAAGAGCAGTGCCGCTACGTTTTCGCTGCGGCGCGGGGTGTGCATATTACGCTTCCCCGCTTCAGAGTCAAGCGTTTATTTTGCTTTTCTCTGCTGACCCGGCGGCTTGCGTGCCGTTGTTCCGTGTCAGTGGAGGCGCATTATAGGGAGTTATTCTGAGGCTGCAAGTGCAAAGTGAAAATTATTTACTGACTGCTCACTTTCCAGGCAAAACACATCTCAGACCTTAATTCTTGCCTGGTTTTTAAACAAAAACGAGCCGCAAGCGGCCCGTTTTTGCGTTTTGTGACTTACTGCACTGCCACAATTCGGTCTTCGTTGGCTTCCAGACGGATAACTTTGCCCGGAACCAGCTCCCCGGAGAGGATTTGCTGCGCCAGCGGGTTTTCGATCTGCTGCTGGATAGCACGTTTTAACGGACGCGCGCCATAAACAGGATCGTAACCATTCTCGCTCAGCAGTTTCAGCGCATCATCCGAGATGTGGATTTCATACCCACGCTCTTCCAGACGCTTGTACAGACGCTGCAACTGGATCTGCGCAATCGACGCAATGTGTTTCTCACCCAGCGGATGGAACACGACCACTTCATCAATACGGTTGATGAACTCCGGACGGAAGTTTTGGCTGACCACACCCAGCACCAGATCTTTCATATGGCTGTAATCCAGCTCACCGAAGCGTTCCTGAATCAAATCGGAACCCAGGTTCGAGGTCATGATCACCACCGTGTTACGGAAATCGACCGTTCTTCCCTGCCCGTCCGTCAGGCGTCCATCATCCAGCACCTGCAACAGAATGTTAAACACGTCAGGATGAGCCTTTTCCACTTCATCCAGCAGGATGACGGAATAAGGACGACGACGAACCGCTTCCGTCAGGTAACCGCCCTCTTCATAACCGACATATCCCGGAGGCGCACCGACCAGACGCGAGACAGAGTGTTTCTCCATAAACTCGGACATATCGATACGCACCATCGCGTCATCGCTGTCGAACATAAAGTTAGCCAGCGCTTTACACAGCTCGGTTTTACCGACACCGGTTGGCCCCAGGAACAGGAACGAGCCGATGGGACGATTCGGATCGGACAGCCCCGCACGGCTACGACGAATGGCGTTAGATACCGCTTCGACCGCTTCGTTCTGGCCAATGACGCGCTGATGCAGATCCTGCTCCATACGCAGCAGTTTTTCGCGTTCACTTTCCATCATGCGAGCTACAGGAATCCCCGTCCAGCGCGCCAGCACTTCGGCAATCTCGGCGTCCGTCACTTTATTACGCAACAGACGCATGGTTTTGCCTTCCGACTGCGTGGCGATCTCAAGCTGTTTTTCCAGCTCAGGGATCTTGCCGTACTGTAGCTCGGACATCCGCGCCAGGTCCCCTACGCGACGCGCCTGCTCAATGGCAATTTTCGCCTGCTCCAGCTCCGCCTTGATTGTCTGGGTGCCAGAGAGGGAGGCTTTCTCAGCTTTCCACTCTTCTTCCAGCTCAGAATACTGACGCTCTTTCTCATCCAGCTCTTCGTTGAGCATATCGAGGCGTTTCTTACTCGCTTCATCAGACTCTTTGTTCAATGCCTGCTGTTCCAGCTTGAGCTGAATAATGCGGCGATCGAGTCGGTCCAGCTCTTCCGGTTTCGAGTCAATCTGCATACGGATGCTGGACGCCGCTTCATCGATAAGGTCGATGGCTTTATCCGGCAACTGACGGTCGGCAATGTAACGATGCGAAAGCGTCGCCGCCGCAACGATGGCCGGGTCAGTGATCTGCACATGATGGTGCAGCTCATAACGCTCTTTCAGACCACGCAAAATCGCGATGGTATCTTCAACGCTTGGTTCTGCGACAAACACCTTCTGGAAGCGTCGCTCCAGCGCGGCATCTTTTTCAATGTACTGACGATACTCGTCCAGCGTAGTGGCACCGACGCAGTGAAGTTCACCACGTGCCAGCGCAGGTTTCAGCATGTTCCCTGCATCCATTGCGCCGTCAGCTTTACCTGCCCCCACCATAGTGTGCAGTTCGTCAATAAACAGGATGACGTTGCCTTCCTGTTTCGCCAGATCGTTCAGCACGCCTTTCAGACGCTCTTCAAATTCACCGCGGTATTTCGCCCCGGCCACCAGCGCGCCCATATCCAGCGCCAGTACGCGACGGCCTTTCAGCCCTTCGGGCACTTCGCCATTAACGATACGCTGCGCCAGCCCTTCAACGATGGCGGTTTTACCGACGCCAGGCTCACCAATCAGCACCGGGTTGTTTTTGGTACGGCGTTGCAGTACCTGAATAGTCCGGCGAATTTCTTCGTCGCGACCGATTACCGGGTCAAGTTTGCCCTGCTCGGCACGTTCGGTCAGATCGACCGTAAATTTTTTCAAAGCCTGACGTTGGTCTTCGGCTCCCTGGTCGTTCACGCTTTCACCTCCGCGCATTTTCTCAATCGCCTGGGTCACATTAGCGGTGGTTGCACCGGCGGATTTCAGCAGGTCGGTTAAAGTACCGCGTGATTCAAGCGCCGCCAGAACAAACAGCTCTGACGAAATAAAGTTGTCCCCACGTTTTTGCGCCAGCTTGTCGCAAAGGTTCAGTACACGCACCAGATCCTGTGACGGCTGTACGTCGCCACCGGTACCTTCTACCTGCGGTAAACGACTCAGCGCCTGATCGATGGCGGTGCGTAACTGGCCAGCATTAATGCCAGCGGACGTTAACAAAGGACGTACCGATCCCCCTTCCTGATTCAGCAAGGCGCTCATTAAATGAAGAGGTTCGATAAATTGGTTGTCGTGCCCCAGTGCGAGGGACTGGGCATCGGCGAGAGCAAGCTGGAATTTATTAGTAAGACGATCCAGACGCATAACTCCTCCCATAACAGGTCAAATTTGCTACTGGAGATTAAATGAGGTCATCCCTCAATTATTCAAGGTTAATAACCTGAATTATGTGAAAAGAAAACGGCGCGTACCGGATCGTCTTGATTCTTTAGGTTATATCAGCCAAATGAAACTTGCCATACGGCCTGTCGTCTTGTCACGGCGCCAGGAGAAAAAATCACCCTTTTCGGTGAATGTACAGCGATCTCCGCCAAAGATCTGGGTCACGCCGACATTATTAAGGCGCTGGCGGGCAAGCTGATAAATATCGGCCAGATATTTATCGCCGGATGCCACAAACGCATTAACCGCCTGAGGATCTTTTTCCATAAAAGCTTGCCGAACCTCAGGCCCCACTTCAAATGCCTGCGGGCCAATCGCCGGGCCAAGCCAGGCGATGAGATTTGCAGAATCGTCCTGGAAGCAGGCAACGGTCTCTTCCAGCACGCCTTCACACAGGCCACGCCAGCCCGCATGCGCTGCTGCAATCTCCGTACCGGCACGGTTACAAAACAACACCGGCAGGCAATCAGCGGTCATCACCGCGCAAACCGTTCCCGGCGTATTGCTGTACGAAGCATCGGCGCGTTTAGACGCATAGGGCTCACCCGTAAGCTTCAGCACCGCTTTACCGTGCACCTGCTCAAGCCAGACCGGTTTTGAAGGAAGGTTTCCCGCAGCAAAGAGGCGTTTACGGTTCTCTTCGACGTGCTCCAGGTTATCGCCACAGTGCGCACCGAGGTTCAAAGACGCCCACGCACCCTGGCTCACGCCACCGATACGGGTCGAGCTACAGGCGGCCACGCCTTCAGGCAGCGGCCACTCCGGGACAATCAGTTTGGTCATAACCAGTCCACGTGATCCTTATGTTCTTCGAAATCTGCGCGCATCGCGTCGATAAGTTCCACCATATCCTGTGGGATAGGCGCATGCCATTCCATCTGAATTCCGGTGATTGGGTGGTAAAGACGTAGCATCGTCGCATGCAGCGCCTGGCGATCGAATTTACGCAGCACGGAGATGAATTCATCCGATGCGCCCTTTGGTGGACGCGGACGACCGCCGTAAACAGGGTCACCCACCAGCGGATGGGTAATATGCGCCATGTGCACGCGGATCTGGTGAGTACGCCCGGTTTCCAGACGCAGACGCAGGCGCGTATGAATACGGAAATGTTCCATGATGCGGTAATGGGTTACCGCCGGTTTACCCATCGGGTGTACGGACATATGCGTACGCTTGGTTGGATGACGACTAATCGGCTCTTCCACCGTGCCGCCAGAGGTCATATGACCAATCGCCACCGCTTCATACTCACGGGTGATTTCGCGCAGCTGCAAAGATTCCACCAGTCGAGTCTGGGCGGGGATCGTCTTCGCCACCACCATCAGACCCGTGGTGTCTTTATCCAGACGGTGAACGATACCGGCACGCGGTACGTCAGCTATCGGCGGGTAATAATGAAGGAGTGCGTTAAGTACCGTACCGTCAGGATTACCCGCGCCCGGATGGACAACAAAGTCACGCGGTTTGTTGATGACCAGAATATCGTCATCTTCGTAGACGATATCCAGCGGGATATCCTGCGGCTCGAAGCGGACTTCCTCTTCGATTTCAGCATTGATGGCGACAGCTTCCCCACCAAACACTTTCTCTTTTGGTTTGTCCCAGATCTTGCCGTTTACCAGCACGCGCTGGTCAAGTATCCATTCTTTTATACGTGAACGCGAATAATCAGGGAACAATTCGGCCAAAGCCTGATCTAAGCGTTGACCGAGCTGATTTTCGGAGACTGTTGCGGTGAGTTCTACTCGTTGTGCCATAAACTGCTTCTTCGTTTAACGTTGGGTTTTACGGCTTTGCCGTTTAATATAGTGTGCTATTGTAGCTGGTCTTAATCGGGAGCAGGAACTGAGTTTCTCCCGGACAAACATTTGAGGAAAGTCAAAACGTCATGACGCGCATGAAATATCTGGTGGCAGCGGCCACGTTGAGCCTGGCTTTGGTGGGCTGCTCCGGTTCGAATGAACAGGTCCCTGACAATCCGCCGAATGAAATCTATGCGACTGCACAACAAAAGTTGCAGGACGGTAACTGGAAACAGGCGATAACGCAACTGGAAGCGTTGGATAATCGCTATCCGTTTGGTCCGTATTCACAGCAGGTACAGTTAGATCTGATCTACGCCTACTATAAAAATGCCGATCTGCCGCTGGCTCAGGCAACGATCGATCGTTTCATGCGTCTGAACCCTACCCATCCTAACATCGATTACGTGATGTACATGCGCGGCCTGACTAACATGGCGCTGGATGACAGTGCATTGCAGGGCTTCTTCGGGGTGGATCGTTCTGACCGTGACCCGCAACATGCGCGTGATGCTTTCAATGACTTCTCCAAACTGGTGCGTAGCTACCCGAACAGCCAGTACATTACCGATGCCACTAAGCGTCTGGTGTTCCTGAAAGATCGTCTGGCGAAATACGAGTACTCCGTTGCGGAATACTACACCCGCCGTGGCGCATGGGTTGCCGTGGTTAACCGTGTAGAAGGCATGCTGCGTGATTATCCGGATACGCAGGCCACGCGTGATGGCCTGAAGCTGATGGAGAATGCGTATCGCCAGATGCAGATGACGGCTCAGGCTGACAAAGTGGCGAAAATCATTGCCGCGAACAGCAGCAACACCTGATACCGCTACAACGCATAACGGCAGCCCGCAGGCTGCCGTTTTTTTATTCTTTCAGACTTACGCTGAAGCGGTTTAGCTTCAACACATCCAGTCAACTATGACCGCAATTGCTGGCTTCGACAAGGTAAATCTCACCTCTTCCTGCCCTGCCTCACAAAAAAGATTCCCTGACAAAAACCGACAAAATAACGTGATCTAAATCACACATTTTGACATTAGGTCGGGTATGCTGGAATCACCAAGACGGAAAGACAAGAGGTAAAATTTATGACAATGAACATTACCAGTAAACAAATGGAAATTACTCCGGCAATCCGCCAGCACGTCGCAGACCGTCTCGCCAAACTGGATAAATGGCAAACACATTTGATTAATCCACATATCATCCTGTCCAAGGAGCCGCAGGGTTTCGTCGCTGATGCAACTATCAATACTCCAAACGGCCATCTGGTCGCCAGCGCTAAACACGAGGATATGTACACCGCAATTAATGATTTGATCAACAAGCTGGAACGGCAGCTCAATAAAGTGCAACACAAAGGTGAAGCCCGTCGCGCCACAACATCGGTGAAAGACGCCAGCTTCGCGGAAGAAGTTGAAGAAGAGTAATCCTTTAAATTGAGTGTACCGACAACGCGCCTTCGGGCGCGTTTTTTATTGACAGGATCAAAACAGTACAGGTACTTTAACCCTATCAATTTCAGGATGACCTAATGAAACAGACGCCGTTTTTCTTCGCATTCTTTTTTACCTTCCCCTGACCGGGAGGCGTTTCGTCGTGTGATAAAGAATGCGAAGACGAACAACAAGGCCTCCCACACCGGGAGGCCTTTTTTATTGATAACGATAAAATGAGACAGACAACACTATGACACCGGAAAACCCGCTCCTGGATTTACGCGTAAAAATCAGTGCACTCGACGAAAAGTTACTGGCCCTGCTGGCAGAACGCCGCGCGCTCGCCATTGAAGTGGGCAAAGCCAAGCTGGATTCTCATCGGCCGGTGCGCGATATCGATCGCGAGCGTGATTTACTGGAACGGTTGATACAGCTCGGCAAAGCACATCATCTTGATGCCCACTACATCACCCGCCTGTTCCAGCTCATCATTGAAGATTCCGTTCTGACGCAACAGGCCCTGCTCCAGCAGCATCTGAACAAAACCAACCCGCACTCTGCTCGGATCGCTTTCCTCGGCCCGAAAGGTTCTTATTCTCACCTGGCGGCTCGCCAGTACGCAGCCCGTCATTTCGAAGAGTTCATTGAGAGCGGTTGTGCAAAATTTGCAGACATCTTCAACCAGGTCGAAACCGGCCAGGCAGATTACGCCGTGGTGCCTATTGAGAACACCAGTTCCGGCGCCATCAACGATGTTTACGATCTGCTCCAGCACACCAGCCTGTCGCTGGTCGGTGAGCTAACTATTCCTATCGATCACTGCGTGCTGGTCTCTGGCTCAACCGATCTGAGTCAGATCGAAACGGTGTACAGCCACCCGCAGCCGTTCCAGCAGTGCAGCCAGTTCCTGAACCGTTATCCGCACTGGAAAATTGAGTACACCGAAAGCACCTCGGCGGCGATGGAAAAAGTGGCGCAGGCAAACTCTCCTGCCGTCGCGGCACTCGGTAGCGAAGCGGGCGGCGCGCTGTATGGCTTACAGGTGCTGGAACGCAATCTGGCCAACCAGACGCAAAATATCACCCGTTTCGTGGTTCTTGCCCGCAAGGCCATCAACGTGTCGGACCAGGTCCCGGCGAAAACCACCCTGCTGATGGCGACCGGCCAGCAGGCGGGTGCGCTGGTTGAAGCGCTGCTGGTGCTGCGTAATCACAACCTGATCATGACGAAGCTGGAATCCCGCCCAATACATGGCAACCCGTGGGAAGAGATGTTCTATCTCGACGTTCAGGCCAACCTGGAGTCTGCATCCATGCAGAAAGCCCTGCGCGAACTGGGCGAGATCACACGCTCCATGAAAGTACTGGGCTGCTATCCGAGCGAAAACGTGGTCCCGGTCGATCCGGCTTAATGTTCGATAAAGCGGCTTTTCTTCATCCCTGCCACATTTACAGGCAGGGTGAAGATGGCACCGGAAAGCGGGTATTTCGCCAGCTCCTCCGCCTCCATATTTTCCCGCGTGGTGGTGATAAACAGCGTTTTCATATCGTCGCCGCCAAAGCAGACCATTGTCGGGCAGCGTACCGGCAGCCGGTATTCTTCCAGCTGTACGCCTTGCGGTGAAAACCGTGCGATACGCCAGCCGTCAAACAGTGCGCTCCAGTAGCAGCCTTCCTCATCCATTGCCGCTCCGTCGGGTATACCGTCTCCCTCACTAAAACGGCGAAACTCTTCGCGCTTACCGGGTTCCCCCTGCTCATCAAGCGGCGTACGGTAAATCACACCGTTCGGCGTATCAGAAGTAAACATCCACCGTTTGTCAGGACTAAACGCTAAACCGTTATGCCCCTGAATATCGCACTGGATCACTTTCGGTGTCAGGTCGTTGTCGATACGCATCAACATGGCGCCGTTATAATCTCCCGGCCCCCAGAACGTGCCCGCATAAAACCGTCCCTGATGGTCGGTGCCTCCATCGTTAAAGCGTGCAAGCTGCGGGTTGGACGGGTTATCGCAAACCTTACGCTGGAGCAGGCCGTGTTTATCGGTCAGCCAGATGGCGTTTCGCATCGCGACGATAAATCCGCCGCGTTCACGCAGGGCAAAACACCCAACTTCTTCATGGAATGAGAGCACCGAGTGTTCCGCGGTGGGCAGATGGTACCGATGAATCTCCCCTTCCAGAATATCCGCCCAGTAGAGCGCCTTTTCTTCAGCACTCCACGTCGGGCATTCGGGCAGATGCCCGGTATAGTTCAACAGCAGCTGCGGTTCAGCCATGACAATTCCCCAAAATGAAAAAAGCCAGCATTGCTGTTTTAATTTTAGACGCAAAAGGCTGAAACAAAAGGATTTGTTTCTGACGATGTCCACACGTCGTCCACGCATCGAAAAAGCCCTGCCATGTGCAGGGCTTTCTTTTGGTCACATCCAGTGGATTTGTTGCTGGCCTGATTGCGTCGGGTGCGGCGGCGCTGGTACTACTTCACCCGGCGAAACGATAAAGCTCTCGACCGTCTCAGTGGTGATGAACGTGCAACTGCAAATGATGTTTGTGCACTGATGATACAGCTCCTTGCCTGTGCGGCGCGCATGGCCTGCGCCTTTGAGCCGCACCAGCGCTGTCACTGGCTGGCAAAAACTGGAATAAAAAATGAATGCAAACTCGTCCACTGATGCATGCACATCTAAAATTGTGAATCAACTCGTCCAATTAATGATTTCGTCCAGCCCGGAAAGTATTGCAGGAAAATAACTTTCATCCATTCCAAGACTATCACTGACTACGACGCTTTCAGCAGGACTTTCCGGCCTTAGCGTTAATGTTAAAAGCACCCCACGCCCTGTTGATGATGGTGAAAACACAAGATTTAACTGATTTTCTGTGCTATCAAAAATCACCTCACGAGCCTTCGTGCCATCAACTAAACTTCTATGTAACTCCCTGAGTTTAGCTTTAAGAGCATTAAGCTCTCCGACATTAAAGGATGCCTGATATTGTGTTTTAAGCTCGGGTAGTTCGTACTCCACATAGGTATGTATCCAGTCATACTCTGGTATGTCAGGGGTATTATCACGCCCAAAGGGGGAAATCCGTAAAATTTTCCTGTCGCTAATTATCTCAATCATATTCCCCCCATCACTTGTATAAAAAATGAGTTATTGTCCAGTCTTTCTCACGCACCAATACTTCTATCATATATTTTTTATAATAATAGGTTCCTTTTTTCGCCCGATTCTCAACAAGTTTATATATCTCAGATTCGTAACGAAAAAGACCTTGAGCCTTTTGAGGATCAGGCGTTCTTTTGCCGTAGCGAATAACTTTTTCCTGAAGTTGCAAGGGCACATATCGCGCGGGATTAAGCATATGTTTAGCAGGAGTTGCGGTCATTTTAAGGGTTCGTGCAGATAACCCCATTTTCAGCCGACCACGTAAGAGGCTGATAGTAGCCTCACTGAGCCTCACAGTTACAGCGGTTTTAACTCCACTCTCCAGTAACGCTTTACCAGCCCGAAAAAGACGAAATGCACCCAAGGCAATTAATACGATGTCTGTTGGGTCAATCAGGGGGGCTTCTAGTGGCGCTTCTTCCAGCCTGACAAACATGCCGTCGGTATCATAAATCTGCCATAAACCGGGAGCCTGAGAGACTGAATAGCCAATACACATCCCGGTTTCGTCATCAACAATGGGTTTTGAATTCAGTGGAGGATTGCGGGGGCGAAATTCGAAGTATTCACCGGCTGGTAATGTTGACTGGAAGGTGTAGAAACGTCCTGGCTCGTCCGTAATTAATCCAACGCTCATTGTCCTAATTTCCTTTTGGGCTAACCTTTGGGGTCATCATAATGGACGTTTTTACTTCAATCTACTTTCCTGACTCTGATTTTATCGACTTAGAGGCTAACGCCTCGCCGCGCTCGTTGTTCAACACCACCGGCACTGAAAGCAAATTTCAGCACCGGCGGTGCTGGCATTATTCGCGTATGGCTCATTTTAACCACCCATTTTTTTAGCATCATCAACAAGCTCGTCTGAATATTGCCAGGCTCCGTTATCAGCCACGAAGCCCCAGCCGAAACACCGTTAGTCATTTCATATCCAACAGCCAGCCCTGGCGGGTGTAAAATTTCGTGATTAATTATGAAAACCAGCCCCTTCTCGCTTAGTTCTTTCCAGTTCATGATTGTCATACCGCAGTCGGCGTCATCCAGCATCAACTGGAAACTCAACATTACATAATTTGCCACCCACTCAGTTAAATCGATAACATTCGTTACCCTCACTGACACGCGTTGTCGGTATACCCTCTTTCTTGTATCAGACATGTTCACGAAGCTGATTCAACTTTAAGAGTTTGCTGGGGTGCACCCCGTTCATGGTTTGCCACCATTGGCAGAGGCTAACCCTGAAATGGCTTTCCTTAACAAAGCAGAAAGTGCGCTGCTGCTTAAGTCATTTACAGGTGAGGATCTGCTGGTTGCCCTGCTGGGGATTAGTACCGGCGGGCGGTGGTCAGAGCTGGCAACACTCAAACCGGCACAAATAGTAAACGGGCGCGTGACATTCCTGAAAATCAAAAACGCAAAAAAGCGCACTGTACCGATTTCTTCTGAGCTTGAATCGCTGATAAAGAAGAATACCAGCGGGAATCTGTTCAACGTCGATTAAGTGAGTTTTTGCAAAGTGCTGAAGATGGTTAAACCTGATATTCCTGCAAATCAGGCAACGCATATTTTGCGTCATACCTTCGCAAGTCATTTCATGGTGAACGGGGGTAACATCATTTCATTACAGCAAATACTGGGTCATGCAAACATCCAGCAGACGATGACTTATGCGCATTTGTCACCGGAGTACCTGCAATATGCCGTGGCATTGAATCCGCTTTCAGGAGGGATATCGCTGTAGGTTCTGCTCCCCCCGGAGTGTCCACATTGCGTCCACACTTCGGGGTATTAGAAACGGTTCCAGATGGTTACAGCTTTTTTAAATTACTGTTTTTATTAGTGATAATTTAAATGGTTGATAAACCACATCCACCCATTATATGAAAAAAGCCAGCAATGCTGGCTTTCAGTATATACATCATCGCATTACTGGCGACTGTCATTTGCCTGGCGCAACAGCGTGCGGCTTTCACTCTGGAATCGCGTGGCGTAATCACCGAACCAGTGCTCCACTTTACGGAAACTGTCGATAAACGCTTGTTTATCGCCGTGTTCCAGCAAGGTGATCGCTTCGCCAAAACGCTGATAGTAGCGCTTGATCAGCGCCAGGTTATTTTCAGACGACATGATGATGTCGGCGTAAAGCTGTGGATCCTGGGCAAACAGTCGCCCGACCATCGCCAGCTCCAGACGATAAATTGGCGAGGAAAGCGCCAGCAATTGTTCAAGCTGAACGTTCTCTTCCGCCAGGTGCAGACCATAGGCGAAGGTTGCAAAGTGGCGCAGCGCCTGAATAAACGCCATGTTCTGATCGTGCTCAACCGCACTGATACGGTGCAAACGTGCCCCCCAGACCTGAATCTGTTCCAGGAACCACTGATACGCTTCCGGCTGACGACCGTCGCAGTAAACCACTACCTGCTTCGCCAGGCTGCCGCTGTCCGGGCCAAACATCGGGTGTAACCCAAGCACGGGCCCGGTGTGCGCCGCCAGCATTGCCTGTAGAGGGCCATTTTTAACGGACGCCAGATCCACCAGAATGCAATCTTCCGGCAGCGGAGGAAGTTTCGCGATAATCTGCTCCGTCACATGAATCGGTACGCTGACGATAACCATTCCGGCATCCTTAATGAGCTCCGGCGCATGCGGCCAGTCCTCTTTTTCCAGGATGCGCACCTGATAGCCAGAAAGCGTCAGCATTTTTTCAAACAGACGCCCCATCTGGCCGCCGCCACCGACAATCACCACCGGACGCAGCGACGGACAGAGAGTTTTGAAGCCCTTGTCGTTTTCGCTGGAATAGGATTCCCGCATCACACGACGCAGGACATCTTCAATTAAGTCCGGTGAAACGCCCAGCGCCTGTGCCTCTTTACGGCGGGAGGCGAGCATAGAGGCCTCACGCTCCGGAACGTAAATTGGCAGGCCGTATTTGCTTTTAACTTCGCCGACCTCAGCAACCAGTGCCATGCGGCGCGCCAGCAGGTCCAGCAACGCCTTATCCACTTCATCAATTTGATCGCGTAATGCGGTCAATTCAGCAACCATAACTACCCTCTTATGCCAGACGCGTCGCCAGCTGGCCGTTCAAATCTTTGTGGATCTCACGCAGCAGCGCATCGGTGGTTTCCCAGCTAATGCAGGCATCGGTGACCGAGACGCCGGGCTTCATCGCGCTACGCGGCTGTTCCGATGACTGATTGCCTTCATGAATATTACTTTCAATCATCAGGCCGATAATGGAACGGTTGCCATCTTTAATCTGAGCAATAACAGATTCTGCAACCGCAGGCTGGCGACGGTAATCTTTATTCGAATTACCATGACTGCAATCTACCATCAGCGCCGGACGCAGTCCCGCCTGTTCCATCTCTTTTTCACACTGCGCGACATCCGCCGGGCTGTAGTTTGGCGCTTTACCACCGCGCAGGATCACATGCCCGTCCGGATTGCCCTGCGTTTGCAGCAGGCATACCTGGCCCGCCTGGTTGATCCCGACAAAACGATGGGGCATAGCGGCGGCGCGCATGGCGTTAATCGCCGTGGCCAGGCTGCCGTCGGTACCGTTTTTAAAACCAACCGGCATAGACAGGCCAGACGCCATCTCGCGGTGGGTTTGTGACTCGGTGGTGCGCGCCCCAATCGCAGACCAGCTAAACAGATCGCCGAGGTACTGCGGGCTGTTCGGATCCAGCGCTTCGGTTGCCAGCGGCAGCCCCATGCTGACCAGCTCCACCAGCAGGCGACGCGCAATCTTCAGGCCCGCTTCCACATCAAACGAGCCATCCATGTGCGGATCGTTAATCAACCCTTTCCAGCCAACCGTTGTACGTGGCTTTTCAAAATAGACGCGCATCACCAGATAGAGGCTATCGCTGACCTCCTCCGCTAATGCTTTAAATCGACGAGCGTACTCAATGGCGGTTTCAGGATCGTGAATGGAGCAAGGACCACATACCACCAGCAGGCGCGGATCGCGGCCTGCGATAATGTCAGAAATGGTCTGGCGAGAGTGCTCAATCTGAGCTTCCTGCGCGACGCTCAGCGGGAATTCCGCCTTCAGTTGATCCGGGGTGATTAACACCTGTTCGTCAGTGATATGTACGTTGTTCAGCGCGTCTTTTTGCATGATTGCGATCCTGTAAAACTCGTTTGCGATAGTGGTTTTCCTCGAAGAGGTGACACAACGATAACACATCAAGTAAAGATTTCAATCCAAAATACGTACAGATTATTTTACAGCAGCCATTTAAATGCCAAATCACAGGTTAAAATCGTAAACATAAAATTACACATACGCTTTTAACGCCAGTCTACGCTCACACCAGGCACGCTATCCCGGCGCTGGCCGTTAGCTTAATTATCCTCGGGTGAATTGAGGGAAAGTTGCGTGGCTACATAAATTCTGGCAACAAAAATGAATAAAAGTATGAATTCCAGCAGACTTAATTGAGCCTGCCTAAATTACTTTGAATATCGTGCTCTGTAAGATTTAGCTTAGGTCAAGACAGGGATATTTCTGACATAATGACGGCTTTGAGAAAGAATGGTATTCTGCCGGAAATTCATAAGGGCATCTATTTCCGGGGCGGTTTGGCGGATTCTGATGAGAAATACATTCTTGATCGCTTTGCTTCACCTCCCCCTGGCGCTAATGCTGTTCATTTTGGTGAGCCCTGCAAGGGCAGGCTCGTTCACGGAAACGGATAAATCAGTACGTTCGATTGTTTCTGGCATTGTGAGCTACACCCGATGGCCAGCACTGTCCGGCCAGCCTAAGCTCTGTATTTATGCCTCTTCCCATTACAGACAGGCGCTCAGCAGTGAAGATGAACACAACCCGTTGCCCTATAGTCCTGTCATTGTGCATAGCGATCGGGAAGCACTCGCAGCAAGGTGTGATGCCCTCTATTTCGGGAGCGAGTCGCCGACAAAACAACAGGAAATAATAAATCAATATCAGGGCCAGGCGTTGCTATTAATGTCAGAGCAAAATCCTGAATGCGTTATTGGCAGCGCATTTTGTCTGATAATAGAGCACAACAAGGTCAGGTTTTCCGTAAATCTGGATGCGCTGACGCGCAGTGGCGTAAGAGTCAATCCGGATGTATTAATGCTCGCACGGAATAAGAAGCATGAATAAGGAAGTCACACCAACACCGCGTCCGACGTTTAAAAGAACGTTGCGGCGAATCAGCATGATAAGCGTCATTATAACGATGACGTTTATATGGTTGCTGCTGTGTTTCGCTTCCGTGGTGACATTAAAGCAATACGCGCAAAAAAACCTCGAACTCACCGGCGCCACCATGAGCCACAGCCTTGAGGCTTCTCTGGTGTTCAACGATGCCGTGGCGGCAAATGAAACGCTGGCGACCCTCGGCAAGCAGGGGCAATTTGCTGTGGCGGAAGTGCTTAATGCACATCATAAACGGTTTGCCTGGTGGTCGTGGAACCCGGCGGATAATACCGACACGCTGGGCGCGCTGGTCAACCGGTGGTTGTTCCCTGTTCCTGTCGCACAGCCCATCATACATAACGGTAATGTGATTGGCGAAATTCGTCTGACCGCACGAGACAGCCTGATTAGCCACTTTATCTGGCTCTCATTTGCGGTCCTCACCGGCTGCATTCTTTTTGCCTCTGCCGTCGCATTGACCATCACCCGCTCGCTACATCATGGCATGGTTGTTGAAATGCAAAACATCACTGACGTTGTGCATGACGTCCGTACCAACCGCAACTTCTCTCGCCGGGTAACGGAAGGCCGCATCGAAGAGTTCCACCAGTTTGGTGAAGACTTCAACAGCCTGCTGGATGAAATGGAAGAGTGGCAGCTCAAGCTACAGGCGAAAAACGCTCAACTGTTGCGTACCGCCATGCACGATCCGCTCACGGGGCTTGCAAACCGCGCCGCGTTTCGCAACAACATTGCGGCCTTAATGAATGACGCTTCGGCAAAGACCAATTCTGCCCTGCTCTTCCTGGATGGTGATAACTTCAAGTTTATTAACGACACCTGGGGCCATGCCGCGGGCGACTGCGTACTGATCGAAGCCGCAAAAAGGATGGTCGAATTTGGCGAAAAACGTCATCAGTCTTACCGTCTTGGCGGCGACGAGTTTGCCATGATCCTTTATGGCGTCCACACCGCGCGTGAGGTCGAATATATTTGCGCTGCGCTGTCGCAGCAATTTATCCGTCCGTTTGATCTGCATAACGGACACACAGCATCAATGTCACTCAGCATTGGCTTTGCTCTGGCGTGGGAAAATGCCTCCGTCGAGGCATTACTGGAGCAAGCCGATCGCAATATGTACCTGGTCAAAAACCAGCGTTCGAAAACAACACCCTGAAAGGAAGACGATATGTTGAAGCGATACTTCGCGCCGTTGTTACTGGCATCTCTGGTTATGTCCGGGTGCCAGACGCCGGAGGGTAAATTCACACCAGAGCAAATCGCGGCCATGAAGTCCTACGGCTTTAACGAACTGAATGGCGACTGGTCCCTGGGCCTGTCGGATAAGATCCTGTTTGATAAAAATGACGCCAGACTGCGTCCGGAAAGTGAAACGCAGATCCAGACTATGGCCTCACGTCTGGCGGCAACCGGTCTGAATCACGCCCGGATGGACGGCCATACGGATAACTATGGCGAAGAGAGCTACAACGAAGCGCTTTCGTTAAAACGTGCCAATGTTGTAGCGGATGCCTGGGCGAAGGGCGCGAACATCCCGCGCAGCAACCTCACTACGCGGGGTTTAGGCAAAAAATACCCTCTCAGCAGCAACCGTACTGCGCAAGGGCGCGCTGAAAACCGCCGTGTTGCGGTAGTTATCAGCACGCCTTAAGGCTATTTAGCGGATGTGCCGGCGAGCGACACGCCTGAAGCCGCTCGCCAGCGCAGCCAGTCAATCACGATAAATACCGCCAGACTGACGCCCATTACCGGCAACGCCAGCCCCAGCAGGAGGCTTATCATGAACGTCACTCCTCTTCCCCACAGCGGCAATGCCAGCCAGCTTTGACAGAGCGTCTGTACCGGGTTCGCGGCTGACGTCGCAGGACGACGCATCCACCACATCCGGTATCCCCAGATAATCAGCACGCACAGCGCAACGCCAAACGCGATGAGCAGCAGCTGATTTGCCAGACCAAACAGGATCCCCATATGGAAATCCACGCCCCAGCGGGTGAGTTTAGCCATCAGCGGGAAATCCCCAAAGCGAGTCCTGTCCAGCACCTTCAGAGAGTGGGGGTCCACGGCAACGGCATCAACCTGCGTCGGCCAGCGGCGATCGATTTCCGTCACCGTCCAGGCCTGGTCGACCCTGCTTGCCGGACGGATCTCAACGTTGTTAGCATCAATTCCTGACTGGCGGGCGGCCTGCAATACGCTGTCAAAAAGCGACAGTTCAACAGGCATTTCAGGCATCGACATTCCGCCGTGATGACCACGATGTTCGGCGTGTTCATCCATCATTTCCGGCGCACCGGAAAGGGTGGTGTTTACCTGCGGCGTCAGCCAGTTCATCTCTGCACGCAGCTTATCGACGTTGCCACCGGCCCATTGTGACCAGGTTAACCCGGTGACTGAGAACAGCAGCATTCCCGCCAGTAAGGTCCAGCCTAAGATCACATGCAGGCGACGACGATTCTGGAAACGATTGTTAATACGGCGCTTCGGTCGGGTATAGAACCACAGCGCGATCCCGCCCAGGGCAGCAACCCACATCCACGAGGCGGCTAACTCGCTATAGAGGCGTCCGAGGTTGCCCAGCATCAGCGAGGTATGCAGGTAATCGATAGTCTGACGCAGCGGTAAAATCCCGCTGGTGCCGTAGACGGTCATATCCCCTCGAACCTCAAGGCTGGCGGGATCAATAAAAATAGCCCGATGCTCGGAGGGACCCAGCGCCGGGTCGGCAAACATCACGCGGGTCGTTTCGCCCTCTTCCAGCCCCGGACGAACGGCATGCAGACGCAGGTCTGATTCTACAGCCTTTTCGGCCGCGGCAATTTGTGCAGCAAGAGGCTGCACCTCACCCACGGCATCCGTGTGGAGTGCATGATGGTACAGCGCATTTTCAAGCTGCGGCGTGGCGACATACAGCGTACCGGTCAGCGCTGCGAAGAAAATAAACGGACCAACAAACAGCCCGATATAGAAATGGAGGCGACGCAGCAGGTTTCCCCATGCCGCGCGCGGAGTGCAGGTAGTCATACTTTTCCTTTTTAAGGCAAAAAGTGAGTGATTTTGTTTTAAAGGGAGAAAGCAGACCGACGCGGCGGCGCGCGGGTATCGGGGTAAAGCCAGGGGAAAAAGTGCCAGTGGCTGACCGCCTGACGAGGCGGCTTCATGCGCAACCGCTGCAACACCACGCTGAGCAGAACGATAAGCGCCAGCATCACGCCCGGCACATGCGCTAACAGCACGCAGTAGCCGCAGGCTTCCGCATGGTCAACTGGCATGGAATGCGGCATATCCCCATGATGCTCGTCCATCGACATCATGCTCATGTCATGGTGCATGCCCGGCATGGCGCTCATGGGATCTTTTTGCAGCGAGACGGAGATCAGCGGCGCCACGACGATCAGCAGGATCGCAAACAGCGCGGTCAATGCCGCTGCGCGTTTCCAGCTATGCTGATGCAGTACGTTATCCACTTACCCTCCACCCAAGAGGCGAACATTGTAAATGATTTATGACGGAAGGGTTAACGCGAGAGTTGCTATGAGATAAAAAAAGGGCCAGCCTTTCGGCCAGCCCTTTCTGACAGGATGTCGCTTAAGCGAATCTTAGTTCAGACGCTCTTTAATACGAGCAGACTTACCAGTACGCTCACGCAGGTAGTACAGTTTAGCTTTACGTACAGCACCACGACGTTTAACAGCAATGCTGTCAACTACCGGAGAGTGAGTCTGGAAGACACGCTCAACGCCTTCGCCGTTGGAAATTTTACGAACAGTGAATGCAGAGTGCAGACCGCGGTTACGAATAGCGATAACCACGCCCTCGAATGCCTGCAGACGTTTTTTGGAACCTTCAACAACCCATACTTTCACTTCCACGGTGTCACCTGGACGGAAGGAAGGTACGTCCTGCTTCATCTGCTCTTGTTCAAGTTGCTTAATAATGTTGCTCATAATTTAATCTCTTATCCTGGGTAAACTGATATTCGGGAGCGTATTACGCTTTCCCATCATGTTCATGCTGCTGGTGCGCGTGTTCGGTTTTGAACTCGGCCAGCAACTTTGCTTGCTCTTCAGTCAGAGCCAGGTTTTCCAGAAGTTCAGGTCTTCTAAGCCAGGTCCGGCCCAGCGACTGCTTCAAACGCCAGCGACGTATCTCGGCATGGTTTCCAGACAGTAACACTGCCGGGACTTCCATCCCTTCTAACACTTCAGGACGAGTATAGTGTGGACAGTCCAGCAATCCATCGGCAAAGGAATCTTCCGTTGCCGAAGCTTCATGGCCCAGAACCCCCGGAATAAACCGGGCGACGGAGTCAATCAACGTCATTGCTGGTAGCTCACCACCGCTGAGAACGTAATCGCCGATAGACCATTCTTCGTCAATCTCGGTTTGAATTACGCGCTCATCTATCCCTTCGTAGCGACCACAGACCAGAATCAGCTTTTGATTCGTCGCCAGTTCGCTCACGCCCGCTTGATCAAGCTTGCGTCCCTGAGGTGACAGATAAATCACCTTCGCGCCTTCACCTGCCGCGGCTTTTGCTGTGTGAATGGCGTCCCGTAAGGGTTGCACCATCATCAACATCCCCGGTCCGCCGCCGTAAGGACGATCGTCCACGGTACGGTGCCGGTCATGCGTGAAGTCACGAGGACTCCAGCTCTGGATGCTCAGCAGGCCATTCTTTACTGCCCGGCCAGTTACCCCGTAATCGGTAATCGCGCGGAACATTTCAGGAAACAGGCTAATTATGCCAATCCACATAGCGCCGTCTTTTACCGTTTATCCGGAGAATTTAAAAACCAGGATCCCAATCTACTTCAATGGTTTGAGTAGTGAGATCGACTTTCTTGATAACCTGTCCATCGAGGAACGGGACCAACCGCTCCTTGATGCCAAATGCATCTTTCAGGTTTGCCTTAATGACGAGAACGTCATTTGACCCGGTTTCCATCATGTCGATGACTTTCCCCAGGCTGTAGCCTTCAGTGGTCACTACCTGGCAACCCATAAGGTCTTTCCAGTAGTAGTCACCCTCTTCCAGTTGCGGCAACTGCGACGAATCCACGACAATTTCACAATTAGTCAGCGCATTCGCGGCATCTCGATCGTCAATGCCTTTCAGCTTGATGATGATGTCCTGATTGTGGTGACGCCAGCTTTCCAGCTCGACCTCTTCCCACTTACCGGCTTTCTGGATAAACCAGGGCTGGTAATCAAAAATGCTATCAGCGTCTTCAGTGGAGGAAAACACTCTGAGCCAACCACGGATACCGTAGCAAGAACCCATTTTTCCCAATACGATCGGTTCAACAGGTGCTTTATTGCTCATCATGACCACCGTGACAGATTAAGCTGCTTTGTTTGCTGCTTTGATCAGCGTAGCAACGCGATCGGAAACAGTAGCGCCCTGGCCAACCCAGTGAGCGATACGATCCAGATCCAGACGAGTTTCTTCTTCTGCGCCAGAGGCCAGTGGGTTGAAGAAACCAACGCGCTCAATGAAGCGACCGTTGCGTGCATTACGGCTGTCAGTCACAACAACCTGGTAGAACGGACGCTTTTTAGCGCCGTGACGTGCTAAACGAATAGTTACCATAACATCCTCTTGTGTGAATAAAACAACCGGGCCCCATCGAGGAACGGAGCCCGGGTGTCATATTAAAAGCCCGAAAATTTTACTCATTTTCGGGCAAAAAGCAATCTCAAAAGCGATTATCGCCCAGGAAAACCGGGCGGCATCATGCCTTTCATGCCGCGCATCATCTTCGCCATGCCGCCTTTCTTCATTTTCTTCATCATGCGCTGCATGTCGTCGAACTGTTTCAGAAGGCGGTTAACGTCCTGGACCTGCATGCCGCAACCGGCTGCGATACGGCGCTTGCGGGAACCTTTGATGATTTCTGGCTTCGCGCGCTCTTTCAGCGTCATCGAGTTGATGATTGCCTCCATACGCACCAGCACTTTGTCATCCATCTGGGATTTGACGTTATCCGGGATCTGCCCCATACCCGGCAGTTTACCCATCAGGCTTGCCATACCGCCCATGTTTTTCATCTGACGCAGTTGCTCAAGGAAGTCGGTCAGATCGAAACCGTCACCTTTTTTCAGCTTGCTGGCGAGTTTTTCAGCCTGCGCGCGGTCAACCTTGCTTTCGATATCTTCGATCAGCGACAGCACGTCGCCCATGCCGAGGATACGGGAGGCAATACGATCCGGGTGGAACGGCTCCAGCGCTTCGGTTTTCTCGCCCACGCCGAGGAACTTAATTGGCTTACCAGTGATATGACGTATAGACAGCGCCGCACCGCCGCGAGCGTCGCCGTCGACTTTGGTCAGCACCACGCCGGTTAACGGCAGGGCTTCGTTAAACGCTTTTGCGGTGTTTGCCGCATCCTGACCGGTCATGGCGTCGACAACAAACAGGGTCTCTACCGGATTGATAGAAGCATGAACCTGCTTGATTTCGTCCATCATCGCTTCGTCAACGTGCAGTCGACCGGCGGTATCCACCAGCAGCACGTCGTAGAATTTCAGCTTCGCCTCTTTCAGCGCCGCGTTAACGATGTCAACAGGCTTCTGCGCCACGTCGGACGGGAAGAAGTCTACGCCAACCTGCTCGGCCAGCGTTTCCAGCTGTTTGATCGCCGCCGGGCGATACACGTCCGCCGAAACCACCAGCACTTTTTTCTTGTGCTTTTCGCGCAGGAATTTCCCCAGCTTACCGACGCTGGTGGTTTTACCCGCACCTTGCAGACCCGCCATCAGCACGACGGCCGGTGGCTGAGCCGCCAGGTTAAGCACCTGATTCTCTTCGCCCATCGCCGAAACCAGCTCGTTACGGACGATTTTGACGAACTCCTGACCCGGAGTCAGGCTCTTGTTAACTTCATGACCAACCGCTTTCTCTTTCACGCGGTTGATAAAATCACGCACGACCGGCAACGCAACGTCTGCTTCCAGCAGCGCCATGCGCACTTCGCGCAGCGTTTCCTTGATGTTCTCTTCGGTGAGGCGTCCACGGCCGCTGATGTTGCGCAGCGTGCGCGACAAACGATCGGTTAAATTATCAAACATTGTCTCTCGCCTGGGGTAGAAACGTTAGGTCGCCTGGGCGACACATACACAGAATTTTGCCGGAGTATAACATGAAGGCGCCTTTGTTGTTATGCAACGGTTGGAGCAGGCGTCACGTAACGTTATACTGCTTCTCTTTCTTATTAAGACAACTGTCGACGCCTATATGCCTGTTTTCGCACTGATCGCCCTTGTTGCCTACTCTGTCAGCCTCGCGCTGATCATTCCTGGCCTGCTGCAAAAAAACAGCGGCTGGCGGCGCATGGCTATTCTTTCGGCAGTGATCGCACTGATTAGCCATGCGTTTGCGCTGGAATCACGCATCATTCCCGGCGACGGCAGCGTGCAAAATCTGAGCGTGCTGAACGTCGGCTCGCTGGTCAGCCTGATGATCTGTACGGTCATGACCATTGTCGCGTCTAAAAATCGTGGCTGGCTGCTGCTGCCGATAGTCTACGCCTTTGCGCTGATCAACCTGGCGTTAGCCACGTTCATGCCCAATGAGTTTATTACGCATCTGGAAGCCACGCCGGGGATGCTGGTGCATATCGGCCTGTCTCTATTCTCCTACGCGACGCTGATCATCGCCGCCCTTTACGCCATGCAGCTCGCCTGGATCGACTACCAGCTGAAAAATAAAAAGCTGGCGTTTAACCATGAAATGCCGCCGCTGATGGTGATTGAGCGTAAGATGTTCCATATCACCCAGGTCGGCGTGGTTTTGCTGACGCTGACGCTGTGCACGGGCTTGTTTTATATGAAGAACCTGTTCAGCGTGGAGAATATCGATAAAGCGGTCCTCTCCATCATCGCGTGGTTTGTCTATATTGTCCTGTTATGGGGCCATTATCATGAAGGCTGGCGCGGTCGTCGCGTGGTCTGGTTCAACGTTGCGGGTGCGGGCATTCTCACGCTTGCCTATTTTGGTAGCCGCTTCATACAGCAATTTGCTGGCTAAGTAACAAAAGGAGTTCCCCCTGGAACACATCTCTACCACCACGCTGATCGTCATTCTGGTCATCATGGTGGTCATCTCCGCTTATTTCTCTGGCTCTGAAACCGGCATGATGACGCTGAACCGCTACCGGTTACGTCATCGCGCCAAGCAGGGTAACCGTGCCGCGCGTCGTGTCGAAAAGCTTCTGCGTAAGCCGGACCGTCTGATTAGCCTGGTGCTTATCGGTAACAACCTGGTCAATATTCTCGCCTCTGCACTGGGCACCATCGTCGGGATGCGTCTGTACGGCAACGCAGGCGTGGCGATTGCCACAGGTGTGCTCACGTTTGTGGTGCTGGTGTTTGCGGAAGTGCTGCCCAAAACCATCGCGGCGCTTTACCCGGAAAAAGTCGCCTACCCGAGCAGTTTCCTGTTAGCACCGCTGCTTATTCTGATGATGCCGCTGGTCTGGCTGCTGAATATGGTGACACGGGTGCTGATGCGCATGGTTGGTATAAAGGCAGACGTCACCATCAGTAGCGCGCTCAGCAAAGACGAACTGCGTACCATCGTGAACGAATCCCGCTCGCAGATCTCCCGTCGCAATCAGGACATGCTCCTGTCGGTGCTGGATCTGGAAAAGGTCAGCGTTGACGACATTATGGTGCCGCGCAATGAAATCGTCGGGATTGATATTAACGACGACTGGAAGGCCATTGTCCGCCAGCTGACGCACTCCCCGCACGGGCGTATCGTCCTCTATCGCGATTCTCTCGACGATGCCATCAGCATGCTGCGTGTGCGCGAGGCCTATCGTCTGATGACTGAGAAAAACGAGTTCACCAAAGAAGTGATGCTGCGCGCCGCCGACGAAATTTACTACGTGCCGGAAGGCACCCCACTCAGCACGCAGCTGGTGAAGTTCCAGCGAAACAAGAAGAAAGTCGGTCTGGTGGTGGATGAATACGGCGACATACAGGGGCTGGTGACGGTCGAAGATATTCTGGAAGAGATTGTCGGGGACTTTACCACGTCAATGTCGCCTTCCCTTGCAGAAGAAGTCACCCCGCAAAACGACGGGTCAGTGCTTATCGACGGCAGCGCCAACATTCGTGAAATCAATAAAGCGTTTAACTGGCATTTGCCGGAAGACGAAGCGCGGACGATGAACGGAATGATCCTGGAAGCGCTGGAAGAGATCCCGGCGGCAGGCACGCGCGTGCGCATTGAGCAGTATGATATTGATATTCTGGACGTTCAGGACAATATGATTAAGCAGGTGAAGGTCCTGCCCGTTAAACCTTTACGCGAAAGTATCGCCGAGTAATGTTGTAGGCCGGGTAAGGCGAAACCGCCACCCGGCACTACGGGTCGGCAAATTACGCTTTCGCTTT
This sequence comes from Enterobacter cloacae complex sp. SYL001, assembly GCF_049237025.1. Lineage (NCBI taxonomy): Bacteria > Pseudomonadati > Pseudomonadota > Gammaproteobacteria > Enterobacterales > Enterobacteriaceae > Enterobacter > Enterobacter cloacae complex sp. SYL001. The sequence goes on along the minus strand of NZ_JBMKJI010000002.1, from coordinate 295,211 downwards.
CGCCACGGTCACCATCGCAGCGCGAATAGTACGACCGTTCAGGGTATACCCTTTCTGCATCACGCCCAGCACGTTACCCGCGGCAACGTCTTCGGATTCCACCATCGCAATGGCCTGGTGAACGTTTGGATCCAGCGGTACATCCGTATCGGCAATCACTTCAACACCGAACTTACGCACCACATCCAGCATGGATTTCAGCGTCAGCTCGATGCCTTCAATCATCGCCGCATTATCCGGATTAGCTTTATCCGCCACTTCCAGCGCGCGATCCAGGCTGTCGATCACCGGAAGCAGTTCGTTGACGAATTTCTCCAGCGCAAATTTGTGCGCCTTTTCAACGTCCAGCTCGGTACGACGGCGCAGGTTTTCCATTTCCGCTTTGATACGCAGTACGCCATCGCGTTCGCGATTCTGCGCTTCTACCAACTGAGCTTCCAGATTGGCAATTTTTTCATCGCGCGGGTCCACCTGCTCAGCAGACGTGTCTGGCTCTACTGCCTCAACTTCATCGTGCTGTTCCGTGATAATTTCTTCAGGGGCTTGCCCCTCAGGCGTTTTCTGTTCTTTACTACTCATGAATTTCTCCGCGTTTTTCTGCATTCATCTCGCTAACTTCGCTTATTATGGGGATCAGTTTCCTGGATTCAAGGGAACAAGGCAGATTGTCATCATTCATCAGGCACAAGGACCTCCAGAAAATGAATAATCATTTCAGGTGTATTGGGATCGTCGGCCATCCGCGTCACCCTACCGCATTGACGACACATGAAATGTTGTATCGCTGGCTGTGTGGTAAAGGCTATGAAGTGATGGTCGAGCAGCAGATCGCCCAGGAGTTGCAGCTTAAAAGCGTCAGAACCGGCACGCTGGCGGAAATTGGCCAGCAGGCGGATCTCGCCGTGGTGGTCGGCGGCGACGGCAATATGCTGGGCGCGGCGCGAACGCTGGCTCGCTATGATATTAAGGTTATTGGTATTAACCGTGGCAATCTTGGTTTCCTGACCGACCTCGACCCTGACAATGCGCAACAGCAGCTGGCGGACGTGCTGGAAGGTCACTATATCAGTGAAAAACGGTTTTTACTTGAAGCCCAGGTCTGCCAGCAGGATTGCCAGAAGCGCATCAGCACCGCTATTAACGAGGTGGTTCTCCACCCTGGTAAAGTGGCGCACATGATCGAGTTCGAAGTCTATATCGACGAAATCTTCGCTTTCTCGCAGCGCTCTGACGGGCTGATTATTTCAACCCCGACGGGGTCAACTGCCTACTCGCTTTCAGCCGGAGGCCCAATCCTGACGCCATCGCTGGATGCGATCACCCTGGTGCCGATGTTCCCGCATACGCTCTCGGCGCGTCCGCTGGTGATCAACGGCGACAGCACCATCCGCCTGCGTTTTTCACATCGCCGCAGCGACCTGGAGATCAGCTGCGACAGCCAGATTGCGCTTCCCATTCAGGAAGGAGAAGATGTCCTCATTCGCCGCTGCGATTATCACCTGAACCTTATCCATCCAAAAGATTACAGTTATTTCAATACATTAAGCTCAAAACTCGGCTGGTCAAAAAAATTGTTCTGATTTTACATCCAGCGCTTTACTGTATATAAAACCAGTTTATACTGTATACAAACACAGTTATGGTTTTTCATACAGGAAAACAATTATGCTGGCACAACTGACCATCAGCAACTTTGCCATTGTTCGTGAGCTTGAGATCGACTTCCATAGTGGAATGACGGCGATTACCGGTGAAACCGGTGCAGGTAAATCCATTGCCATTGATGCCCTCGGCTTGTGCCTCGGCGGTCGTGCAGAGGGTGATATGGTGCGCACAGGTGCGGCCCGTGCCGATCTCTGCGCCCGCTTCTCGTTAAAAGACACGCCTGCCGCCCTGCGATGGCTGGAAGCGAACCAGCTGGAAGATGGACGTGAGTGTTTACTTCGTCGCGTCATCAGCAGTGACGGCCGCTCCCGCGGTTTTATCAATGGTACAGCGGTTCCCCTTTCCCAGCTTCGCGAGCTGGGCCAGCTGCTCATCCAGATCCATGGTCAGCACGCGCACCAGCAGCTAATCAAACCCGAGCAGCAGAAAGCCTTGCTCGATGGCTACGCGGGTGAGTACGCGCTTACTCAACTCATGGCTGAGCACTATCGTCAGTGGCATCAAAGCTGCCGCGAACTTGCGCAGCATCAACAGCAAAGCCAGGAGCGTACCGCGCGCGCCGAGCTGCTGGAATATCAGTTGAAAGAGCTGAACGAATTTAACCCTCAGGCGGGTGAATTTGAGCAAATCGACGAGGAGTACAAGCGTCTGGCCAACAGCGGTCAGCTGCTTTCCATCAGTCAGAATGCCCTGAACATGCTGGCGGATGGCGAAGACGTGAATTTGCAGAGCCAACTATATACCGTGCGTCAGCTTGTGACCGAACTGACCGGCATGGACAATAAGCTTTCTGGCGTACTGGAAATGCTGGAAGAGGCCGCAATTCAGATTTCAGAAGCCGGGGATGAGCTGCGCCACTACTGTGAACGTCTGGATCTCGACCCGAACCGTCTGTTCGAGCTTGAGCAACGCATCTCCCGTCAGATTTCACTGGCGCGTAAGCATCACGTTACCCCGGAAGAGCTGCCGAATTACTATCAGTCTCTGCTGGAGGAACAGCAGCAGCTGGACGATCAGGCCGATTCCCTCGAAACCTTGTCTCTGGCGGTTAATCTGCATCATCAGCAGGCGCTGGAAACAGCGAAACGGCTGCACGACGTGCGACAGCACTATGCTCTGGAGCTTAGCCAGCATATTACCGACAGCATGCATACGCTGGCGATGCCGCATGGGGTGTTCACTATTGATGTTCGCTTTGAAGAGCATCACCTGACGGCGGAAGGCGCAGACCGCGTAGAATTCCGCGTCACCACCAACCCGGGCCAGCCTTTACAGGCGATTTCGAAAGTGGCTTCTGGCGGTGAACTGTCGCGTATCGCCCTGGCCATTCAGGTGATTACCGCCCGTAAAATGGAAACCCCGGCGTTGATTTTCGATGAAGTGGATGTGGGTATCAGCGGCCCGACCGCGGCCGTTGTCGGCAAACTGCTGCGTCAGTTGGGTGAATCGACGCAGGTTATGTGTGTGACTCACCTGCCGCAGGTCGCCGGCTGTGGTCATCACCACTTTATCGTTAGCAAGGAAACCGATGGCGAAATGACGGAAACGCACATGAAGCCGCTGGATAAACGCTCACGCTTGCAGGAGCTGGCACGCCTGCTGGGGGGCAGTGAAGTCACCCGTAATACGCTCGCGAATGCGAAAGAACTGCTGGCGGCATAAACTTTTTTGGGATCTCAGGGTCATACAGAACAACAAAAACGCCGCCAGACCGGTTTCAAAGTGGGGCAAGGTCTATTATCATCGGCATATTACATATGAGCCGCGTACTGCTCGGGCCCGAAAAGGAATCAAATCACTATGCGCTGTAAAACGCTGACCGCTGCCGCAGCGGTTCTTCTGATGTTGACCGCAGGCTGTTCCACTCTGGAGAAAGTGGTTTACCGTCCTGATATCAACCAGGGGAACTACCTTACCCCTAACGATGTGTCCAAAATCCGCGTGGGTATGACACAACAGCAGGTCGCTTATGCCCTGGGAACCCCGATGATGTCCGATCCGTTCGGCACAAACACCTGGTTCTATGTATTCCGCCAGCAGCCTGGTCATGAAGATGTGACCCAGCAAACCCTGACGCTGACCTTCAGCAGTGCCGGTGTGCTGACCAACATCGACAACAAGCCTGCCCTGACCAAATAATCAGGCGTCAGCAACGCAAAAAGGTGCTCAATGAGCACCTTTTTTGTGTATGTTTATTTGGCTACTTACCGGATTTCTCTGCTCGCTGACGGCGCAACTCTTTCGGGTCGGCAATCAGCGGACGATAGATTTCAACCCTGTCGCCCTCTTTCAGCACATCACCGAGCTTAACCGGACGGCTATAAATGCCGACTTTATTCTTCGCCAGGTCAATATCACGGCGAAGTTCAAGGATGCCGGAGGCCCGGATAGCCGCCTCAACGGTGGCGCCCTCTTCAAGCGTCACGCGCTGCAAATACTGCTTCTCCGGCAGCGCATACACCACCTCAACAGCAATCTTATGCGACACTGTAAACCTCTTTGGCGCGCGTGGTGAACGCCTGAACCATATTCGAGGCCAGCTCTTTAAATATTCGGCCAAACGCCAGTTCGATCAGCTTATTGGTAAATTCAAAATCCAGATGAAACTCAATGCGGCAGGCGTCAGCGCTCAGTGGCGTAAACTTCCACCCTCCCATCAGTTTTTTAAACGGACCATCCACCAGATGCATCAAAATACTCTGATTGCTCGTCAGGGTATTGCGCGTGGTGAACGTTTTGCTGATCCCCGCTTTGGAGACATCCACGGCCGCAGTCATCTGCGTCGGGCCAGATTCCAGCACCCGGCTACCCGTGCATCCTGGAATAAATTCCGGATACGACTGAACGTCGTTCACTAACTGATACATTTGTTCCGCGCTGTAGGGAACAAGCGCAGTACGGCTAATCTGAGGCATAGCATTTTCCATGGTCACACAACAGACAAATAATAACATTTATCACCTGTTAAAAAAACGCTAAGCCTTATCTCGTGCTAAGATAGCGCGTTAGACCTCACAGGACGCAATGAGGTGACTTTTTAAAATCAGATTACCGACGGCTTTACGACACTTATGACGAAGAAAAAAGCACATAAACCTGGTTCGGCGACCATTGCGCTCAACAAGCGTGCTCGCCACGAGTATTTCATCGAAGAAGAATTCGAGGCCGGCCTTGCGTTGCAGGGCTGGGAAGTAAAATCGCTGCGTGCCGGGAAAGCCAACATCGGCGACAGCTACGTGATCCTGAAAGACGGTGAGGCCTTCCTGTTCGGCGCGAACTTTACGCCGCTGACCGTCGCCTCTTCACATTACGTTTGCGATCCTACCCGCACCCGTAAGCTGCTGCTGAACAAGCGCGAGCTGGAATCCCTCTACGGACGCATCAACCGCGAAGGCTTCACCGTAGTTGCGCTCTCTTTGTACTGGAAAAACGCCTGGTGCAAAGTGAAAATCGGCGTGGCAAAAGGTAAGAAACAGCACGACAAGCGTACTGACCTGAAAGCACGAGAGTGGCAGCTCGACAAAGCACGTATCATGAAAAACGCAGGACGTTGATTCTGCGCGCTTATTGTACTATTCAATAAGTTAGCGTTTCGGGCTGGTATCGAGGAAGTGAAATCTGGTATACTGAGTTCAACACTATTGGGGCTGATTCTGGATTCGACGGGATTTGCGAAACCCAAGGTGCATGCCGAGGGGCGGTTTGCCTCGTTAAAAGCCGCAAAAAAATAGTCGCAAACGACGAAAACTACGCTTTAGCAGCTTAATAACCTGCTAAGAGCCCTCTCTCCCTAGCTTCCGCTCTTAAGACGGGGATCAAAGAGAGGTCAAACCCAAAAGAGATCGCGTGGAAACCCTGCCTGGGGTTGAAGCGTTAAAACTAATCAGGCTAGTTCGTTAGTGGCGTGTTTGTCCGCAGCTGGCGTGCGAATGTAAAGACAAACTAAGCATGTAGTACCGAGGATGTAGAAATTTCGGACGCGGGTTCAACTCCCGCCAGCTCCACCAAATAAAACAAGGGGTTACGTGAAAACGTAGCCCCTTTTTCTATTCCAATGGCGGCAAAATGGCGACAGGCTTTTGGACTGGCGACAAAAAAACCCGCTTTGAAAGCGGGTTCTTTTTAAAAATTCATGTGCCCTTGCCCATCCTTTCCCGGATGTGGGGGCGCAGAAGAAATCACATTAGGCTTAATGATATGCCTAACAAATGTTTCATGCGTGACAAAAGTACAACCGCAGTTGATATTTTGGCACTGGTTGTAACGTTCTTTGGTTGTTGCTGATACCTGAAAACTGCTTCTTGTATGGGCTGCCTGGCCGCACTCTGGACAATTCATCATTCCGGTTATCCCACCTCTTTTGCCAAAATCACAACAATGATACATCATTATTCAATTTTGAGAACCAATTACTCCATTTCGAGATCACCAATCTTAACTTCAAGCTCCAGAGTCGTAGTAAAACCATTGTCTGCACTGACACTATGCGTCAGCGTGGTAATGGTCCATTCGGCATCATCAATGGGCTGTTTAAAGCCGTTCACCTTCACCGGCATTTCGGTATTCAGATCAGCCCTTCCCTCTGCGAGCTGCAGGGAGAATGTTGCAACCCCGCGCTGCAAGCGCTCCCACTGCATCTTTGCCGCTCGCTCTGCATTGCTGCGGTTTGCATAAGTTCTGTTGAGTACCAGCACGTTTTCATCCGTCCCAACCAGGTAATCTCCCTGTTTTGCTTCCGGCTCCTTTGCCGCGGTGGTTTTATTTCGACGGCGCTTAACCTTTGCTGTCTCTTTTTTCTTTGGCTCACGGGTATGGAGCCAGCTGGCAATTACCCCCGTATAGGCATCGCGATCAGCTAGGGTAAAACGATGACCGTCACCAGCCTGGCGGGTGATGGAGATAACCGGCAGCGGCTTACCGCTTGCCGTTCTGCCCTGCCCCTGGCGGATAAACAACAGATTGCCGTCCTTAACTGAGGCTATCGCCCCATACTGCCGCGCCAGCTTCATCAAAAAGCTGGCGTCGCTTTCATTAGTCTGGTCAAGATGATCAACAGGCTTGTCCAAAAGGTCCTTTCCCAGCGCCATCTTTAATTTATGCCTACCCGCGATTTCCTTCACAACTTCGCCCACCGTTGTCTGGTGCCAGGACTTTTCACGCCGCGTATTCAGGGTTTCACGGAAATCTGCACTACGCGCGCGGATTGTGAGACGGTCAGGCGCGCCGCTGTGCTCAATCTCATCGACAGTAAACGCCCCTTTCGGAAAAAGCGGCTGACCTTTCCACCCCAGCGCAAACTGAATAATGGCCCCCCGACGCGGCAGAACGATTAGCCCGTCCGAGTCGTCCAGTTCCAGATCAAGCTGGTCCGCTTCAAAGCCCCGGTTATCCGTCAGCGTCAGACTCATCAGGCGCGCATCCAGCACGGTAGTCACATCTTTACCTTCAATGGTGATACTGAAACCGGGAGTTTTGCTGTTCAGGTTCAGGAGATCAGAGCTGAAATTCACTGCAGTAACCCTCCAACCGTATTTTTCATATTGCCTATCGCAGAGGTGGCAGATTCCTGCAAATTACTGAGCTGGTCGCTGAGGCTGCCGAACATATCAGACAGCGACTCATCCACCCGTTTCAGGCTCAGTGAAAATTCGATGCGCCGGGGCATACCGCTCTCAAAAAATTCTGTTTTTGTCTGGCTCAGACTCTCGATCACAAACATGCCGTAAATCGTCCCGCTCCCCTCAATCAGAGGCCAGGCTTTTCCCAGCTCCGCCATCTGCTCCAGCGCCAGCAAAGACAGCCTGCCGCCGGTAATCTCCGGCAGCAGGACACCGGACAGAGTAAGCGTATCGTTATCCGGTCCAAGAAACTGCGTTGACGGGCGCCGGTTAACCCGGCTGTTGGCTGCGTGCCGCCAGCTGCGCTGATACTGCAGCTCCTGATAGGGCACTGTTCGCAGCATGAATACGTACAACCCCAGCACCATCATCATTATTCGTAACCCCCTCGATCACTGAAATTACTGCGTGTTTTTGCCCTGGCCCTGCGCTCACGCTCATCAAGCTGCCGGGCCACCTCGCGGGCGATATCCTGCGCGCTTTGCCCTGGCTGCGCGACAATATGAATTGGCGCGCTTATCTCGTACTTAATTACCTGCGGCTGTCTCTCTTCCTTCGGCGACGGCGCCGGTTGCGTCCTGACAGGCACACTGTACGGATGAAGTGGTGCGGCTTCTGCCGGGGCAGCCGCCAGGCCCATTACGCCAGCGACTACGGAAGCGAACACCTTCTGGCGCGTAGCCATCCGGTCAGCCCTGTTATCCGTGATTTCCATGATGGCCGGTGCTGGCATGACGGCAGCAGCGATATCAGCCAGCTCCGCAGCACGATCCCGACCAGGAAGTTTTACCGGGTCGTTAACAATCTCAGGCGGCAGTATTAACCTGCTTTCAGGCCGTTGCTCCGGGCTGGCTGTTACATCACGAACCGGGCTTACCGTTGCCGCCAGTTTCACCAGCTCAGTAGTACGATTGATTACCGGAAGATTTGCCGGATCGTTCACACTATCAGGCGGCAGAACTATCGCGCGTTCAGGATATTGTTTAGCGCTGGCCGGTTCCGTCCGGGAAGGATTGAGCGTTGCCGCCACCCTTGCCAGATCAGCAGTCCGTTTCCTGCCGGTGACATTGGCGGGCCCGTTAACGATCTCTGGGCCATTCTCACCCACGATGCCGAACTGGCCGCGCGGAATGGTACCGCCGCTGTCGTACATGCCAGCAAAACCCATCGGCGGGAATCCGCCAGGCGGCAGCACAACTTTACCGTCTGTGTTTACCGTGGCTGGTTGCTGCCGCGTGACCTGCTCAGGAAGCTTCGCTTTGGCCGCTTCCTTGCTGACAATGCCAAGTTTTTCAAGCAGCCAGGACACGCCCGATTTAAGCGAATCCAGCGGGTGCATGACCATGTTCAGCCCTGCCGCCAGTGCCTCCCCAAACTGCCGCCCCATCGACGCCGCGCTTTGCAGCTCTGCAGAGGTGGATTTAACCGGCGTCAGCAGATCAGTAAACCAGCCCCACAATGCCTGGACCTTGTCACCTATCCACTGGAAAACAGGCTGCAGTGGCTCAAACGCCGCGCTGATAGGCGCAGCTGCAGCTTTGAATCCTTCAACCACTCCGCCTAAAAATGCGCTTATCGGCTGCCAGTATTTCCAGACAACCAGCGCCACGCCAGCCAGCGCCGCCACAACGAGCCCTATCGGACTAAGCAGAGCGCCCAGCAATCCAGAAATCCCGTACAGCGCAACGCGAAGGAGGGCCAGCGGGCCGGACGCCAGAAAACGCAGCACGCCACCGGCTGCGGATAATCCCCCGCGCAACGCGGCCAGCGGATTCATTACCATGCCGATAATGTTGCGAATACCAGACATTCCGCCGCGAAGGACAGCAAGCGGCGCACCGTCCAGCGCTTTCAGCGCATTGCCAGCCAGCCCGGCAGAACGGCGCAGGGAATTAAGGGGAGACGCCAGCAATCCGGCGCTGCTGCCGGATGCAGCCAGGCCACGGCGCAACAGGGAAAGCGGCGCATTTGCCAGCCAGGACAGCGCGCCGCCGGTGCGGGTCACTGCAGACATAACGGAGGGGAGTGTTTTTACACCCAACACGGACAGGCCAAAACGGATCACCGCCAGCGGCCCCAGCACGGCAGCCACGGCCACCGCCAGCGTGCCGAGCACAACGGTGATCGCAGCTGTGGCTGCAGCCACTTTCATCAGCGTGCCCGCCAGCTGCGGGTTAGCCTCAACCCATCGACGCAGTGCCCCGGTAACGTTTTTGACGTACCCCATGATATCCATCAGCGGCTGGCGCAGGGTTTCACCCAGGCTACTGAAAGCGTTCTGCGCACCCGTTTTAACAAGCAACCACTGCGCGGAAAGTGAATCCTTATTGATATCGGATTCTTTCTGCATGGAGCCGTTAGCCTCAGTGCCTGAGGTGAGTTTCAGCTGTCGCTGCAGCTCCGGCAGGTTGTTTGCAAGCTTCGCCGCATCGTCGCCAAACTCCTTGCCAAATATCATCGTCATGGCGGACAGGCGCTTATCCTGCGGCAGCTTGTTGACCTTCTCCAGCACGCGCTGAATGGTCCCCATTGCGTCCTTTGTCATCTGCTTTTCAATCTCTTCAGGATTGAGTTTCAGCAGATCCATACCTTCCATGAACCGCTTGCTCTGCATGGTTGCAATCGACAGTTCGCGCACCATCGCATTTGATGCGCTGGCGGCAATTTCAGGCGCGGCCCCCAGAGACAGGAATGTGGAACCCAGCGCGGCCGCCTTTCGGAAATCAAGCCGGTCAGCCACGCCGCCCATGCGCTGCAGCACATTGATGATATCGCCGCCCTTAGACATGGCGTTATCGTCCAGGTAGTTCAGGGCATCGCCAAGCTGTTCAATATTTCGGGTCGGCACTTTATACAGCTGCGCGATTTTCCCCAGCCCCTCCGCCAGCTCATCAGCGGGCAGTTCGAATGCCGTTGCGGCCTTTGCTGCAGTGGATGCAAAGGCCAGCAGGTCACGCTTCTGGTCTTCGTAAGAATCGTTCTGGTTTGTCACGCCCATGCGGGCGCCACCTTCAACCAGCGCGGCATAGTCAATGGCGCCATTCTCCATCGGCAGCTGTTCACTGGCGGCCTTGATGGCATCCTGCATGTCATAAAACTGTTTTGTGCGGTTGCCGTTGTCGTCCCGCAGCCCGTTAACCTGCTTTGCCACGCCTTTCATCGCATCTTCCATGCTGGCATAGCTTTTAACGGCAGCCATCACCGGCGCGCCCATCGCCAGCCCGGCGGCAGTAGTCGTTGCTCCGGCGCCTGCAATACGATCCCGCACCTCAAGGCGCCGCGAATACTGATCGCGGACGGCGTTCATACGGGCCTGCTGCTCGCCCAGGCGTTTAAGGGATTTCTGCTGTCGGTCCAGGGCCTGCCGGGTTTCGTCGGCATTCTGCCGCAGCTCCCGCTGCGCACTGCTCAGCTTTTTGGTGTCCAGCCCGGCCTCATTGAGCGCAAGACGCTGACGCTGCACCGACTGACGCAGGCCGTTGTATTTGCTCTGCAGCTCGTTAACGCGGTTTTTTGCCTGCTCCAGCAGACGCGCCTGCGCCGCCGTCGGCCGGTTTGTGGCCGAGAACTGCGTGGCAAGTTTCGCCGCTTCTTCGCGTGCGGCTTTAAGACTATTGCCGGTGACGGCCAGCTGCGCGCTTGCCTTGCGGAAACCGTCAATACGGCCCGCCTGGGCGTCCAGTTCTTTTAATCTTGCGCGGCTTTGCTGAATGGCGGTAGCCAGCTCTTTAGAACTGGCCTGCGCTGATCGGAATGGGCGGGTGAGCTTATCAACCGCATTTAGAATTACCTGCAAACGCAGGTTAGAGTCACTCATCGCTGGCCCCGCTTCTCTGAATCGCTTTATGCCGCCACTCCAGCACTTCGGTCAGCGGCATAACGTCAGTGACGGACGGCGGCCAGTGAAAAATGGTGGCGATATCAGCCACCAGGTCTTCTACCGTCAGGCTGTCGGCAAACCGGCAAGCACCGATTTCTTCAACAAAAAAGTGACCACCTCAACCGACAGCGCGGTGAGATCGGCGGGGTCCATTTCAGCCATTTCCTGAGCGGTCAGCGCGGGCGTGGAGATGCGGGGAATAATCGTCATCATCGCGCCGACGTCCATATCCATGATCGCCTGCAGACGGGTGCCACGCAGCGCGCCGGACTGCGGCTTGCGCAGCACAATTTCGGCAATTTCGGTTTTACCGCGTTTGATTGGGGTGTCCAGCTGTACGGTTTTTTCAGTCAGTTGTTCGCTCATTGTCATTTCCTGTTAATAAGGTACTGGCGCGGCTGCCCGCGCCTTTAAAGTAGATCAGAGGCCCAGGGCGTTGCGGTGTTCTTCCATCAGGTCCACGCCATCAACGATTTCAATCATGTTGATCACATCAACCTCATAGAGCACCTCGCCGTTAATGGTCAGCTTCGCGTAGCTGTTGGTGCTGCTGACTTTTGTGGTGTTGCTCTCCCCGGTTTTCCATTCGCCGGAATCGACTTCTTTATGTCGCCCGCGTACAACCAGCTCAACGGCCTGCACTTCGCCGGTATCGTCACGCTGAATGGAGCCGGTGAAACGCAGCTGGATACCGTCAACGGTGGCTTTACCCATCTGTTTGAATAACAGCAGTTCGGTGCCACCGATTGAAAATTCCGTGTCCAGCGCGCCATCATCCAGCCCCAGATCAACATCAGCCGAACCGGGCATACCGCCGCCGCGATACTTTTCAAACTTGCGGCCGAATTTAGGCAGGGTCAGGGACTCAACAATCCCCTGATAGTTATTCCCGTCGTTAAACAGGTTCAGGTGTTTTAACTTGCGTGGTAAAGCCATATTGTCCCCTTACGCGCTGACCTGGCTGGAGAAATCCAGCAGATACTGATCGGTGATGCGCTGGCGCAGCATCAGGTTTTCCAGAGGCGGTACCGGCGTATAGTCGTAATCGATAGTGAGCTTCCCGGCTTTCAGGGAATCTTTATCGTTTACGGACTCATCCAGCCAGCAGTCGGCGCCGATGATGTAGCCCTGCGTTTTCAGGTTGCGCAGTTTGGCGCGAATACCCTCGATAATGTCGCGGGCCAGTGACGGGTTAAGCACGCCATCCACCGCCCACATATGCGCTTCGGCGATGGTGTCAGCCAGTACCTGCGCGGTGCGGGTGTAGTTTTCAAAGGCAAACAGTGGATCGTCACTGAGGCAACGGGAACCCCAGAAGCGGAAGCCGTCTTTGCGGATCAGCGTGGTGACATCGTTCTGGTTCAGCAGCCCCGCATCGGTTGCCGGGTCCTGCAAATCCCAGAACACATCAGCAGAAATGCCGGTGACGCCATTCACGCCCACATTGGACAGGGATTTGTGCCAGCCGGTCTGTTCGTCAATTTTGGCACGCAGGCCAAGCGCACGGGCTGAGGCGTAAGCCGTTGCGTCAGCATTCAGCACAGTGTCAAAGTTGATAAAGTCAGGCCAGATCAGCATCCCCTCGCGTTGGCTGAAATTAGCGCGGTAGGCAATCGCTTCTTCCACCGTTTTGCAGCCGTAGGCGGACAGATAGGCAAACCCTCGCAGGCTCTGCGCCACGCTCAGCAGCTCGGTGGCAACCGCCTGCGTGTCGTGTCCCGGCACGCCAAGGATGCGCGGCTTGACGCCCAGCTGCGACTGCGCTGAAAGCAGCGCTTTCATGCCCGTTTTTTTACCGTCAGCGGTCACGCCGCCGATAATGTTGGAGGTGGTTTCCGCTTCGGTTTCGCCCTGCGCCACGCGTACAACGACGGTCACGGGTTTAGCCTGGTCTGCAATCGCATCCAGCGAACGGGCCAGCGTACCGGACTCGCCCGCTTTACCGCTGGCAGTCAGTACATCAGTCAGCAGGACCGGCTTATTGAGGGGGAACATGGAAGCATCAGCATCATCGCCGGTGCAGACCATGCCCACGATGGCGGTGCTCACCGTGGTGATAGGTCGGGTGCCCTCGTTGATTTCAACAACGCGCACCCCGTGGTGGTAATCCTGAGCCATATGGCAGTCTCTCCGGTTTACAGGGGGTGTGCCTATGTTCTGGTTGATATGCACGCGGCGCACGCGCCGGGCTATGTACAGGGAATGGCACAATAGAAGGGGTAAAAAAAATCCCCGCAGTTGCGGGGACGGGATTAATCTTCGGGAGGTTCAGGCCAGTTAATGTCGGGGGCCTGCGATGTATCCACGCGCGTCAGCAATACGCGGTATTTTCGCCAGGCATCATAGCGGCTTTTTTCTTCATCTGTTGCCATATCCAGATCAACAGCATCCTGCAGGGGTTCGATTTTGGCAGCGGCGCTTTTAATGAGCGCTGCTTTTGTTGCTGTAGCTTCGGCAATTTCTGCCGCTGCTTTCGCCGCCTCATCTGTTACCCAGCGCTCACCGTTCCACTTATCATATGGTGTCGATGGCGGGTATATAGTGGTATCAGCAGGATAATCGCCCGGCACGGTAATTTGCTGCTCCGCCCCGGTTCTGATATTCCAGACGGTTTCGCCCCGATGATCCGCCAGATATTCCCATCCGGTCAGCTGACTGTTCCGGCAGACAACATAACCTTTTTTTGCTGCCAGTGGCTTGTCCGTACAGGCATTTGCCGGAATGCTGACGCCCACCGGAATAAACTCCGTTGTTTGCGACAAATAAACCCGCGTCAGGCTGTCATAATTAAACACAACAACCTCACCAGCCACGATGGCAAATCCATTTTCTATAACTGCGCTTTGCATTATGCGGCCCTCACGATGTAATTAAATGCAATGTTGCGGGGACGATTTTCAGAAGCGACAGGAACAACTATAGACGCGTCAAAACTAAAATTTACAACCCCATTTCCTTGCCCCGAGGGAGCAAGAGTTAAGCCAGTAGTTTGCGATACATTCTCAATAATACCGCCAAATGCACCTTCACGATAAATACTTGGATAAAGTTGTGTATTACCAAACTTGCCAGTGATATTACGAATAGCATCCCCCTGAGCTGACAGCAGACCGCGCCCTGCATCAACACCTCGCCCGTCATCCCAGCCGCGCAGAAATTCCCCACGTAAATCAGGCAGCGCCAATCCTGGATATACCAAAGCCAGCTTTGGATATTGCGCAGCAGTAAACGCTGCCCCATTACATTTGAGCCATCCGGCTGGCGCAGCAGCAAGAGGCCATGGAACAGGCACACCAACCGGAAGGGCAGAGCCAGCCCCCAGACCAAGGTTATTCAGAAACGCGGAAATATCAGCAATATCCGCGCCATTAGCTGATTTATCCATTTTCCCGGCAAGCGCATTAGTCATGGTGGTGGCAAAGTTAGGATCGTTGCCTAGTGCTTTAGCCAGTTCGTTCAGCGTATCCAGCGCACCAGGCGATGAGTCCACCAGTGCCGCAATCGCTATCTGCACAAAGGCCGTGGTTGCAAGCTGCGTGGAATTATTGCCTGCCGCCGCCGTCGGCGCTTTTGGCGTGCCGGTGAATGTCGGACTGGCTTTCGGCGCATACTGCGTATGGGGATCGCTGGCGGCGGTATGCTTTGCCATCAAATCATCCACATAGACTTTCAACTCCAGCACCTTGTCATCCACGTATTTGCGGGTTGCCAGCACCACTGCGGGGTCAATTTTCAGGGTGATATTATCGGTACTGCTGGTGATCAGCACCATGCGCACGGTCTGCGTGCGTCCGCTCCCCTCCGCCAGCTGCGGCTTGTAGCTCTCAGGGCAATTGCCGACGGCAATCAGTGCGCCGGTTTCATCGAACAAACCAACCTCACGAATCCACCAACCGCCCTCAGTTTCGGGGATCACCTGCTCAGCAATAATCTGACTGCTGTTCTGCGGATCGATGTACAGCATATTGAGGGAAGCGCGGCGTTTTTCAGCAACCAACGCCGTCTGCTGCGCGCTTGGCGTCGGTAGCACGCCGCCTCCATCCCCCACTGCCATCTGGGTTATTTTCAATGGAACACCGAGCGCGGCGGCGCTTGCCAGTTTCGCCGCGCCGATATCCGTCAGCAGGGTATAAAATTTTGCGCTCATGGATTCACTCTCATTGTGTCAATAACATGGACCGCCCCGCCCTCATAAGCGGTGCCACCGGAAATAATGGTTTCGTTGATATACGGGTAGATCGTGATTTCTTCGCCGGTGTAGGTGGCTGCACCCACAAAATAAGGGCCGCTGGTCTGCAGGTTGATGGACATGCCGATCAGATGGCGGCTGCACGGCTTGGCGTCACCGATCAGGCGCTCCAGCTCCAGATAGGTTTCTTCCGTAATGCCCTGGTCCTGCACGCCAATGTCCAGGCGAAACGTGCCCGGCTGCTCGTCGGTCTGCCACCACTCAATGATACGGATCAGGAAGCCGAACGGCTCCACCACGCGCCGCACGGCGCTGGTTGTCCCCTTGTGCTGATGGATATAGAAAGCATCCTGCACCACACGGCGCTTAACGCTCTCCGTCCAGCTTTCGTCCCAGCGGTCAACGGAAAACGCCCACGCCAGATACGGCAAAAAGCTGACCGGACACGTTGCCGGGTTCCACAAATCCCGCAGCGGCACCTGCAGATCGGAAATCCCGCTGCAGGTCTGCGCCAGTCGGCGCTCAAGCGGCGATGAACCGGGCGGCAGCAGGCTATTCATCCGTGCCCCCGTTGGTTACGCTCCATTCCGTACAGGACGCCGCCTGCGTCTTATCCAGCACCACATCAGCCAGCGGGGACGCCAGCTCCACACGCTGGACGCCCTCAACGTGCAGCGCGGCATAAATCGCGCTACGGCGGATATCACGGCCCAGCCGCGTCTGGCTGGCGATGTACTTCTGCAGGCTGGCTTTTGCCGCCGCCATCACCGGCTCAGCTTCCGGCCCCGGATAAAGAAAAATCGTTGCATCCACGCTGTACGGGATTATTTCGGCGCTGCGCACCGTCAGGCGGTCTGCCACCGGACGCACGTTCTCGCTGTTAAGCGCCTGCTCCACCACCGCCAGCAGATCAGCCTCTGCCGTACCGTCACCCTCACGGCTCAGTACGGTAAGCACCACCTCCGCCGGTGCCGGGCTGGTTGCGCTGGCATCTGCCACGCGCCCATCCGCGCTTTTGGCGTGAAACTCATAGGCCGCCGTCGGCCCCGCAACGGACAACCCCTCAAACGCAGCCGGAACACGCAGGCGCAGCGCATCATCGCTTTCCATGACGGCAGCAACCGGCGGCACCGCGTCGTTGTCGGCAGGCGTTACCGTCAGGCGTTTTACGTTGTAGTTGGCTGCCAGCTGATCGAGATCGCCACCGATGGCATATGCCACCATGACCGCCTGCGCGGCTTCGTTAATACGCTGGCGCAAAAGGATTTCACGGTAGGTGCTTTCCTGCAGCTGTTTGGTGACGGGTTCAGATTCCAGCGCTAATGTTCGCATAACAGCCTCCTGTTCATTTGCCGGGTAAAGGGCCACAAAGGCGGCCTTGCGCTCAGCCAGCAGCGACTCAAAATCCGGCACGTCCACTATCTGCGGCGCGGGCAGCTGGGAAAGGTCAATCACTGCCATTGTCTGCTCCTGTTGATACCGAAAGGGAAACCGGCGCGCCGTTGTTGCGCTGCCCGGTAAGCTCTACCACCATGGAGCCGTCAAAGCTGCTGCTGATGGTGATGGAATCCAGCGTAAGCCGTGGCTCCCAGCGACTCAGGGCCACATAGACCGCAGACATGACCTGCAGGCGTAGCGCCGGGTTCTGCGGCTGGTCAATCAGGGCAGACAGCAGGGAACCATATTCCCGGCGGGCAATCCGGCTGCCCTGAGGAGTCAGCAGAATATCCCGCACTGACTGGCGGAGATGGTCCGTATCAGTAATGGCCTTGCCGTTGCCCTGGCTCATGCCGATATACAGCGTCATACCGGACCTCCTGACGTATCGCCGCCTGACTTCACGCCGGTGTGACCGTGTTTATCCACCACGATCCCGTTGGAACTCATCGCGCCGCCGCCCTGGGTGACGCCGCCATTGATCACCACCCCGCTGTTAATGCGCGTGGTGTCAGCCTCCACCACAAACTCACCGGTTTTGAGGGTGATATTGTCCGCCGCCTCGATCACCATGGATTTGATACCCCGGACATGCCACCGCCCGGTGGCGGGTTCATACTCAAACCAGCCCCCGTCCGGGTACTCCGTCACGCAACCGTCCACGGAGTCCGACGGCGGCGCAAACTGATTGGAATAGATGGCAGGCAACGCAAAAGCGGTTTCCAGATTGCCGCCCATGCTCAGCACCACCACCTGCTCATCCGGCGACGGGCACCACCATGTACGGGCACCACCGGCACGCAGCGTCAGCCAGTTAATCCAGTTGGTTTCAAGCTCGCCCACTCTCACCCGGCACAGCCAGTTTTCCCGGTCCACTTCGGTCACAGTGCCGGTGCGGATCAGGTTGGTGATAAGGCGCATGATTTCGGTCAGTTGTGCATTCATAACGAAAGGTTGCCATCAGAGGGAAAAGGGAGGCAGCGCGGGCGCTTGTGCCAACGGTGGCACAAAGATCACCCCGCCAGCCAGCGCAGCAGAGTGTCACGGGTGATGGTTTCCACCTCATCATTCACGCCCAGCAGGCGGCGCTCTGCGTAGCGGACCTCCGGGCCTTTTCGGCTGACGCGATCCCGCAGGCCGTAATGGTGAACACGGGCAATGCGCTGCACCTTGCCATCAAACTGCACGCTGGCAGAGTCGGCACTGGCGGCGGTTTTCAGGTATTTTGTGGTGCGAAGCTTTGCAAACATCTGGCGTTTGATGCGTCCCTTCTTGCTGCGGGCTGTCACCCGGCGCGGCTCATAACCGCTGCCGTCAGGATTACGCTGCAGCCTGATGTTCTGCTGCTGCGTCCGGCGCAGCTGTTGCGCCAGTTGCCTCATCATACGGCTGCGTGCAGCAGGCTCCAGATTTGCCAGCAGCGCCGTCAGCCAGTCGTCCACCCTCTGCATCTCATCCACGTTTCACCGTCCACATTTCTTCGGGTTCGTCCGGCTCCGGCACCGCTTCAACGCTCGACACGCTGCCGTCAGTGCTGACCAGCACGCGCTCCGTCAGTTGCAGGTTCATGCTGATATCACATACATCGTTGCGCAAAATATCCACTTCAAAGGTGAACAGTTTTTCGCGCAGATCCGGGTTATTGATAGCATCCGGCTGGTTGTCACTTAGCCACAGCAGCACAGGAGCCATCAGCAGATTCTGGTCGCCGCTGAAATCTTCGATCACCACATTCAGGGTGTAGCGGTACTCCCATGACATGGAGCTGGCACCGGTTGCCACCAGTGAGCCGTTATCAACGAAAAGGTGCAGCTTGTCCGGGTTGTCCCGGACATAGGCAACCGCTTTATTCAGAGCGCTGCGTAAGGACTGCGGTTTGTTCACTGTCTCGCTCCTGACACGCAATAATCGTGTCCACTTTGTCAGCACAGACCGCCCAGGCGGCCTCGGTTTCATCCAGCACCGCATTCAGATCGCCGTTACTGCGCGGCGCTGACCTTTCCAGGCGGCACTGCGTCACTCTGGGACAACCACTCACGGTAAGCTGCACCTCCGGCGAGGGCCGGGCGCTCCCGCAGCCGGATAATGTCAGCAGGCAAAGGAGTGTCAGCCCAGCGGCGTAAATCCTCGTTTTCACGTTTTAGCTCCTCGATCCGGCGCTGGCGACTCCGCAACAGCGAGGAAGTCTCCTCCGCTGCAGCATAAAGTTGCATCTGCGCCCGGCTGTTGGTTTCGGTAAGAATGGACAGGCTGATGAGCTGGCTGTTTTTCTTCGCCAGCTCCTGCTTGTTCTTTTTAAGCGCCTCAGCCTGCGTCCCGATGGTGTGACCGGCATTGTTAAGCCGCCATGACTGCCAGCCCAGCAATGCCAGCACCAGAGCCAGGATCACCGCCAGCGCGCGCGTCATGCCCCTGCCCCTTTAAGACACCAGGCAAGCTCACGGGCGCGCCTGTTTTCCAGCCCTTTATTCCGTTGACCATTTACATAAATCCAGCGGGGGAGCTGGTTGCACGCCTGCCACCATTGCTGGCGATTGATGTAAGAAACCATTGTTGACCGGCAGATGGCCCCCGTTCCGACATTAAAACCGATACTGATCAGGGCATCGTAAACATGCTGAGGTGGCTTAACCTGCAGGCAGGCTTCAATCCTTTTTTCCGTCAGCAACACGTTATTAATCAGCCCCTGCGCGGCCTGTCGCTCCGTTATGGTTTTGCCCGGTACTACCCCGGACGTATTGCCGATCCCGTCAGTCCATACCCCGGCGCTGCACTGGTATGGCTGGAGGCGACACCCTTCGAAATCAGCAATCAGTTTCAGCCCCTCGACGGAGGTATGAAGCGACTGAAAGCCCGGCAGCGTGGCGGCAATCGCCAGCACCGCGCCGACCAGGCAACGCTTAACGATTGAAGGACTCATATTCCCCCCTGGATATTCTGCCGTCCCGCAGCAGCTGGTAGGCTTTCCAGCGTAAATAACAGGTCACCGCTGCAGTAATAATCCCCAGCGCAAGACCGGTGATGGTCGACACATCTTTAAGAGACAAATCGCCGAGCCATGCCAGAAGCAGGGCAACGCAGTAAGTGATAAAGGCGCTGATTCGTTCAAGCGTCATAGTTCAGTCCCATAACTGGACAGTCTGCGCAGTGGTTGACGCCGTAATGTCCGGCAGCTCCACCTGCAGCCCGTGCGGTAAAAAGGGGCCATATTCAGCCAGCCCCGGATTCGCCTGCAGCACCTGTTCAGTGACTCCCTGCGTGCGCCCGTAATGGCGCCAGCAGAGTGCGTCCACCGTGTCATACTGATGCGCACGCACTTTCATCAAATCAGCTCCACCGTCATATGCGGCATATCGCGCAGGCGGGACTCCGCCCAGCGCACATCGCGCCACAGCTCGCCTAAGGTTGTTTCGATATCTTCAGCTTTCTTGCTTCCGTCGCCGGTTGCGTCAAAATCGCGATAGCGCTCAACCAGGTTTGCTTTTGCCCAGCAAAACACCGCACGGCGATACAGCATGAGCCGCTGGCTTTCGCCGTCGATCACATCTGCAGGGACGTCGGCCAGGCTCGCATACCCCTGCGCCCGTTGTTTCTCGCGGAACTCATAAAGATCGGCGTTAACTTCAGCAATCGCTGTCAGCAACGCCAGACGCAGGCGCGGATCGGTGACACTCCCATCCATGCGCATATCACGGCGGAACTCTGAAACCCTGACATCAGGCCAGAAACTGGTGTTTTTAATAACGTCCTGGGTACTTTCCCCGGCCTGTTCCGGCGAAACGAATTGCATATTTCTGGCACTCCCAAATAGTTGGGCGGTGGACGGGGTTTTGACGCGGCATAAAGCCTGTCGCCACCCCGTGCCGCCCCGCGCGTTGGCACGATTCGTTAAGCCGACATTGCCTGTCGCAATCGGCTTTCAAGCTTGTTGATTTCGGTTTTGACGCCAGAACTGTTATCCAGCTGCAGGGCACGCTTCAGATGGTTAAGTGCCGCCACTGCCTGATCGTTATCCCGCAGCGCGTAGCCCATCGCCTTATGAAGTCGGGCGCGGGACTGATCCGGCATATCCTGACCTTCAACGATATCGAGCACCTGGGTAAGAATGGCGGCACTGAATGATTCACCGGCAGAAAAAGCGCGCATTGCCGCGTCGGCAAACTCTTCCGCAACAGCGGTCCCGCAGGTCCGGTTGAATCGCTGCGGCAGGACCCAGCCGTGTTTAATGGCATGGCGGGCAATGTCCAGCGCGCCGGTATAGTCTCCGGCATCAATCCGCCAGATCATGACGTACATCGCCACGTCGTCCTGGCCTGACGCGTCAGCATCCAGTAAACCGGCAATCCATGAGGCATAAGCGGGAAGAAACTCACGTTTGAGCTGAGCCTTGCGCTCATTTGACTGGACGGTTTTAAGGCGCCTGCGGTGTTCTGTCAGCTGTAACAGCATCTGGTTGTAGCCCGTCAGGCTGGCATTACTGCCGCCCTGCCGGGCGGCATCCTGTGCCTGTACATACTGAGTGTGAGCACGGAACGGATTCATTTATCACGCCCCGTCGCCAGTGCCGCCCGCATTCTGAGCATCAAGCGCGCCCTGCACTGCTGCAGCAACGATGGTCTGAATATTTTCAGCAGTAAGCGCCGCGCCCGGATTGCCGTCTGCCTGCTCTGGTAACAACTCGATGTTCTCAACCAGGCAAGCGCCGTCGTAATCTTCAACAACATACGCCTCGTTAACGGATTCGTAGTTCTCCACGCGGTCACGCTTCGGATTGTCGATAACTGAACGACGACGAGTACCGGCCTGCCAGTAAATAGACAGGTTATCCAGACGGGTGATCAGCATGGCATTCGCCGGGAAGAAAGGCGCGCGAACGGCCGGGAGGTTGCCGATACGCTTCTGGCTGATGATGAGATCTGCCGCCAGCGCTTCGCTGTTTGGCTGGTCACGGTTGACGATCGGGAAATATTTATCCGCAAGTAACTGGCGCCCGACGATAACAACCAGCTCCGTGTCTTCCTGATACCACGGCGCAATTTTCTCATTCACGGCGCCCATAACCAGTGCGTCCAGATTCAGGAAATCGCCGCCTTTGCCGACACGGATAGTCTGAGAAATCACCTCGCCTTCGGACACGATTTTGTCCATAACCTGAACGGGCTTCTCCTGGCGGATTTTTTCCAGCCAGCCGATATTCACATCCTGCAGCAGCGGATAGGTCTTGCGGTCTGACGTTTTCTCACGCTTCACACCGTTGAAGCCGATCATGATGCGGTCAAGTGCCTGGCGGGTAATGATGGCGTCACGGATGCGCGTCTGAAAGTCCTGGAATTTAGCCCATAAATCCAGCTTCGCATAAGGCAACGCCGTATCAGAGTTGGTCTGGGTACACTTGTACCCTTCACCGTCGATGTAAGTCGGATCAACAGGTTCACGGTCTTTCTGGGTGGTATCAGTATTTCCGGCAATACTGGAACCAATACCCAGCCCCAGGCGCTCGCCGGACTGCTCATCAACCGGGACAATGTTGATTTTCTGCAGGAACGAGGAAGACTCCTGGATTTTGGTTTCCAGCGTCTGCGCCACTGACGGCTCAGCCGTATATTTCGAGGCGATATCGCTCACAGATACGCCGTTGAGTTTGGCGAGCTGCGTCAGATAGCCGTTAAATTTAAAGCGAGTCTCTTTTTTCATTGTGCTTTTGCTCCGTCAGCAATCGGTGGTTTGTTCTGCGCCGTTATTACCGGTCGCATTAGGGCGGCGCTCGCTGCGGCTGTCCTGTGTGGAAAGCTGCTCACGCAGGGTGGAGAGTGCGCTGGTTGTCTCATCAACAACCTTTTGCAAATCGCTCAGCTTGTTGCTGAAATCGGTTTGATGGGTGCTGACCTGCTCCGCCAGCGTCTGATGCTCACGCGCGATGGTTTCAACAGCCTGATTCACATCAGCAAAGCGGGCGTTATCATCGGCGCCTTTGCGGGACAGCAGCTCTTTCACGCGGGTAAACAGGCTGGTTTTTTCCGGCACGTCCTCAAACTCGATCAGCGTTTCAACAGCAGCGGTAAACAGGTTGTCTTTGTCCAGCTTGCGGCGCGCCAGGGGGTTATGTTCTGCGCTGGCGCTGAACTGCAGCATTTCAGTGCCGAGGCTTGCCGGATCGTCAGTAATCGCCAGGCCAACCAGATAAGCGGAGCCGGTATCGGCAAAGCTGGTGTTAACTTCCATTGAGGTGAAAAGCTTCTGCCAGTTGCTGGTCATCGTGACCAGATCGTCAGTCGGGGCAATCCAGCCATACAGCGCCATTTTCCCGGATAATGCCCCTTCGGTGATTTCTTCCGCTTCCAGCTTTTCCACCATGCCAAAACGACGGAAAGGCCCATCAGGGGTGAAGCCCTTGATGTGTTCCATATTGATCAGCGCGGTGTATACCTGCGGGTTATAGCTCGCCGCCATCTGGGTGAGCCATTCACGCTCAATAACGCGCCCGTCAGTAGTGGCCCCTTCGACCCCAATACGAAAACGCTTAGATTTTTTTGCCATCGGTCCGGCTCCGGTTAGTTAGTTCGTAACACGTTCAGAGCCTTATGTTTGCGGTGATGGGCGCGTGTAAACAACGCGTTGGGCTTGTGCGAACTCCCACACAATGCGAAGCCGGGGAAAGTGCTGATTTGAGGCCGTATGTTTGTGCCATGACAACACTAACCCCCGCAGACCTCGATCCCCGTCGTCAGGCAATGCTGATGTACTTTCAGGGATACCGCGTAGCCCGCATTGCTGAAATGCTGGGCGAGAAAGTTGCAACCGTTCACAGCTGGAAAAAACGCGATAAGTGGGGCGAATATGGCCCACTGGATCAGATGCAGCTCACCACCGCCGCACGTTACTGCCAGCTCGTCATGAAGGAGCAGAAGGAAGGAAAGGACTTTAAAGAAATTGACCTGCTGGCGCGTCAGTCAGAACGACAGGCCAGGATCGGCAAATTTAACAATGGCGGGAATGAAGCAGACCTGAATCCGAACGTGGCGAACCGCAATAAAGGTCCGCGCAAGCCGCCGGAAAAAAACCTGTTTACCGACGAGCAGATCGAAAAGCTGGAAGAGATTTTCCGCGCCGGTATGTTCGAGTACCAGCGCCACTGGTGGGATGCTGGCATCAAGCACCGTATTCGCAACCTCTTAAAGTCACGCCAGATCGGTGCAACTTACTATTTCGCCCGTGAAGCGTTGATAGACGCGCTCACCACGGGGCGAAATCAAATCTTTCTGTCAGCGAGTAAAGCTCAGGCGCACGTTTTTAAACAGTACATCATCGACTTTGCAAAAGAGGTGGACGTTGAACTGAAAGGCGATCCGATGGTGCTGCCTAACGGTGCCTGTCTTTACTTCCTCGGTACAAATGCCCGTACCGCGCAGAGCTATCACGGCAATCTGTATCTTGATGAGTATTTCTGGATACCGAAATTCCAGGAGCTGCGCAAGGTGGCCTCCGGTATGGCGCTGCACAAAAAATGGCGCCAGACCTATTTCTCTACCCCTTCCAGCCTGACGCACAGCGCCTACCCGTTCTGGTCTGGTGCCCTGTTCAATAAAGGGCGCCCGAAAGCCGACAGGGTAGAATTTGACCTTTCTCACAGTAGCCTGGCGCACGGCGTTTTATGTCCTGACGGCCAGTACCGCCAGATAGTCACCATCGAAGATGCAGTAAACGGCGGGTGTAACCTTTTCGACCTGGACCAGCTGCGCCTGGAGTACAGCCCGGACGAATACAACAACCTGCTGATGTGTCAGTTTGTTGACGACCTGGCGTCCGTGTTCCCGCTGGCGTTGCTGCAGTCCTGCATGGTTGACAGCTGGGATGTGTGGGACGATTTCGAACCGCTTTTACTGCGTCCGTTTGCATACCACCCGGTCTGGATCGGCTATGATCCGGCAAAAGGAACGCAGAACGGTGACAGCGCCGGTTGCGTTGTCATTGCACCTCCCGTCGTCCCCGGCGGTAAATTCCGCATACTTGAGCGTCACCAGTGGCGCGGGATGGACTTTCGCGCTCAGGCCTCAGCGATTGAGGAAATCACCAGACGCTACAACGTGACCTACATAGGCATTGACTCGACCGGCGTTGGCGATGGCGTTTACAAAACGGTTAAGCAGTTTTTCCCTGCCGCGCGTGAGTTTGTCTACAACCCGACCGTAAAAAATGCCCTGGTGCTTAAAGCCTACGACATTATCAGCGGGCGCCGTCTGGAGTTTGACGCGGGGATGCTGGATATCGCGCAGTCCTTTATGTCCATTCGCCGTTCAACCACCGCCAGCGGCAACCGGCCAACCTACGAAGCAGCCCGCACAGAGGAAGCCAGCCACGCGGATTTAGCCTGGGCAACCATGCACGCACTTTATAACGAACCACTGGCAGGAGCTTCCGCCAGTACCAGCAACATCGTGGAGATTTTTTAATGGCTAACCGCAAAAACCGCAGCAAGGCACCGCGCGGCCAGACCGCCACCGATACGGCCAACATGGTCAGTAATGCACATGCGGAGGCGTTTACGTTTGGCGATCCGATCCCCGTGATGGACCGCCGGGAGTTATTTGATTACCTGGAGTGCGTGCAGGTAGACCGCTGGTACGAACCACCGATCAGCATGGATGGCCTGGCGCGAACTTACCGCGCCGCCGTGCATCACTCCAGCGCTATTCAGGTAAAACGCAATATTCTTACCAGTACCTTCATCCCTCACCGCTGGCTGTCTAAACAAGCCTTTTCCCGGTTCACCCAGGACTTTCTGGTATTCGGTAATGCCTACCTTGAAAAACGCATGAACCGGTTAGGCCAGATCATGGAGCTGCGCGCCTCGCTTGCCAAATATACCCGTCGTGGCATTGACCCGGACACCTACTGGTTTGCACAGTATGGCTACAACGCGCAGCCCTATCAGTTCGATGAGGGAAGCGTGTTTCACCTGATGGAACCCGACGTTAACCAGGAGCTTTACGGGATGCCGGAATACCTCTCCGCCATTCCCTCCGCCCTGCTGAATGAATCGGCCACGCTGTTTCGCCGTAAGTATTACCTCAACGGTAGCCATGCTGGTTTCATCATGTACATGAGTGATCCAGCCGCCGATCAGAGTGACGTCGACAACATACGCGATGCACTTAAAAAATCGAAAGGGCCAGGCAACTTCCGCAACCTGTTTATGTACAGCCCGAACGGCAAGAAAGACGGCATTCAGATCATCCCGCTTTCAGAAGTCGCAGCGAAAGATGAGTTTCTTAACATCAAGAATGTGAGCCGTGATGACATGCTGGCAGCTCATCGCGTGCCGCCGCAACTGATGGGGATTATTCCAACGAATACCGGCGGGTTCGGTGATGTCGAAAAAGCTGCGCGGGTGTTCGTACGTAATGAGCTGATGTCTTTACAGAAGCGGATGATGGAAGTTAACGACTGGCTGGATGATGAAGTGATTAGCTTCGAACCATATATCTTAGATGCTCGGGATTAGAACAAAAAAAGGCGCTCTTAAGAGCGCCTTTTTACATCTTTGCGTTAGCAAACAGCATATGCGCCATCAAATCCAACAGAATGCACCTTCTTTGATGCAACTTCATTACTACGACGTTGGATTACCTTTGCAATACTTTTTAGAATTGAAGGGGATGCGTTTCTAAGCTTTACCTGATTCAGGACTTTGGTAGCACCGAATTTTACAACCAGCACACCAAAAATTTCATCAGAGTAGGATTCAGAAATTGAATAAACACCGCTCAAATCCAAATCTACTGAGTTCCCCTCTTTAATAAAAACTTCAATCTTGTGTCGCTGGGGGATAGCCTGATTGCGCGAAGCCAGGTCACCCTCGGGTAACTTGTATGCGATTTTGTTCATTACTCTCCTCCTAACGCCCGCATGATTTCCATAAGCTGAGGGTCATTTTCTTCGTTATCGTTATCTACTGCCAGTTGATGAATCTTAAAGCGGCATGAAATTGCAACACCCGGCCAATCATTACGTAACTCAGTGTAGCTCACTTCATCACCAATTGCCTCTAAGCATACATTTCCTGTAGCCAGTTGCAATTCCCCATTGTATGTTTTTACCAATTCCATCAAGTGGTACAATCCAAGCCCTTGATGGTTATTGTCTTTTTCTTTTACAGCAACCCCATTACCAAACATACTCCCTCCCATAAAATCCTGAGGAAGTTGTTGTGCCCAATCATCCTGCAGATCGGCATGTTTAGAGGAATGCCCTTCCTGGATACACCATGCGATAGCATCACGATGAGTTTCGATACCCGGAATGCCTGCTCGCCGTAGCTCTCTCAGAAAGCCCAACCCGCAATCAGCTAAAGAAAACTCTAAATAATGCTCTTGTCTTTGCGTGTAAGGAACTGCCGAGCGCTGTGCAAAGGAGAAGCCCGTCGATTTACCATGTGACCAGACGTTATCATGAAGCTCACCTATAACATGGGTCAGGTCCGTAAGCCCCTTTGGATAATCGCGCGGGTCACGGTCAGGGAAAGTTAACTGCCTTACGCAACTGTTAATGCTACTGGTTGCGATATCCACAGCCTCAACATTCGTTAGAGCAGTAACTAAACTGTAATTTCTCCCAACATTAACACGCTCTTGCTGATACTGGTCCTGTCCCCATAACGCTCCCTGCAAATTTATGGCTCTCATGTAGTCAGGGCTAGATAAGGGACAGTTTTCCTCAGCAATCCGATGATGGTTCACATAAGCGGCTAATACGGTAATAAATCCGGGGTGCCAGTGGTTGTTTGGCAAAAGTAACTTGTTCTCATCTTTCTGATGAAATGCAGCTGTGTGAACAATAGCGTCTTTTAATCCTAAACCCATTAGCCGAGCCTTTTTTGTCGATTTTTGCTCATCATATAACTTAGGGGTTTTCAGAGCAAAGCCAACTCTGGAACTAAGGTTAAAACCGCTCATTTCTGATCGCCTCACCCAAAACCGCGCGCTCGTAGCCCCGCCACGCCTGCCCGCTTTATGTAGTGGTTTTCATGCACCTGCATGATCCGTAAATAGCCCGTCATAACTGACGGGCGCCGACATAAAGAACTCTCGAATAATCATGCATTCTCATGCAGTATGGCCATGCGACTCAAACCGAACCTTATAACCCATCATATGAGCAGCATTAGCCATGGTTTTAAGAATTATTATTTTCGACAAGTGATAAACTAATTTTTTGTTCAACTGCATTGAAATCATTTTCTATGCGTACTCTGATCCTGTTTCCTCTTGAAAACTCTTTCATTCGGACATAGCCCATTGGTAACTTGGACTTATGAATTAAACCAGTAATTTTCCCTGTGAAATTAACAAAAACCCCATATTTTTGATCACAGTTTCTAACCGTCCCTTCTAATACGTCTCCAGATTGGAACTTAGATTCAAAATCAGCCCACTCAGGATCGCGGATTTTTTCCTCAAATGCCCGGACTGCATTTACCGCAACCTGAATATCAGTTAAATCGCGATAGTCATTCCCTGCAATAAACTCTTCCGAAAAATCTGCAATTGAAGCACGCTGAGCCTCAAGGAAATCAACTAACTCCTTAGCATTGGCACTCACCATTTGCTTATTATACTGATTCTGAACCGAACCCATACGGTCAGAAACTCTTTTTGCAATATGTTCAGTAGGGAAAAGAGTATCTTCCGCCAGAGCTGCAAGATAACTTATATTTGAAAGCATATCTAAATGGACAAACCCCGCAGAAGATAATCGTAGCAAGTCCTCATCAGTTATTCCTGCCTCTCTAAAATCTTCTGAGACTAAACATTGCCCATGAAGTAAGTAATCAACCTCACGAGTAATCACTTTCGGAGAAAAACCAAACTTAACTAAATCTCTTTTTAATGCAGATAAAGGGAAATACCCTTTCAAACCAGTTGGACCGCTCGCACCAAAATGATTATGAAACCACTTCAGAATTGCGAACCTTGTAAAATGATTACCTCTTTCATCATCTCTCTCTGTTGAGAATATATTTTTCAGATAAGAGTTATCACTATCGTAGAACCTACGATTTAATCTTAATAAAACCCTAGTAACTATATGTAAGGGAAGAGCATACCGTCCTTCACTTTGCCTTATCTTCAAAAATTCGTCTTCAGTAATATGCCCGCTAGTACAAAACTCCAAGAAAATCTCTAATGCTCTTCTTATATTTCTCCCTGAAAGCCCAACTATCATCCTTCTAATTTGCGCATCATGCACAAAAATAGAATTAACAATTGAAGTCAAATAATAAGAACGCTCATCCTTACTATATTCAACATTGAAACCATTAGGAAGAGAATAAGAAAGAGTGTTACTACTGCTATTCCTCGTCATTTCTTTGAGAACTAATTGTACTCTCGAATGAAGTACATAATTGAACAAAGGTGGCTCAATACGAAAAACCATATCTTTTAAAGCGGTATCGAGAGGAGGTCGATCTCTATAATTATCATAAGTCTCTTCTCTTAAGGGAAGAATTATCAATGACCTGAATTCATTTTGTAACCATTGAGCAGCCTGAAACATTAATAACTGTTCAGGTAAAGTCCTTTTATCGCAGTTATCAAGCACAATCACGACTAGTTTACCACGCTCAGTTCCGCAATAACGAGTATAGGCAAGAGCTGTTTCATGTAAATCTGACTTACAGTCTTTAATAACTTTGTATAACTCTCTATTATATTCGTCACCAGCAAGCAACTGTCCTTCACCCTTATTAAACTTATTTATCTGAACCGAATAAAGTTTCTTTAGCGTGTCTAATAAATCAAAGTCAATCTTAGGATAGGATAACGCACATTGTTGAATGATTTTACCCCTAAGCCAATCATAAACCTCCTCAGAGGATACAGGTGACTCATTCATATTAAAACGCAACCAAAGGGTGCTATCAACAATATCATTTGGAAGGGCAACCTCTTTTAAATGATCAATAAAAGTTGTCTTCCCCGACCCAACACTACCAACAATCAATAGTATTTTATTTTCAAGAGGAGAACGCCCCCTGAACTTATCAATTATTTCCTTAGGATTATCGGTATCCTCAATTAATTTAGAGTCACTATTGCTTACTGGTTGCGCCGCCCTGATGATTTTATCAATCGGCTTGGTATATCGATCACGTCTCCTAGAAGAAATATATCCTTCACGAGCAATAAACTGGCGATCATTTAGTGTATTGGGGTTGAAAATATTACCATATTCAGAGATTAACGTTGCACCAAAAGTGTTATGACCAACTTCTTCGTTTTGAGCAGCCTTTCCACCCATCATTCTTCTAGGTTTCCAGTATCTTTTTGGCTCAGACTTTGCGATAAACTCCTCAGATAATTTCGAAAGGGAATCAAAAGAAAATTCCTCTAAAAAATTTGCACAAACTTTGTCCGCAGGAGAAATCTCATTTAATCGATAACTCCCCTGATTATTATCCCACTCACCGGCAAGCCACTCATAGCCATCTGTAGCTATAATCTTTGTTAGAGGATTTAATCCACTTTCATATTTCGCATTTAATTCTAGCGCATATAATCTAGCTTCCTGAAATGCGCTATCTAAATCCTCGCCAGGTGTCTTAGCTTCCACTAGTAATACCGGAACACCATTTATAATAATTAGATAATCAGGGTAGTATATTTTTTTTGTGCTACCCTTACCTATCTCAAGGCTTTTTATATTCCTTTTAGTAAGTATGTATTCTTTATTTATTCCAAGTCCATCTACAGAATTTTTAGTTAGAAATGGAAATATTATTTTCTGTTCGATATCACTTTCTGATTCTTTTTCTAATTTTGCTTTTTTACTCATACCTTATCCTTAATATAATAAAGGCACTTAATCTCTTAAGTGCCGTTGTAAATTTTCAGTAGTAAGCTGTGAATATTTAATATATATATAAAATAAAAGGCATTTTCAGACTACCGCTCATAAAATCAAAAGTCAACATGTCATTTCATACAGTCAAATTTAGAAATGACAAATAAAACAAGACATTAAATTGCGTACACGATTGAACTATGTTGACAGCGATCACAAATCAAATAGCAGGTGATCAATTAAACGAAATCATAATTTCATTTAACACCCAGATAGCTAAACAACTAATTAGTAAGGAGAAATACCTGAATGATACATCCACGTAAACTAACCTTTTGCATCTATGTTCGCTTATGTTCATGGTTCCGAATTTTCGCCATCAGCTCGTCAGTCAGTTCCGACACCCACTGGATCGCAAGGCGTTTCTCTTCTTCGCTACACTCACTAGCCGCTACAAGCTTGATAAAGAAATCAATACGCTGGAGTTTCAACGACTCCAAAAGATAGTCCTGCATTTTCCCTCCTATCCTCACTACGGGATAAACCAGCCAGCATCCCCAGGAAGAGATACCGACAACTGTATATATATCCACTGTTTATATATACAGTATAGGAGGATTTCGGGGTTGTAAAATATTTTTTATCAATCAATCAGATGAGTCTGTTTGCTGAGGTTAATCATTAACTTCACTCAGCGCCGTCATTATTGCCAGTCGCTCAGCATGGGGCAGAGCTGCGAACTTCTCGCGCCAGCGCTTCGCCTTGCGTTTGATGCGCTCCCTGTCGTTGTAATCCTTACCTGCAAAAGTGTGCGAGTAGGCTTTCCCCTCGGGGTAATTCATCCAGATTTTCTCTGTGCGCACACCGCCGCGTGTCATGGCCTGAAATTCTTTCTGGCGCCAGCCCGTTAACAGTTCGTCGTAAAGCACTGATGGGTAGCCGGACAAAATCACACTGGCATTTTTTGGCAGGCTTTTAAGGCAGGCCAGCAGCCGCTCATGATCGGCAACGGTATATTCATTGCGATAACGCGCGGCACTGGTGCGCGTTTCATGCAGATAGGGAGGGTCTGCGTAAACCAGCACACGACCGGCGGAGGAAAAATCGAAGTCCCTTAAAAACTGCACCGCATCGGCAACATCGATAAAAAGGCTATCGCCCACGGTATCAAGGAAATCAGCATTGCCCTGGCAGAACGCCTCAACCGTCAAGGGATCAATATCAATACCCCAATTGCGGCGGGCCGGCGGCTTACGCAACATGACAGCGCCACCGCCCAGGTGCGTCTCAATGTAGGTATCATGCGGCGGCATTTCCGCAATAATCTTTTGAAAAACACCGCTTGCGGCCTTGCTTCCCAGATAGGTCATTTCTGTTTTCCTCAACTCCTGATTTCGTTTTAATTCACCTGCAGCACAGTCGAAAATGACGATACTCGATGAATGGCCAGCACTGTCATTTCTGACGGTGAATGACGGAACGCGGTACCACACCGTCAGACCTGACCATGTTGATCATGGGCTATTCACGCGCTGAAAATGCACGCTTCATTCGGTTCAAAAGGTCATCCGCCTGCTGTTTAATCTCCACAATCTGGGACGGCAGACGTTGAACACCTGCCGCAGTACGGTTTCGGACAGTAAGGCGCCCTTCTTCAACCGTTAACACCTGATCGCCAAAGGCAACCACCGCGCCAGAAATCAACGAACGGACCATTCCGGCACTGGCATCCACACCACGCAGAGCCAGCAGCTCACTAATTTGCTTTTCCTTCTCCGTCATAGGGCTGGCTTTTGGCCTCACTTTTACGCGCTTGTTGGATGCCTTTGCCGCTTCGCTCAGCCGCTGCGCTATCACCCGTTTTTCTTTCCGGGATAAAGAGCCCAAATCCGCCCAGCTGGCACAGTCATTCATGACCGTGCCGCCAGGATCGGCGCGTTTTTCAACCTCCCGCGGCTCCCGCGTACAGTTATTGACAGAACTCCGAGGGGCGGCGGGGCCGCCTGAAAAATCAAGGTCAAAACCTGAAACGCCGTCGGCCTGACGTTTCGGCACAATTTTGTATTTGGTAGTGCGCGTATGAATCAGCGATTCCGGCCCACGGATCGGGGAGTAAACGCCGGAAATTTTGGAGACGTCATCCCCGTAAAGGTTGCCGTTTTCGGTGACTTCATAGCTGAGGCGCACGCGCAGGAGATTACGGGGAACCAGCGGGCCACCCTGTGCACTCACGTACAAATCCCAAGCACTGCTGTCGGCGGCCTGACGCACTGGCTCAATTTCGGGGTGCAGGACCAGCTCACGATCACCGAGGCGACGTAATTCACGCCACACAGTTACCGGTGCGCCGCCTATTTGCTGGAACTGCCGGATCGCCCAACGAGACGCCCAGGCACTTACGCGGCGGGCCATTTCTTTCAGAGGCTTGCCGGTTTCATCATCCAGATCGTCATCAAGCTGATAGCCATCAATATTTTTTGAAATGTATTTGGCGATATAGCCCGTTGCGCTGCCCTTCTCTTTCTCGATGGGTTTCATTTCGAAGCGGTTTTCAGCGGCGCCAGGCTCATTCCCATCCTCACGCATGGCGTGCTTACGAAAGATTGCCGTTGCCGGTTCGATATGCTCCGGGCGCATGAAAAGCAGGAGGTGCCAGTGCGGGGTTTCGTCGTGGTGAGGCTCAACAACGCGAAAGCCAAACACGCGAATACCATTGCGCAGCCAGGCCGCACGCGTGCGCGCCCATACTTTGCAAAGATATTTCTGCGTTTCACGCGGTGACGCGCCGCTGTATTTGTTGTTCCGGCGCCCGTCATACTGCATTGAGTGATATCTGGATGGAGCGGTAAGCGTGAAGAATGCCCCGGCCAGTCCGGCCTCATTCGCTAAATCTTCGAACCCACGCATGCGCGCCATCAGTTCACGGCGTCGGTTGGCTGGGTTGGCAACGCTGCCGGCCACTTTATCAATCAGCGATACGCACTCTCCGGTGACCTCATCTTCCAGCTCCATCGCTTTAAGAAATTCGCGGTTGGCTTTCTTTTGCGCCGTCCATTCCTGCAAACATGGGTCACTGCAGTACGGTGCGGATTTTTTGTGTACATACCCGGCCGCAACCATCAGATGCTCACGCCAGCGAGCATGCATACGGCGCAGACGATTAAGCCACCACTGCGGAGACTGCAGGCGGGCCACTGCTTTCAGTGCGTCTTCCGCCTCCAGTTCTTCTTTGCAGTAGGCCGTCCAGCACGGGACCGACGTTTTGAGGTGATTGGCAAGAAACCCCATGCGGCCATAAGCTGAAAGGGTGGCGAAATGGGGATCGGACGTGCGGGCCATCTGGAAATCAAACTCGCGGTTAAACTCACTACCCAACAGGTCAGCAAGGTTATGCGCCAGTCGTTTCAGCTCTCTTTTGCCAGCCCAAAGCAGGCGCCAGAATTGTTCACGCAGAGGCAACAAAGCCGCAGGCATAACCCCCTGCGGCAGATACTGCTCGTTAACCTGATCTATACGACTCAGAACGAATCGTTCAAAGGTATTAATTAGCCAGGCATCAGCCGCTTGTTTGCCTTTACGGTCTACCTGTTCAAGTTTTTGAGCATACATACGACGGACAAAATGAGGCAGCGAAGCCAGGCGACGACGAACCGCCCGGCTCCGGTCTGGTGCTTCATCCTCTTCTGCCAGTTCGGCAATCGACAAACGCTTGCGATTGCCGTCCGGCGTCAGATACATGATCCCCGGCGCCGCATCGGCTTGCTTAACACCGCCGATTGCAGGGCGCGGGGCATTCCATGCGTAGGGAAAAACTGCATCAGTCATTCATCAATCTCAACGCTGATGAATGCTTCCTCACCCAGACCTTCTGGGTTTCGGTTTATAGAAATTACCGTAAAAATTCCGGTTTCGCGGTCGAAACGTATAACAGCCGAAACAGCGATTTCTACCCCGTTGGCCGGGTCATATGCAGTGATGAGCAGTGCATCTTTTTTCATGCCCTGTCCTCCACAAATGAGTCATGGGCAGACAGGAGGGCATCAACAGCTACTCTTGATGGTTTTGATACGGCGATGATTTCCACGGCAGACTTAGCATCACCAGCAGCAACGCCCATGCTGCGTTTTGCTGTGAGGCGTTTATGAGTGAACTCCCGGTAAAGTGAACGAGTAAGAATAGTGTCGCTGTTTGAAACAATGACCTGATGGCCCTCAGATGAGCGGCGTTCAAGAATAGACGCCAAATGATACTGATCATCCTCAGTAAACCCGGCGGTATGATAATCACTAAAAGTACCGTCATAAGGCGGGTCGCAATAAACAACATCGCCAGGCACCAATAAGGCCAACGTTTCGTCGTAGCTGGCACAAATGAACGTTGCGCGAATGGCTTTCTCTGCAAAAGCGCGGATTTCGTTTTCCGGGAAATAAGGATTTTTATAATTACCGTAAGGGACGTTAAACTCCCCCTTTTTGTTATAACGGCAAAGCCCACGGTAACAGTGACGATTTAAGAATAAAAAAAGCGGCGCGCGCCATTTAGGGTCTTTATCATAATTGAATGAATCACGGCTATCATAATAACCATCTTCACTATTAAAGACTTTAAACAGATGTTTGGCACGCTCAATAAAAGCAGATGCGTTTGTTGCTATGTCACGATATAGATTTATTAAATCAGGGTTAATATCCGCGACAAGATAATGAGGATAGTCTGTTGCCATCATTACAGCACAGGAACCCGCGAAAGGTTCAACCAATCGCGGGCCAGCTGGGAGGTGCTTTTTCAGTTCGGGCATGATGGCGGTTTTGTTCCCCGCCCATTTCAGGATAGTGCTCATTTGACACTCCCTGTGAATAAGTGAACCAGCGCTTCTACGGTTGTGAACGGGCGAATTGAAAGCATCACCCAACTACCCGGAATCCAGTTTCCCGGCATAGGAAGAACGTCATTTACTGGCAGAATATGGGTAATAACTGCGGCGCATTCTCTGCCGGTATATTTGCCGTCGTGGTCCCATTCGCACAAAGAAAGAACGTCACCGACTTTATAGCCACGATCATCCTTCCTAAGCTCCGCACGTTTTTCGCCTGTGACAACGGCATTGAAATAAGCCGGAGCGATTTTTACCTGGTGAACGCGCGTGCTCATAACGCACCTCCGTTGTAATGCTTGCTTTTTAGCTCTGCGATTTCCTGACAGGTCACACAGCACTGCACGCCGGGAATAGCGCGGCGGCGAGCTGGCGGGATGGGAGCATCACACTCCTCACAGAGAACACGGGAAACGCCCGGCGCTTTGGCGCGGGCATTGTTGATATGGCGCTCACGATCTTCCTGTTCGCGCAGCTGGGCGAGGTCCATTGAATCAGCCATTAATGCAGCTCCTGCGCTTCGTTCAGGATGCGGACTGCTTCAACGCGAAGCAGTTCGGCCGCCTCGATATGGCTCAATTGACTGGAAACGATGCGCACGGCCAGACTATCCAGACGAGCCGCCATTGCATCAGCGCGGCAACGGCGCTCATCCAGGCGAGTTTCATTTAACAAAGCGAACAGACCAGCATCGTCTGGACCTGTTTTCATTGAGTGGGTTTTAGTATTTTTCATATTCATTTCCTCAAAATTCGGGCAAAACAATGCCCGGCGGGTTTACGCCATAAACAACGGGTTAATTACTTAGATATAACCAGAAACAGGGACAGGCTTACTTTTAATTTGGTTGATAATTTCAGCCTGCAAACCTTCTTTAAATTCTTTGCAGCATTCCCACTCAGGATCGACACGCAAAACAGCACCGTCACGGGTTTTAATTTCAAAACCCTCGGCCATATTTGGGATGATCACGCCCAGAATAATTCTCAACTCATTGCGAGACATGTTTCACTCCTTTAATAATCAAGCGAACAATGCGAATAATTAAAAAAGCTGACGGCTTAGCCGTTTTAGATGTTAGCCCGTTTAATAATTCGGACTGATCACGGCACGGATGCCATCGTTTACCGTTTTCTCCAATAATCCATCCATGGTCGTAGTGCATTGCCGGGTTTTGCTTTACCAGCAGCGAAGCGAATGAAGGTTCTTTATTCAGCATAAGCACCTCAGATCAGACCAAACGAAGCGCTGAGGCCCGTCACTGTATCAACAGCACTTGCCATTGCCGGGTTGTACTGTAGGCGCGCGTGGAGGGAAACAGCTGTTAGTGCCATGAAGCGTGTAACAGAATTGATGCTTTCGATAACCTGGCGGCGTTCCGTTGTTGTTTGGTGTTCGCCAGAAACAGCGCTTGCTGCAACGCGACCGATCTCTGCTGTAGCATTCAAAACGTAATGAGGCATTTTCTCGCTGGCTACTTCGTTCAGCGGCACACATGGCAGGCAATGGATTTGAGCCAGGAACCCATCAACCAGCGAGGAGTCCTCTGTGATATCCGTCAGCAGCCAAATTTCCGGCGCCGTAAGTTGATGCGGTTGTTCCGGGTTCAGTTTATTGCGCAGTGTCTGGACATTAATGCCTGCTCGATCTGCAAGCTTCGCCATGTTGTGCCGCAGTGCGAAAGCGCGACAGGCATCATCAAAGTGTGGATGTTTGGAAATCTTATAATCAAACATGTGAACCCCTCAAAAAGTTCTCATAATCGAACTTACTGACCAACAATGACGCGGAAGTTGGAATGGCCAAGGGACTCACGAACTTGATCGGTTTTGTACATCAAGTAACGGAGACATACGCGACCCTTATTTTTCTCCTTTTTAACCATATACTTAGCCAACTGACCATGGTGAATTTTTTGATAAACAGAGCCACGGGAAATGCCTTCCCATTCCGCGAACTCTGCAGGTGTAGCCATCTCTTTTGGTACACGAATTGAAATATCGGTGCTCATAGTGCAGTATCTCTCAGTTAAGGTTTGGTTTATGTCGTTTTATCTTGTTTTATGCAATTCAATAATTGAACAATCGAGATACTACGATCCAATATTTGATACGTCAATAGGATTAAGAAATGATACAGGTGAAAGCTGGCGAGAATACAGGGGGTAGAGAGGCTATCCATAGGTTAATGGCTGCCTATGATTTTAAGTCCAGGCAGCAGCTATGCGATCACCTAGGTGCATCTAAAAGCACTATGGCTAACAGATACTTAAGAGACAGCTTCCCTGCAGAATGGGTGATTCAATGTGCTCTTGAAACGGGCGTTTCTTTACTCTGGCTGACCACAGGTCAAGGTGAACCCGGAACAAAAATTGATGATAAAAAAAGTATCAATTTCGTGAACTCTGGCAAGGTAAAACCTCTTTCTGAACTTGTATCGCCCGAGATCGACAAGGTTAATCTCATGGGAGGTTCGCTGGTTGAAGCCGGGAAGGCCATCATTGATAGCAGCCTGCTTCCATCTGACTCACGCGAGCTGCTTCTAGTAAATACCGCTGGCGATTCATATTTAGTTGACCGTACCCAGGCACCACCAGTGAATGGGATGTGGTTGGTCGATATCGACGGGATAAAAAGCATTGTTAAGTTAACTCGTCTTCCGGGAAACAGATTAGTTGTGCATCAAGATGACTCTTCGTTTGAATGCAGCCTGGATGATATCGAGGTAGTTGGCCGTGCATTGAAAATCATTAAGAGTCTTTGATATGACGATCAGAAAGCAGCCGAATGGAAAATGGTTGTGCGAGTGCTACCCGAACGGGCGTGACGGCAAGCGTGTGCGTAAGCAATTTGCGACTAAAGGCGAGGCTGTAGCATTTGAAAACTTCACCATGGATGAAGTGAACAAAAAGCCGTGGCTGGGTGAAAAGGAAGATCGGCGGCATTTGTCAGAATTGATTGAGCAGTGGCACTCCCTTTATGGCCAGACGCTCGCAGACCCCAAGCGCCTCATGGCGAAATTGAACATTATCTGCAATGGGCTGGGAGATCCCGTAGCTTCTGAGTTAACAGCCGGTGATTTTACCAAATATCGTGAAGCACGATTAAAAGGTGAGGTACGTAACGAAGACGGTGGGCTAATGTCGCCAGTGAAGCCCCGCACGGTTAATCTTGAACAGCGTAACTTATCATCCGTTTTTGGCACCCTGAAAAAGCTGGGCCACTGGTCAGCGCCTAACCCGCTCGCCGGGCTACCAACATTCAAAATCGCAGAAGGTGAATTGGCGTTCTTGGCCTCGGACGAAATTAAACGCCTGCTTGATGCCTGCGCTGATTCTCAAAGCCCTAGTCTATTGATGATCGCAAAGGTATGCCTGGCTACCGGCGCGCGGTGGAGTGAAGCCGAAAACCTTCAAGGCCATCAGTTATCAAAATACCGGATCACCTATACCAAAACCAAAGGTAAGAAAAACCGAACTGTACCGATATCTCAGGAGTTGTATGACGAACTCCCCAAAAACAGGGGGAAGCTATTCACGCCATGCAGAAAAGCTTTTGAGCGTGCAGTAAAGCGGGCTGGTATCGATCTGCCAGAGGGACAATGTACTCATGTGCTGCGCCATACATTCGCAAGCCATTTTATGATGAACGGCGGAAACATACTTGTACTTCGCGATATTCTGGGCCATGCCGATATAAAAATGACGATGGTTTACGCACATTTTGCACCTGACCATCTAGAAGATGCCGTTACTAAAAACCCTTTATATTCTTTAGAATGGAAAAGATCATGACGATTTATTCAGAACTTGGGATCATTTTCTATATTGCAATTTTTGCTTATACAATTCATCTAATCATTAAAAACAAATGGTACGAATTAACACCAGCCAATCTTTTTAGACAAAAATTATTTTTGTTTTCAATCGGCTTCCCTGTTTTCTCATTTTTTTACTTTGGCGCATTTGCATGGTGGGGAAAAACACCTGTTTTGAGCGCTCATGGATATGCTAGGTTTTATGAAATCAGTAAATTCCCGCTGATGTTACTAGCAAGCTCCGTTCCGTTGGGGGCAATAGTTAACAACATTCATAGGACAATTCAGACAGAA
Source organism: Enterobacter cloacae complex sp. SYL001 (assembly GCF_049237025.1). Taxonomy (NCBI): domain Bacteria; kingdom Pseudomonadati; phylum Pseudomonadota; class Gammaproteobacteria; order Enterobacterales; family Enterobacteriaceae; genus Enterobacter; species Enterobacter cloacae complex sp. SYL001. The sequence continues at coordinate 255,597 of NZ_JBMKJI010000002.1, read as the reverse complement.
AACCAACTATTGCGAACAGAACTTCAAATTGAATTGGTAAAAGTAAAAAATAAATCTGATTCATTCTATGCGCATCAAAAAAGCTATGCGGATATTTTCAAAACCGTTCCATCATTTTTTGTAGGTAGAGAGTTTAACGAACAAGATGAAAACAAAAAATATATAGAACTATCAATCTCCCATCCCTATATTCTTTACATGAATATTTTCACAAAATCTTCTATTGATGAAGGATACAGCAAAGTTGTAAGCCAATTATTTATGGGAAGGGTTCAAGATTATTATAAAAAAATCAGTAAAGCCATTGAAAACTGTTACCATAAAGATGCTTCGTATGACACTCAAGTCATTTCCCTTCAGCAACTTGAGCTTAATGTTATTTTACTGTGCCGAGAATTAGGAATCGACTATCGTTATGAAAAGCATGAATTTATTGTTTTCGAGCCCTTTGATGATAAACATTTCACAACTTCATTCTCTGATGAAAAGCAAATAAAACAGATGGTTACTGGTTTACGTGATCTGTTGGTCCATGTATACACTTTGATTGGCTTAAACTCCGAGTTCTTCCAAACCTCCAAAGGACTATGGGACTTTATTCCAGACTACGGCAATGATGGTTCGAAGTTGTTCCCCTCCATTCTTCCTATCGTAAGGAATTAGCAGTGGCGGCATTATGGCGGCAGAGCCTTAAAAATACATAAAACTGTAAAACACAGACCAACACTAAAACACTGTTTATAAACATAAAATACTGTTTTTATTGTACTATAAATGGTATGTAGAAATTTCGGACGCGGGTTCAACTCCCGCCAGCTCCACCAAATAAAACAAGGGGTTACGTGAAAACGTAACCCCTTTTTTTGCCCATGTCCACATTACGTCCACTCGGCAAAATTTTGGCCAGCGCTAACTTCAGTAACCCCAGTTTTACATTTTTGCATCCAGTGCCCATATGCCGCTTGCCACGCCTCTTGTTCATCGGCAAAAGATGTTCTGCAATAGGCAACTACTCAATGCCTTTTGAACCAAACTCCGAGTACAAGGATGACCAGCTCTGTCGCTATATCCTTACAGCATTCCCGACCCCATAGGACAAATGGATTATGCAAAATTTCTATCATATTGATCAGCTGATTCAGGGTTATTTCAATCAGGATCATGACCTCATAAATGAGGGAGAGGATACTATTGAGGGCACTATTGAACTCTATAAAAAAACAGCTCCCGACTGGATGTTAAAAGAGTTAGCCGAAGAGGTCGATTGTTTCCTTGCGCTTTACGGAGACAGGCTGGATGAGGAATTCAAAAGCCGGTATGGATTTGATTTTTCACCTGAGTTGTGGGATTCAACCCCATTCGATTTCCTGATGACTGCGCGCAAACTTGCCCTTTCTTCGAAGTAGCTACAGGCAGACAAACCCGCAGCGACTTAACCGACCTCAGACCAGCAACAGCCGGTCTTTTTCTTTCTAAATATAAGTTAAGGGTGAACAGTTAAATCCAAAAAAGCTTTTTCTTGATGTGATCCATTCAAAAAACAGGTTTGCTTAACCACAGGAAACACTGCAACAAATCGCCATTGGCATACCGTGAAAGTAGAATTTATAAATTATCAACAAAAAACAGCCTATTAATGAATTTATTAAGACTCCACCAGCCCAATAATCCTCCATCAGTGATTACCAGAGTCATCCGATGAAGTGCTGAAAGCCCGCACGGCGCAAGCTCTGCGGGCTTTTTATATCTGTCCCTTCTCGCCCAGCGCCCCCTCACACGCCAGCGCCAGCACCATCAGCGCCGTCTCATCCTCCTGCACCGATAACATCTCCATCCCCACCGGCAGACCGATACGGCTTACGCCGCACGGCAACGTTATAGCAGGCAGGCCGCTGATGGCGGCCAGTTCCGGTGCGCAGCCTGGCGGCATCTTCGCCATACTTTCTGGTAACCGTTGTACGGTGGGATACACAAATCCGTCGATGCGCTGCGCCTCCGCCACCTGGCAAAGGCTCTGCCGTAACAGGCGCTGAAAGCGACGCCCCGCCAGCCAGTGCGGGGTTTTCAGCGTGTTACTCACCAGCATCTGACGTAGAAACGGCGCATACTCTGGCAGGAAAGCGCCGGAGTCCACAATGCTTGTTAGTCCGGAGGGAGCGCCAGGCTGTTTGCTAAGCCAGTCGTCAATCGCCACGCGAAATTCATACAGGCTCAGGCATGTCGCCTGACTTACGTCGTCCAGCAAAGGTAATGATACCTCCACCAGCGTTGCTCCGGCACGACGCAACGTGTGCAGCGCCGACTGCCAGACCTCCAGCTGTACCTCATCCTCTCCCTGTAACGCGGTTACCACACCAAAGCGAACGCCTTTCAGCGAACGCACAGGAAGCGCAACCGGTGGCAAACCATGGATCACCGCATGCAGCAAGGCGGCATCTTCAACGCTATGTACCATTGGCCCAACGGTATCTTTGCTGGGCGAGAGCGGCGCCACGCCATCCAGCTGTGAACGGCGAAAAGCAGGCCGTAGCCCCACCAGCCCGGTATAGCTACAGGGAATGCGGATAGAGCCGCCGGTATCGGTACCCAATGCGCCATCCGCCATCCCCGCCGCCACCGCCGCGGCGCATCCTCCGCTGGAACCTCCGGCGGTAAGTGACGGGCGAAGCGGGTTTGCCACATCGCCCCCCAGCGAGCTTCGCGAGCGCACGTCAAAAGCAAACTCGGACATATTCGCTCTGGCGAGGATAATCGCTCCTGCCCTGCGCAACCGCTGTATAACAAGCGCATCCGACGTCGCGTTAAGTGAGGCCAGCGCCCGGCAGCCAAGAGTAATGGGCATCGGTGCGCAGGCAATATTATCTTTGACGATCAACGGCACGCCGTGCAGGGGGCCGATCGGCTCCCCGCGTCGACGCTGCTGCTGATGCTGTTCCGCCTGAGACATGGCGTCAGGGTTAACCCCGAGGATCGCGTTGAGCGCCCGGTGCTGCTGAATGACGTCGAGACGGCGGGCAATTTCCTCCGGGCAGTCGTCTGGCGGTATCAGGCGCTTCATAGACTCAGGCTCCCTCGTGATGAAAACCGGGCAGAAGGCTGCCCGGGATACGTTTTAGTCCCGCATGCCGGTAGTAATGGCATCAATGTCCTGCGGACGCAGACGAATTTCCGCCGCCCGTCGGTGCCCCTGCATCCCCTCGGTACGGCTCTGGCGGATCGCCGGTTCTGCGATTGCCGGGATACCCTGCTCGTCAATCCACTGATGGGTACAGATTTTGACGTACGCCCCAACCCACAGACCGCCGGTATAGCGTGCCGCCGCCATCGTCGGTAACGTATGGTTGGTGCCGCAGCATTTATCAGAGAACACCACGCTGGCGTTCTGACCAATAAACAGCGAGCCATAGTTGCGGATCTTCGCCGCCGTCGCGTGCGGATCGCGGGTATGCACCTGCAAATGCTCCGTCGCCATATGGTCAGCAAACGCAATCAGCTGCGCTTCATCTTCACAGAGCACAATCTCACCCTGCCGGCGCCACGCCTCCCCCGCCGTGGCGGCCGTTGGCAGGCTGGCAAGCTGACGCTCAACCTCCGCCAGGGTACGCTCAGCGATATCCCGGCTGGTTGTCGCCAGCCCGACGCGGGTATGAATATCGTGCTCTGCCTGCGCCAGCATATCGGCGGCCAGAATGCGCGGATCGGCGCTGTCGTCAGCGATAGTGAAAATCTCGCTTGGCCCGGCGAGGGCATCAATGCCGACTCGACCAAACACCTGGCGTTTCGCTTCGTTAACGAAGGCGTTGCCTGGCCCAACGATTTTGTCCACCGATGGAATGCTCTCCGTTCCCCAGGCCATGGCCGCAATGGCCTGCGCGCCACCTACCCTGAAAATGCGGTGCGCGCCCGCCAGATGGCAAACCGCGATCATCGCCGGATGCGCTCCCGGCGGCAGACAGGCGATGATCTGTTCGCAGCCCGCCACCGTCGCAGGGACAATCGACATCACCGGCGCAGAGAGGATCGGGTAACGCCCACCCGGCACGTAGCAGCCCACCGTCTGCACCGGGATGATCCGGTGACCGAGATGTACGCCAGGCAGCGTCTCAACTTCCAGCGGCTGCATGGTCGCCAGCTGCGCCTGCGCAAAACGACGCACCTGATTAATAGCAAACTCGCTGTCGCGGCGCGTCTGGGCATCCATCCCCTGCAGTGCTTCGGCGATCTCCTGCTCGCTCACCTCAAACTGCGTCGGCACGACGTTATCAAACTGCTGCGAAAAGGCTCTTAGCGCCGTATCGCCTTCGGTTTTCACGCGCTCGATAATGGCGCTGACCTTCTCCGTCAGGGAACGATCGGCCTGCGCATCCTGCCCCTGCGGGCGCTTAATCCAGCTCACCTGATTTAACATTTACGCGTCCTCCATCTGGCCGAGTTTGATTTGCGCCAGCAGCGCCAGGTGGTCATACACGACCCATTCATCAACAATTTTGCCGTTGACGATGTGGTAGTGCGACATGCCCATCACGAACAGTCGTTCTCCGGTCGGCTTGCCCAGTTCGCCGTAACCCAGGTGATGCCCTTCGATGATCCAGCGAACCGCCACTTTGACGCCGCCTTCATCGCACGGGTTGGAACAGATATGCTGCGGCAGCCATGCGCCGTCAGGGATCATCCCCACCAGCGCCAGCGTCTGATGGGTTACCGCCGCGGTGCCGTACAGCTCTTTCATCAGCGGGCCATGCCACTGCACGTTAGGGGCGTAAACCTCTTTGATTTTGCCGAACATCCGACGATTGTAGATCTCGTGCAGCCAGCGCAGACACTGCTCTTCCGTAACGGTGTGTGCAATGGATACATCGCACTCCATCTCCGGCGGATATTGTCCCAGCATGCGGCCATTTTCGCCGATGTCCATCACGCGGAAGCCTTTATCAAACTGCTCCTTTGCCATATTAAATGCGATTTGATCGGTATTCAGGCCAAGCTGTTTCATTAACGACATGTTGTCGCTGACCACCCACTCCCGGTAAATTTTATTCTCGTGGATCATGCAATCTGCCACGGTACGGGTAACGAAGGTGCGGTTGGTCGGCTTGCCTAAATGGCTGTGCTGGGTATGCCGCCCGCTTCCCGTCACCAGGTGAGAGGTATAAAAACCGTCAACATCATTTCCGTTCCAGATAACCTGGGTTGCCATGCCGCGCCGCTCCGGGAAGGCAATTAAACGCTGCAGCGTATCCTGTACCACCTGCTCACGGTTATAGAGTGTCCCCAGCGCGTTATACAGCACGCAGTTATGGGTATAGTGAGAATAAATTAAGCCGACATCGCGCTCGTCCCATATTTTATGGGTGCAGCGAACTATATAATCGACAATATCGGTATAGCAGTCATCAAAGCCGCGTAATGATTGCACGCGCGGTCTTTTTTCCGGTACCAGATCGACAAAATCACGACGTTCCACCTGTAATACAGGTTCCTCTTTCAGCGATTTCACGCTGTTTTTTTCGGGTACGGCTGGTGCTTTATTTGTTGCTTCGGTGGAAGACATATAAACTCCTGCTCTGTTTTCAGACAATAAGAACCCGCACCCGTAAGTGAGGGTGAATTAAACTCGATTATTTTCGGCAGCCAGAATAAGGGGGCTGCCGCCCCTGTTAATTCACTATTTGCGACCAGATCGCTAATTCATCGATCCCCAGATATTCACGGAAAATTAAACCATCACGTAATTCAAGCTGGCTGATACCGGTAATTGATATGGGTTTACGGGTTGGCGCACCAAATTTGCCGTAACCGTCATGCCAGGTTAATAACGACCAGCGCAGGGAAAGCCGATTCGGCTCGTTAGGATCTTTACGCACAATCAGATGATGGAGCTGCGTTTCGCTGTCGGCAAATGAAGCGCGGTAGCCAGAAAGCTGTGCGCCAATTTCCTGCTCACCGGTGCAGAGGCAATGACCCGGCGCGTAAAGCGTCGCCGCCGGGTGATAGAGACCGGGCACCACGCCACTGTTACCGCCCGCCCACATGGTTAAGTAGCGCTCAACGACGCCTGCCAGCGCCCCTTCTACGTCGTCGCCCTCGGGCCCGCCCGCCCAGCGGGCATCCAGCGTCTCGGCAGAGACCGCCTCCACGCCAAGCTGCTGGCGCATGGTCGCCAGGTTAAAGGCAAATTCGCGGATATCCAGCCCCAGTTGCGCCACAATCGCAGCACGATCCTGAAGCAGCCACTCCTGGCGTACGGCCCCATCAACACAGATGCGATCGGCCCAGGTGCGGACCCAGACATTTTTCCCGGTCGGCGGGCCAAAAAATCCCTCCCCCTGATGCTGAATGCGGGCTACGGTACGCTGAGCCGCATAGTACTCGTCCCCCGGGTTCTGGCTGCACAGAATATCCTCCGTCAGCACCGCTCGCTGCGGGAAGCTGTGCATCGCCTCAAGCGTCAGGCGCATAAACTGGGAAAGCTCATGCAGCTGTTTTTCGGGGGTAGTGAAAACCACCGGCGTGGCGTAAAAATCCGCCAGCTGGCCGATATCTTTCTGCTCCCACACCACGTGCGTCAGCGTCAAAATGAACTGCTGGATAGAGTCGAATTGAGGGCTGAAGCCCCGCAATCTGGTCATGTGCGCTCCTTAGACTGGAATAGCGTTAAACCATTGGTTTCGATAACGCCGCTGCGTGGGCGACGCGCCGAGTGGCGTATCACCAGCGTACCGGGCACCGTAATCTGTTCAGGCTCTATGGTTCCGCTGTCAATTTGCTTCATTAACAGTTCCACCGTGGCATCTACCATCGCGCCGACCGGCTGCGACGCCGAGGTCAACGCATAAGAGGGCCAGCCGGAAGGGCCGATGTCGTCATACCCGACAATGGAGACCTCCTCCGGAATGCGCAAACCAAACTCATAGCGCGCCACATCCATTACCGTGACGGCCATATGATCGTTGGCGACAAAGACCGCATCCGGCGCTGGCGACGCCGAAAACAGGGTATAAGCCGCCCGGGTGGTTTGCTGAGCGTCGTAATTCCCGTGCACCACCCGCACATCGGTGATGCCATGTTCTTCCAGCGTGGAGATGAACCCGCGCTGGCGGGCAATATTGACCGGGGAATCCGCCACGCCGCCCACGTAGGCAAAACGCTTGTGCTCCCCCGCCAGCAGAAACTCGGCAATCTGCCGCGCGGCCGCTTCGTTATTACTGTTGACGCTGGAGGCCATGCCACTCTCTTCGCTGCGGTTAAACAGCACTACCGGGATCCCGGCGGCAAGACACTCCTCGGACAACTCCAGCGACAGCGTCACCGAGGCCAGCACAATGCCATCCACCCGGTACTGCATAATCTGGTCAAAAATACGGTCAACGTTACCGTCCCGGTCGCCAACGAACAGCAGCAGGTGATAGTTCAGCGTATCCAGCTTTTGTGCCAGCGCCTCCAGCACCTGCGAGTAAAAGGGATTATCAAAGTAAGAAATGACGACACCGATAATGCGCGAACGCGCCGTGTTGAGCGAACGGGCTATCGCATTCGGGCGATAGCCCAACTCGCGCGCCGCCTTCAGCACTTTTTCACGCGTTGCCGGTGAAATGCTGGCCCCCGGCGTGAACGTTCGCGACACCGCAGATTGCGATACCCCCGCCAGCTGAGCGACCTGTTGGGATGTGACTGCTGCAAAAGTCTTACGTTTCATTACCCCTGATTCCTTATCAACGTCCTGCCCATTTGCGCGTGCTTCGAACGCCTCAGCAAGTGGGTGTTTTTTATACTTACACCACCTTTGCATGCGTATGCAACACAAAAAATTAAAATTCTCACAACAAGATCGAGATCACTTTACAAACATGAAACCTTTTCGTAACTTCAAATCTTGAATACGTATGCAAAGAGTTTTCATACCGTCAAAGGTACCGGAGAGAACAGGAGTCGCCCAAAGGATTGAACCGGTAAACGTCGTCCCTGACTGGTTATAACCCATTAATTCTTAAGAGGTTCAAAACCATGTTTCAAGCACTGTTACGCCGTCGGGAAGCCCGGCTCTTTTTCATCATCAGCATCCTGTTCTTTATCTGCATCCATAGCATTGATGCATTCCTGGCCCCCATGATGATCAACCAGGGCATTGAGCCACAGATCATGGGCATCATCATGGGCGCATCCGGGCTGGCAACCCTTCTGATACGCTTCCCGTTAGGCATTATTTCCGACGTGGTTAAAAGCCGCAGGATCTTCATCCAGATTGGCCTGCTGCTGCCAATTATCGCCTGGCCAATTGCCTGGCTTGAACCCAATGCCATTACGCTGTATCTGGCGAAAGCGGCAGACGGCGTCACGGCGGCGACATGGGTGCTGTACAACATCCTGTTCATGCGTTACTTCGGTCGCAACGAAGCCCCTGCCGCCGTCGCGCTGCTGGCGCTGGCAGGGCCCATCGGCGTATTTCTCGGCAACTGTATTGGCGCGGTGCTGATCCACTATTTTGCCAATAACATCGCCTTTTTTGTCTCCTGCATCTCCGCCCTGGTGGCGCTGATCCTGACGACCCGCATTCAGGACGTGCACGACCCGGTGCAGGCCCCCACGCTTAAAGCCTGCATCACCGGCGCGCGCCAGCAGCTGGCCGACCGTTCCGTCTGGCTGATTGGCATCCTGGCGACCGTCGTCATTCTGGTGCCCTTCGCCACCCGGGACACCCTGACGCCGGTCTACGCTGAACAGCTCGGCGCCCGGGCGGGGATCCTCGCGGTGCTCGGAAACATCCACCTTCTGTTTTACGGGCTGGCCATCGCCCTGTGCAGCTCGGTGTTTTATCAGCGCCTTGGGCTGGTAAAAACCGCCGTGCTCGGCATCGTTTTACAAGTGATCTCCACCTTCGGCATTCCCTTTACCAGCAATATGTACGTCATTTACCTGTGGCAGGCGCTGGCAGGTTTTTCGTTCGGTATGGCCTTTGCCGCATTCATGTCGCTCAGCGTAGTGAATACCTCGTCTGATGAACAATCCACGCGAATGGGACTATTCCAGACCATTTATTCCTGCGGCATGTTTGTCGGGCCGGTAATGATGGGCGTAATGATGCAACATATTAACCTGTCGTCCGGTTATATATTGATTGCCGCCCTTTCCGTTGTGGCCGCTATTGCCACGCCGCTGTCCGCTCGATGGGTATATGCCCGTAAAACGCAAACCTCAGCCCAATTATTAAAAAACGGTGCGTACGCCGCCGCGCCGGATCAATAACCCACTCTGAAGTAAACACCCTTTCCCGGTCTGCCGGGAGGACAACTGACATCTAAAAAAGGTAAGGAGAAGCGTGTGTCCTGGAAATTAAAAACCGGTAAATCTACCGAAGAGCGCCAGCAAGCCAACCAGCAAATAAGAGAAACGGTTGAGCAAATACTTGCGGATATTGAAAAGCGTGGAAATAAAGCCATTCGCGAATTATCCATTAAATTCGATCGTTATGACCGTCAGGATTATCGTCTGACCCCCGCGGAGATCGACCGCTGCATAAAACAGTTAAGCCGCCAGGATATTCAGGATATTGAATTCGCCCAACAGCAGGTGGCGAATTTTGCCCGCGCGCAGAAAGAATGCCTGCGTGATCTGGAAATTGAAACGCGTCCCGGCGTTATTCTCGGGCATAAAAATATTCCGATTAACGCCGTGGGATGTTACGTGCCTGGCGGAAAATATCCCCTGCTCGCCTCCGCGCACATGTCGATTATCACCGCCAGCGTGGCGGGGTGCTCAAGAATTATCAGCTGTGCCCCGCCGTTTAACGGTCAGCCCGCCCCGGCGATTGTCGCGGCGCAAAAAATGGCTGGCGCAACGGAAATCTATGCCCTTGGCGGCATTCAGGCGATAGGCGCCATGGCGCTGGGCACGGACTCGCTGGCACCGGTCGACATGCTGGTCGGCCCCGGTAACGCGTTCGTCGCGGAGGCCAAACGCCAGCTGTTCGGCCGGGTAGGTATCGATCTGTTTGCCGGTCCGACGGAAACGCTGGTGATTGCCGATGACACCGTTGACGCGGAAATGTGCGCCACGGATCTGCTGGGCCAGGCCGAACACGGCGTCACCACCCCTGCCATCCTGCTGACGAACTCGCTCCAGCTTGCCAAAGAGACGCTCAGCGAAGTGGAACGGCTGCTGGAAAAGCTCCCTACCGCCGACATTGCCCGCCAGTCCTGGCAGGACTACGGGGAAATCATCGTCTGCGACAGCTACGAAGAGATGCTGCTGGAGGCAGATCGTATCGCTTCCGAACATGTTCAGGTGATGACCGACCGGGACGACTGGTTCCTGGCTAACCTGACCAATTACGGCGCGCTGTTCCTTGGGCCGCGTACTAACGTGGCCTACGGCGATAAGGTGATCGGAACCAACCACACCCTGCCGACGCAAAAAGCCGCACGCTATACCGGCGGCCTGTGGGTGGGCAAGTTCATGAAAACCTGCACCTTCCAGAAAGTCCTCAGCGACGAAGCCACTGCCGAAATCGGCAGCTATTGTTCGCGTCTGTCGTTGCTGGAGGGTTTCGCCGGACATGCCGAGCAGGCCAATATTCGCGTGCGCCGTTATGGCCAGACGGAGGTTCCCTACGCCACACCGGCCCCGGTCAGGGAAAAGGTGTAAGCCATGACGCTTTTGCAAACGCCCTCTTTCACCCTGCACGGCAAACGCGCGCTGGTAACCGGCGGGTCAAGAGGGATTGGCTTCGCTGCCGCCGTCGCCCTCGCACAGGCGGGCGCAGAGGTATGGATCGCCGCCCGGGGCCGCGAGGCGCTGGCGCATGCCGCAAGTCTGGCAGCGGAACACAGGCTCGCATTTCACCCGCTGGAGCTGGATATTACCGACGCTCAGGAGGTGGAGCGTGTGCTGGCGACATTGCCCACGCCCGACATTCTGGTGAACAGTGCCGGGCTGGCACGCCACCAGCCGTTTCTTGAGGTGAACGAGGACAATTTCGATGCGGTGATGGCGCTTAACCTGCGCGCCACCTTTTTTGTCAGCCAGCGCGTGGCGCGCAGAATGCGGGCGGGCGGTAAGGGAGGGTCGATTATTCACATCTCATCGCAAATGGGACACGTTGGTGGCCCCGAGCGTAGCGTGTACTGTGCCTCCAAATTCGCGCTTGAAGGGTTAACCCGAACGATGGCGCTGGAGCTGGGCGATGCGGGGATCCGCGTTAATACGCTGTGCCCGACCTTCATTGAAACCGACCTGACGCGCCCGGCGCTTGCCGATCCGGCGTTCCGCCACTACGTGCTGGACAACATCAAGCTGCGCCGGTTAGGCAGGCTGGAGGACATTATGGGCCCGGTAGTGTTTCTCGCCTCAGATGCCGCCGGGCTGATCACCGGCAGTGCCCTGATGGTTGACGGCGGCTGGACCGCTACGTGAGGGATGCAATGGAATATCCGCTTCTGGACAATACCGATCTGCCACTGGTGCTGCTTGGTGGCACGCTTTGTAACGCCCGGCTCTGGCAGCCCGTTATTGAACGGCTGAATGTCGCAGCGGTGTCGTGTATTACGCTGACGGGTGCGGAGTCCGCGCCGCAGGCGTCACGGCGGTTATTAGAGGTTCTGCCGCCGCGCTTTCTGCTGGCAGGGTTTTCTCTCGGTGCCATAGTCGCGCTGCAAATGGCCGCCGACGCGCCAGAAAGAGTGAACGGGCTGACGCTGATTTCCGTTAATCCGTTGCCCGTTGCGCCAGACACCCTCGCTTCACGCCGGGAAGCGGTACGCACCGCACAGGCGCGGGGCCTGGCCGACTGGCTGGTCTCCTCGCTGTGGCAGAGCTATGTCGCCCCGTCACGTCTGTCCGATCGGATCCTGCAAGAGACTATTTGCCGAATGGCGCAAGAGTGCGGCATTGAGACCTTTGCCGGGCAAACGGAAATGGCCATTCACCGGCAGGACAACCGGACTGCGTTTAACGCCCTCTCCTGCCCCACATTACTTCTAAACGGCGCGCAGGACGTTATCTGCACGCCCCATCATCATCAGCTACTTGCCGCAGGCAACGCGAACGTGACCAGACATACGGTGGAGGCTGGCGGGCATTTTATTCCGCTGGAAACCCCGGATGAGATCGCGCCGCTGCTGCGTCAGTGGATAACGGAGTGCATACAGTGCGCAAAAACAGTTTAAAGACCGCATTTCTGGAAAATACTCCCATCATAAACGGCTGGCTGGCGATCCCGTCCGGTTATAGCGCGGAAATTATGGGCCATCAGGGTTACGACGCCGTCACCGTCGATTTGCAGCACGGCATGATTGATTTTGCCAGCGCGCTGTCAATGCTACAGGCGCTATCGGCCACGCCTGCCGTGCCGCTGGTGCGGGTGGCAGATAACGATCCGGCGCAAATCATGAGCGTATTAGACGCAGGAGCCTACGGCGTAATCTGCCCGATGATCTCCAGCGCGGAACAGGCTCGCCGTTTTGTCGCTGCCTGTCGCTATCCACCGCTGGGTGTTCGCTCCTTTGGTCCGGCCAGAGGTCTACTCTACGGCGGCAGTGATTATCCACAGCACGCTAACAACGAGATCCTGACGCTGGCGATGATCGAAACCCGCGAAGGGCTGGCTGATCTTGACGCCATCCTTGATACCGAAGGGCTGGACGGTGTGTTTATTGGCCCCAACGATCTCTCACTGACGCTGACCGGCAGCGCCAGCGCCGAATCCCAACATCCCGAAATGCTTGCTGCTATTGAGCGGGTGATTCAGTGCTGCCGCCAGCAGCAGAAGATTGCCGGAATTTTCTGCACTTCCGGCGCGGCCGCCGCAGCGCGCATTGATCAGGGTTTTCAGTTTGTTACCCCTGCAAACGACGTCATGCAACTGGGTCGCGCCTCGCGTGAAGCCATTGCTCTCGCCCGCGGCAACGCTATCCCTACCACCGGTGCATCCGGTTATTAAAAGGAGAAATAATGAAAACCATCCATCTTACCCAGAGTCAGGCTCGAACACGGTTAATCGCCCCCGAGGACATGGTTTCCTGTAATCTTGCTTTTATTGATTGCAAGCTACCCGGCTCGCATCTCAAACAAAACTATTCCTTCATCGGCCCGGGTGTAACCCAGTCCAGCGAGCAGGTCGTCAATATTCCCGAGCCGCACGGCTTTAACATTGGCGCGGCGGCTATGCCGAAAGGGGTGACGAATAATCTGCATCTGCATTTCACCGCCGAGGTGTTCCTGATCCATGAAGGAACATGGCGTTTTCGCTGGGGAGCCAACGGCGAGCATGAAGCTGAATTTAGCGCACCCACTATCCTTTCAATACCGACCTGGATCTTCCGCGGTTTCACCAACGTCAGTAAAGAAGAGACCAGCGGTATGGTGTTTACGGTGCTCGGCGGGGACAACACGGGCGGCATCATCTGGCATCCTTCCGTGCTGGCGGCAGCCAGTGAATACGGAATGTATTTGAGTAAAGACAACATGCTCATCACACAGGAAACCGGCGATCCGCGGCCTGACCCCGCCGCGCTGCTGACGCCGCTGTCAGAGGAATATATTGCCGGGCTGCGTGACTACAGCGTTGAGGAGATGCGCCAGCGTGCGGTAACCGGCGATGACCGCTGCTGGTCAGCCCAGGGACTGCTGGATTCGGTGCTGCCAGGACACGGCGGCGAAATTGCGCCGGTTATCGGTTTCGGCATTTCACAGGATCGGGATTCCGCTCCCGCTATCGTGAGCCCGCACGGTTTTTCCGTCGAATGGCTGCGTCTCGCCGAGGATCACGTTGTGGGCCGCCATCTCTGCCCGGATATTCAGGTCATTATGGTCTTTAAAGGCCAGCTGGAGATCACCTGGAACGAGGCGGGCGAAGAAGTGAGCGTTATCGCTCCGGAACGTTCGGTGATCTCTGTTCCGGCAAACAGCTGGCGTCGCTACCGCGCGGTTGACGGCAAAACGGAGTTTATTCTGACGACCCGCGGCGATCAGCGTAAGCGCCTCTACTGGGATGAAGCGATCCTGCAACAGGCGAGAGAACACAATCGCTGTCTCGATCCCGATGGCTACGTAGCCGATGCCGACATCCTGCCTGCCACGGCCCGTCGGGCCGGTGCGATACTGGAGACATGCAACAGCAACAAAACCTGAATTATCCGTTGAGCTCACTTGCCGGATCCGCTGCGTTCGTTGAGAGGCATGCCAGCCTGCATTTTCAGCCTGTTAACGAACCAGCGTCCGGCCGGGCCGGGCGGATGTTCCTCCAGGTGCACCGCCTGCATGGAAAAACCGGGCCCGACGTCGGGCTGCATCGGCACGTTCAGCGTAACCAGTTTTCCCGCTGCGAGATCTTCCTCGACCATTGGCAGCGGCATATAACCCCACCCCAGTCCGGCACGCAGGAAGGCGTGCTTCGCGCCCATATCCGCTAAATGCCATGTCTTTGACGACATGACGCCAAAGCTTCGGCCCACGGTGAGAGAGGAGCGATCGGTCAGCACCAGCTGGACGTGTTCCTGTAAAAGTGAACGAAGGATCGGACCGGACGCGTTCGCCAGCGGATGCTCAGGGGAGACAACGGCCACCGCAGGCACGCTGAGAAGGAATTCTGAGGTGCATCCCGCCGGAAGATGCGGCAGCGATCCGGTTATCGCCACCCGGCAATGACCGTCCAGTAAAGGCTGGAACACCGCCCCCAACGCTTCCACATACAAACGCAGCGGGGTGTCAGGAAATGCCTGCTGAAACGCCTGCACCGCAGCGGTGAGCTGCGCTACGGGAAACATCACGTCGACGGACACCGCCAGTTCAGGCTCAAGACCTTCGGCTAAGGTGCGCGCCTTAGCCTTAAAGGCGTCCATCCCGGCAGTGGCAAGACGCGCCGCTTCCAGCATGGCGACGCCCGCCTCCGTCAGCGTCGGATAACGCCCGGTACGATCGAATAATGGAAACCCGACCTGTGCCTCAAGGTTTGCCAGCGTCGCGCTGACAACCGACTGCGCGCGCCGCAGCCTGCGACCGGCGGCGGAAAAACTCCCTTCATCAACGGCAGCAATAAAGGTGCGGAGTTGATCAACAGACATACCGTCCAGCATGTATCGCTCCAGCAGATGGATCCCATCTAATTATATAGGCTATTCAGATAGATCAAAGATTACTACTCTCAGTGCATGTTCACTACTCTTCAATGAAGGAAATACAATATGAAAACGACTACTGTAGGTATCATCGGCGCTGGCGCTATCGGGCAAGCCTTTGCAGAACAACTGGTTAAAGCGGGCATGAACGCTATTCTGAGTAACAGCCGCGGGCCGGAAAGCCTGACTGCGGTGATTGAGAAACTGGGCCACGGGGCTCGCGCTGGCACCGTAGAACAGGCCGCCCAGGCCGACCTCGTTTTTGTCAGCACAAACTGGGACAAAACCGAGGCCGCGTTACGCGGCATCAACTGGGAGGGGCGTATCCTGATCGACGCGACCAACCCGGTCATACTGCCAGGCTTCACGCTGGCTGAACTGGGCGGAAAAAACTCAAGCCAGGTGGTGACACAGTGGGCTCCGGGTGCACGCGTCGTTAAAGCCTTCAATACTCTCCTTGCAGGGGTGCTGGCTCAGGATCCGGCGCAGGCGGGTGGCCGTCGTGTCGTCTTTATCTCCGGAGACCATCCTGACGCAAAGGCGGAAATAACAGCCTTAGCCGGGCAACTGGGCTTCGCAAGTATTGATTTAGGCAGCCTGGAGGTTGGCGGTACGCTACAACAATTCCCCGGAGGGCCTCTTCCGGCGGTGAACCTGGTGCAACTGGCATAGCTAAAGGCAACGATAAATATGACGCAGCGTACTTCCGCAGAGACCTTTGAAGAATACCTTCCCGGCAAGCTGATCAGAGAACATCGGGCGCAATCTTCCCGGGATGTATTCGTGCAAATTCTGGCGCGCAGACACGTGCAGGAAAACGTCATTATTCCGGCAGTGCCGGAGCCTTTTATCGTCTGGATCCTCTCAGGTAATGCCGTCGTTGAGGAGCGTTCCCCCGGTGAGCCGTGGTTAGCAAACCGCGTTACCGCAGGCGATTTCTTTCTCACAACGGCGGCTTCTCCTACTGAAATGCGCTGGCACGCCGGGCCAGATACGCCTTTCGTCGTTATGCATGTTTATATGGGAGTGGCTATGATGCAGGAGTATGAACTGCGGGAAGTCTCCGGCGCGCGCGACGACACGCTATCCGCCCTGCTGGAGCAGATACGTCAGGAGCTGTATCTGCAAAATCCACCCAGCGGCCCGTTTATCCAGGGCATTGCGCAGGCGCTGGCAGTACATCTGATTCGCACCTATGGCACACATGCGAAACGACACCGCGGGGGCTTGCAGGCATTTAAGCTGCACCGGGTCTTCACGGCAATGCGTGAAGGGTTAGCCCAGCCGTTTGACCTGGCACGCCTGGCTGAACTGACCGATCTTAGCGAATACCATTTTAGCCGCGCCTTTAAACAGTCAACCGGACTTTCCCCTTCTCACTACTTTATCCGGCTACGCATGGAGGAGGCGCGTCGCATGCTATCGGAAAGCAATGATTCCATTATCAATATTGCACTGAACGTCGGATACACCAGCCCCAGCCACTTTGCTGCCGTATTCCTCAGGCATAACGGCGTGACGCCCTCCCACTATCGCAGCGATGCCGTTCGCAGCAAAAGCCCGACAGTTTGAGCAAAAGCCCGCGCGAAGCGATTGCCAGAAAGATCCATTATTGACCCGTACTTCAGACATTCTTTCTGAAGCGTTGAAATCAACTCTCAAGAGGATCAACTATGGAACTCAACGGTAAAGTCGCGCTCATCACCGGTGCTTCAAGCGGAATTGGTGCCTCCACGGCCAAAAAGTTAGCGGAACAGGGCGTCAGGGTGGGTCTCGCTGCCCGCCGTCTGGATCGTCTTCAGGCGCTGGTATCTGAAATTGAGGCTGCTGGCGGGGAAGCCATGGCGCTGGACATGGATGTCACTGACCCGGCCTCAGTTAATAAAGGGGTGGAGGCACTGCACAAACGCTATGGCCATATTGATATCGCCTTTAATAACGCCGGGCTGATGCCGATTTCGGATATCGCCAGCCTCCGGGTTGACGAGTGGCATCGAATGGTAGATGTAAACGTAAAGGGCCTATTTAACACGGTCGCGGCCGTATTGCCGATTATGCAGTCACAGCGCTCGGGTCATATCATCAATACCTCGTCGATCGCCGGGCGTAAAACCTTTCCCGGACTGGGCGTATACTGCGCGACGAAGCACGCGGTTGCCGCCTTCTCGGATATTTTGCGTATGGAGCTGGCCCCTCAGTTCAACATTCGCGTCACCTCGCTTCAGCCGGGTGCCGTTGAAAGTGAATTATTCGAGCATATCAGTGACGAAAATTATCGTGCACAGATGGAACAGCTGAAGGAGAAGATGACGTTCCTGAAAGCCGATGATATCGCCGACTCGATTCTTTACGTATTGCAGGCACCGGAACATGTGGACGTGGCAGAGCTGTTTATTATGCCGACCGAACAGCCGTGGTAAGAGGGTGAAGCGGGTCAGGCTGGTGCCTGACCCGCAACGTTAGTTTGCAGAGGCCGTAGGTCTGATGGTGATTTCGGTGGTATCGACACTCTCAGGCGCCTCGATGATGTGGCGCACGGCGCGAGCGATATCAGCCGGTTTGAGAGCAATAGCCCGGTACGCATCCATCACCGCCATGGTTTCTTCGTGCGTGATGGTTGAGGCCAGTTCGCTTTCCACTACCCCAGGGTTGACGCAGGTCACACGGATGTTCGAACTTTCCTGACGTAAACCATCGGAAATGGCCCGTACCGCAAATTTGGTCGCGCAATAGACGGCGGCCGTGGGCACGACGGACAAGGCACCAATCGAGCCTATATTGACGATCTGCCCCGAGCCCTGGGCTTCCATAATCGGCAAAACAGCACCAATACCCCACAGTACGCCCTTGATATTTACGTCAATGGTGCGTTCCCACTCATCCTGCTTGCCAGCCGAAAGCGGAGAGAGAGGCATAATGCCCGCGTTGTTAATAAGTACGTCAATTCGGCCCCACTTATCCCGTGCTGCCTGAACGAAGGCGGCCATCGACTGGCGGCTGGTAACGTCTAATACCTGAGCCTCTGCCTCCCCTCCTGCGCTGCGGATTTCATCAGCCAGAGCGTGGATGCGATCTAGCCTGCGTGCACCCACGAACACTTTTGCGCCTGCCTTGCCGAGCTCTCTGGCGATACCTTCTCCGATACCGCTGGAGGCGCCGGTAATTAAGATGACTTTGTTCATGTTTTACTCCTTCAGTTGAGTTCACTGCAATCATAGATACAGACCATTGTTTCTTGTATCCTGCCTTTACTAGACTCACTGGTTAGCAATGTTAAACAATGAAAATCGATCTTAATTTGTTACCGCTTTTTCTGGCGGTCGCCGAAGAACGCAGCTTCAGCGCTGCCGCCGGGCGCCTGGGCATAACCCGTTCCGCTGTCAGCCAGGGAATAAGACGTCTCGAAGATGGGTTTCAGACCCTGCTGGTGATGCGCACCACGCGCTCGGTAAGGCTCACCGAAGCGGGTAAACGGTTGCATAAATCGTTGCTGGGGCCCATCGCCAACATTGAGGCGGCCTTTGACGATGTTATCTCGGACAGCATACCGCGCGGACAGCTCAGGATCGCTGTCACCTCAATTGCGGAAGCGTTTCTTTCGGGCCCACTGCTCGCCTCGTTTACGGCCGCGCATCCTGCGGTATCGCTTGATGTTTTCGTGTCAGATGAGGAATTCGATATCGTGGCAGCGGGCTATGATGCCGGGGTGAGGCTGGGCGAAGTTATCGAAAAAGACATGATCGCTATTCCCCTTACGGGCCAGCAGCGTGAACGGGTGGTGGCTTCACCTTCCTATCTGGCGACACACAGCGCACCGACGCACCCCCGTGAGCTGGTCGCTCATCGGTGTATCGGCTGGCGCCCTTCCCCGGACGTTGCCCCCTATCGCTGGGAGTTTGAGGAAGCAGGCGTCCCTTTCGATGTGGCAATTGAACCACAAATCACCACTAACGATCTGCGTCTTATGCTCAGCCTCGCGCTGGCCGGCGGTGGTATAACCTTTGCCACGGAGGACACCTTCACACCGTACATTGAATCAGGACAGCTGGTTTCCTTACTGGATGCGTTTCTTCCATCTTTTCCTGGTTTTTATCTCTATTTTCCCCAGCGCCACAATATGGCCCCCAAGCTCAGAGCCCTGATCGAGCACATCCGCCAGTGGCGACAGCTCCCCGCCACGCAACCCACACAGCGTTAAATGGTTCCAACCCTGAATGCAGATTTTCCTCAATCTACTGCGTCCCTTTGATGAGCATCAACGACAGCACATCATTACCATGGAAAATGACAACGGACACGATGGGCAGGACTTCACACAAGGATGGAACCTTAAAAATGTACAGACCAATAGTTGTTATCCTCTTTATTCTTTTGACATTAGCCGCCCTCGTGGAAATCGGCATAATTTCTTTAGGCTAATACCGATAGCCTCTGAAAGGCCTCGCTTGCGGCTTTTTATTTATTAAACATGAGAAGAAAATACGTAATTTTTTTGAGTAGCAGAAATTAACCCGCCCGTAAAATATATTTTATAAATGAGAGAGTTTTAAATATATCATACACCAGATATTTTACCCTAACTTAAACTACAATTAAGCAGCAATTAAACCTAACCAAAATTAGATATTTATCGCATATTATAATTATTAATATCGCCCCACCAGCACCGTTTTAAGGGTTGCAACTTTTACGCCAAAACCCTTTATCCACGCGCCCTCATAGCTAACGAAATATATTCACGCTATCAATTAATCCCCCCTGCAATAGCCGCGTTGGGTTTACGAACACTTAATTTGCGTATTCAGACATTTATAGCTATATCATTTTTATAACGAAATAATTTAATACCTGCACAAATAATAAGGCTTATAAATCGCAAACATATAAATAAACAACTATTTCCTGTGTAAATAATTAGCTTTGCCCTGAGGTTGCCACTTTTAATCCTGGCGGGCATCGGTCGCGCTAAAGAAAGTAACGGTAAATCCTGTTTATTAAACAGTATTTTCGCCGGGAGCGCGTTCATCCCTTCAGAAACGATGGCTTTGTTTGACACGCCGTAACCAATCACTCTGCTGGAGTAATAACTGTATGAGCCAAATATCTGTTATATCTAAATTAACTGGCGTGGAAACGACCACGGAAGGGACACAGATAACACTCGATCACTCCTCAATCGTTAAGCTTAACGTGGATCGAGCCAACATCGCAGATTACTCCCGCAGCGGAAACGATCTGGTGATTACCCTCAATTCGGGCGAAGTGATTACTCTCAAGAATTTCTACGTCACTGATGCGCAGGGCGTAAGCCAGCTGGTGCTTGAAGAGAGTGACGGAGCGCTGTGGTGGATTGAAGATCCAACCGGTGCCGCGACCTATGAATCCATCGCCTCCACCGATGCATTACTGGCGGCGTCAGGGAGTGATGCCGGCGGCGCCGCTGCGTGGCCCTGGGTGCTGGGTGGCCTGGCCGCCGCAGGTGGGATTGCTATTGCGGCGGGAACCGGCGGTGGAGGTGGCGGAGATGACGATAACAACAACCCGAATCCCGGTAATCCGGGAAATCCTTCCGAACCTGATACTACGCCTCCGAATGCTCCCACTAATCTTCAGGTCTCACCTGACGGCAAAACCGTAACAGGTACGGCTGAACCGGGCAGCACGATTACCCTTAAAGATGCCGATGGCAACACCATTGGAACGGGCAAGGTCGGCAGCGACGGCAAATTTACTATCGATCTCGGTACGCCGCTCACCAACGGGGAGCAGATCACCGCCACGGCCACCGACCCGTCCGGCAATACCAGCCAGGGTGGTCAGGTCACAGCACCGGATCTCACCGCGCCGGATGCACCTGCCAATCTGGAGGTTTCGCCTGACGGCAAAACCGTGTCCGGTACGGCTGAGCCGGGCAGCACCGTGACACTGAAAGATGCCGATGGCAACACCATCGGAACGGGCAAGGCTGGCAGCGACGGGAAATTTACTATCGATCTCGGTACGCCGCTCACCAACGGGGAGCAGATCACCGCCACCGCCACCGATCCGTCCGGCAATACCAGCCCGGGCGTTCAGGTCACGGCACCGGATTCAACCGCGCCGGCTGCCCCCGAGATTGTCACCGTCAATGATAACGTGGGCACCGAAGCGGGCCCGCTGAGCAACGGACAACGCACGGACGATGCACGCCCGACGTTCAGCGGCATCAGTGAAGCTGGCACCGTTATTACCTTCTATGACAACGGCAAGCCGATCGGCACCGCCACGGCCGATGCTACCGGGAAATGGAGCTTTACGCCGTCGACCAACCTGTCTGAAGGAAACCACGCCATTACCACCACCGCGACCGATGCGGCAGGCAACCAGAGCGGCCTGTCTCAGCCGATCAGCTTTACCGTCGATCTTACGCCGCCAGACATGCCGGAGGCGACGCTCAATTCGACAGGCACGCAAATCACCGGTACTGCCGAGCCGGGCAGTAAAATTGTCATCACCAACAACGCCGGGGTGCAAATCGGGACCGCCACTGCCGACAGCAACGGCAACTACATCGCCAACCTGAACCCTGCACAAGTGAACGGCGAGATCATCTCCGTGGTCGCCTCCGATGCCGCAGGCAACCAGAGTTCCCCGGCGCTGGTTAACGCAGCGGACATCACCGCGCCTGCCGCACCGGGTAACCTGGTGGTGGCGGAAGACGGGGCAAGCGTCAGCGGAACCGCCGAGCCAAACAGCACGATTATTATTAAAGCGCCGGACGGTACGATCATCGGCCAGGCCACCGCCGGTCCGGACGGCACCTTTACCATCCCGATTTCGCCAGCCCAGACCAACGGCGAAGCCCTTGAAGTGACGGCCACCGACGGTAGCGGCAACACCAGTCCGTCCGGCTTTGCCGACGCGCCAGACAGCACGCCACCGCTGGCACCGGAAAACGTGGTGATCTCTGCCGACGGCACCACGGTAACCGGTACAGCCGAGCCGGGCAGCACCGTCACCATTCGTGAAAATGGCGTTAAGGTCGGGGAAGCGGTCGCCGACGATCAGGGTAATTTCAGCGTTGATCTGATCCCGCCGAAAGCCAACGGCGAAGCCCTGACCGCAGATGCCACCGATACCGCCGGAAACACCGGCCCGACCGCGCCGTTTGACGCGCCGGACATCACCGCGGCACAAACCCCGGTCATCACAGGCGTGGAGGATGATGCGCTCGACGTCACCGGTCCTGTCAGCCAGAACGGTCTCACCAACGACAAAACCCCGACCATCAACGGAACGGGCGAGCCCGGCACGACGATCACCCTCTACAGCGGCACCACTGAAATCGGCACCGCGGTGGTTGGGCCTGACGGCCAGTGGTCCATCACGCTGGAAACGGATCTTCCCGACGGCGGGCACGTGCTGACGGCGACGGCGGTTGACGCCAACAATAACCTCAGCGGGACATCGAACACCTGGAGCATCACGGTGGATACCGCCGCGCCGGGCGCTCCAGCCATTACGCAGGTCATTGATGACGTACCGGGCCGCACGGGGCCGCTCGACAACAACCAAATCACCAACGACACGCTCCCGACGCTGAACGGTACCGGCGAGCCGGGCTCCACCGTGACGATCCGCCTGGACGGACAGGATATTGGTACTGCCATTGTGAACAACGGTGGCGCATGGACCTTCACGCCCACTACCGCATTAGGGAACGGGCAGCATACGTTCACCGTCGTCGCGAGCGATGCGGCCGGCAACACCAGCGCATCATCACCCGGCTTTACCTTTACCGTCGATACCACTCCGCCACCGGCAGCCACCCTTGACACCGTCTCCGATAACATCGGCACTGTGCAGGTTCCGCTTAACAGCGGGGATACTACCGATGACACGCTGCCGCAGCTGCAGGGAACCGCACCGGAAGGCACCACCATCACTATCTATGACGGGACCACCCTGCTCGGCACGGCCGTGCTTGACGGCAGCGGCGGCTGGAGCTTTACGCCAACCACGCCGCTGACGGACGGCCCGCATTCGCTGACGGTCCACGCGACGGATGAGGCGGGTAATACCACCATCTCGCCACCGTTTGAGCTGGCGATCGACACGACCGCGCCTGCAACGCCGGATATTCCTGAGATCACCGTGAACCCGGACGGCGCCACACCGGGGACGGCTCTGAATCCTGGGGAGACCACCCGCGATACCACACCAACCCTGAGCGGCTCGGGCACGCCGGGAGATACCGTAAGCATTTACGATGGCGCAACCAAAATAGGTGAAGCCGAGATCGATGGCGACGGTAACTGGAGCTGGACACCGGAAGATCCGCTCCCTGACGGCACCTACGATCTCTCCCTGACGGTGACCAATCAGGACAGCGCCGGGAACGAAAGCGCACCGTCCACGCCAGTGACCATTACCATTGATACCGACGCGCCGGGCCAGCCGGGGATCCCGACAGTTACAGACAGCGTAAGCCAGATCACCGGGCCAGTGGACAACGGCGGAACCACCAACGATCCGCGCCCGGTACTGAGCGGCACCGGTACGCCGAATGACGTCATTACCATCTATGACCAGGTGGGTACAGGCGAGCCGCAGGCCGTGGGCAGCGTCACGGTGGACGGTAGCGGTAACTGGAGCTGGCGTCCTGAGAGCAACATTGGCGAAGGGACGCACCAATACACGGCGACCGCCACCGATGAAGCCGGCAATGAATCTCTGCCATCAACCGGTATCACGATAACGGTCGACACCCTCGCCCCGGATACCCCGCTCATCGGTTCCATTGGCGGCGCTCAGAATGGAGGCTCAACCAACGATAACACACCTGTCATTGGCGGAGGCGGCACGACCGGCGAAACGGTGATTATCTACAACAACGGCGTGGAAGTGGATCGCGTTGAAATCGCCAATGGCGAGTGGTCATACACCCTGCCAACACAAACCGATGGTCCGCTGAATATCACCGTCGCCGCGGTGGACGACGCGGGTAACCTGAGCCCGGTCAGCCCGGTCTTTAGCGTGACGGTCGATACGCAGGCACCGACCGTGCCGCAAATTGACGCCGTCTCTGACAGCCAACTGACCAACAGCGTGCTTTACACCCGCGACGGTACCCCAACCCTCACCGGGATTGGCGAGCCGGGTTCGAGCGTAACCGTTTCTGTAGATGGCACGCCGTCTCCGGTGGTCGTGGTGGTTCAGCCGAACGGGACATGGTCCTGGACAGCCGACCCCGCGCTTGCGGAAGGGCCGCATACCTTCTCGGTTGCCGCAAGTGACGCGGCGGGGAGTACCTCCGCCAGCTCCGGCGATCTCAGCGTGACGGTGGATACGCTGCTTCCTGCAACGCCAACCAATATCACCATTGCCGCAGAGGGCACGCCGCTGACCGGTACGGCAGATGACGGAACCACGGTGACGGTGCGTGACGCCGGCGGCAATATCATCGGAACCGGGGTCGCGACGGGAGGCATCTTCTCCATCGCCCTCTCCCCGGCCCAACTGGATCCCGCGACGCTGACGCTGTTCGCCACGGACGCCGCAGGTAATGCAAGCCCGACAACCACCTTTGACGTACCGGACTCCCCGCTTATTCTGCCAGCGGTGCCGGTGATTACGGCAATCAACGATGACGCCGATCCCGTCACTGGCGATGTGAAAGATAAAACCACCAATGACACCACGCCTACCCTTACCGGCACCGCCGATCCGGGTAGCGTCATCACCATTTATCTGGATGGGGCGCTGGTTCCGCTGACCGAAATTGTTGCGGATACAGACGGCAACTGGAGCTACACGCCGCTGCTGCCGCTCGCGGAAGGCCCACACACCTTCGCCGTCACCGCCACAAACACCACCACCGGCGCGACCAGCGGGCAGTCGCCGATCGCGACCGTCACCGTCGACCTCACCGATCCGACCGCACCAGCCATCGGTGCGGTGACCGATGACGTAGGCCCGGTCACCGGCCCAATCGCTGACGGGCAGAGCACCAACGACAACCGTCCTACTCTGACCGGAACAGGCACGGCCGGGGACACCATTACGGTGTACGATGACGGCGACCCGCTGGGCACCGTTGTTGTCGGTCCGACCGGCACCTGGAGCTACACGCCGCCTGCGCTGGACGACGGCAGCCACACCCTGACCGTGACCGCCACCGACCCGGCAGGCAATGAGAGCGCCCCGTCGGCCGGGATCACCATCGTTGTCGACACCGTCTCTACCACGCCGGTGATTACCAGCGTGACGGATAACGCAGGCAATGCGGCAACGCCTGTCCCAAGCGGCGATCCAACCAACGACACTACGCCAACCCTGACCGGTAGCGCCGAGCCGAACAGCGTCGTCGCCATTTTTGATGGCGCTACGCAAATTGGTACGGTGGCAGCAGACGGCACCGGCGCCTGGACATTTACCCCTGAAACCGCCCTCGGCGAAGGGACGCATGACTTTACCGTCAGAGCGACGGATCCGCAGGGCAACG
This sequence comes from Enterobacter cloacae complex sp. SYL001, assembly GCF_049237025.1. Classification (NCBI taxonomy): domain Bacteria; kingdom Pseudomonadati; phylum Pseudomonadota; class Gammaproteobacteria; order Enterobacterales; family Enterobacteriaceae; genus Enterobacter; species Enterobacter cloacae complex sp. SYL001. The sequence goes on along the minus strand of NZ_JBMKJI010000002.1, from coordinate 230,004 downwards.
TCAGCCAGCCGTCAAACGCCTGGAGCGTCGAAATCGATCTGACTGCGCCACAGGTGCCGACGATCGTTACGGTCAGCGACAACGCCCCGGGAGGCGCAACCGGCCCGCTTACCGCCGGACAGGTGACCAATGACACCACGCCAACCCTCAGCGGCACCGGCCAGGCGGGTACCATCATTCACGTGCTGAATAACGGCGTGGAGATTGGCACCACCACGGTCGACGGCAGCGGCAACTGGACCTTTACGCCGGATCCGGTACTGACGGACGGGACGTATAACCTGCGCGTTAACGCCAGCGATGATGTCGGAAACGTCTCCGCCAACTCGCCAGTGTTCGCCTTTACGGTGGATACCGCCGGGCCTGCGGCCCCGGTGGTTACCACGGTAATAGACGATGTCAGCCCGGGAACGGGAACCCTCGCCAGCGACGGCTCCACGAATGACACACGTCCAACCTTCAACGGTACGGGGGAAGTGGGCGCAACGGTACACGTTATTGTCGATGATGTGGAAATCGGCACGGCGGTCGTCAACGCCCAGGGTAACTGGACCTTCACGCCGACCACTGAACTGGGCGAAGGGCCGCACGTTATTACCTTCAACGCCACCGATGCCGCAGGCAATACCGGGGTCACCTCACCACCGTTCAACCTGACGGTGGATACCTCGGTGCCCGAGGCACCGGTCTTTACCCCGGCCACTGACGATGCTGGTACCGTGCTGGGCCCGGTCGCCTCGGGACAAAGCACAGACGACACCACGCCAACACTGAACGGCACCGCGGCGGCCAACGCGACCATCACCATTTATGAAAGTGGCCGTGAAGTGGGTACCGCCGTGGCGGACGCAAACGGCGTATGGAGCTTTACCACCGGTACGCTGGCAAACGGCAGCCACACCTGGACCGCCACGGTAACCGATGCCGCGGGCAACGTCAGCCCTGCCTCACCAGGCTTTACGCTGGTGGTAGATACGGCTGCGCCTGTCGCGCCGGTTATCACCCAGGCGATTGACGACGTTGGCACCATCACCGGGGCAATAGGTTCCGGCCAGACCACCAACGATCCTCTCCCGCGTCTGGTGGGGACCAGCGAGCCGCTGGCCACCGTGAATATTTATGAGGGCACCACGCTGGTGGGCACCGGTACTGCCGATGCCGATGGCAACTGGACCGTCGATATCACCGTGCCGCTGGACAGTGGGTCACACACCTTTACCGCAGAAGCAACGGATCAGGCGGGTAACACCAGCACGTCGTCCGCCGACTTCAGCCTGACCATTGACACCACGCCGCCAGCGCTGCCGGTGCTGACCAGCATCACCGATGATGTCGGTAACGCCGCTGCGCCTGTCGCCAACGGCGGGTTAACCAACGACGCGCGGCCAACGATCACCGGTACGGCAGAAGCCGGCGCAACGGTCACCATCTTTGATAATGGGGTACAGATTGGCACCGCAGTCGCCACCGGCGGCGCGTGGAGCTTTACGCCTTCCACCCCGCTGGCTGACGGGCCGCATAATCTGACCTTCTCCGCCACCGACGCGGTGGGCAACGCCAGCGCGCAGACCGGCGGTTACACCATTAATGTGGATGCCACCGCCCCTGTCGTACCGGCAATCACCTCGATTGAGGATGATGTGGGGACCGTCACCGGACCTGTCTCCGGCACCAACCCAACCAACGACACCCGTCCGACCTTAAACGGTACGGCAGAAGCCAATGCCACCGTACGTATTTACGACGGCACGACGCTGGTGGGGACCGTCACTGCCGATGCCAACGGCAACTGGACGCTGCCGCAAACCAGCACCACGCTGACGGAAGGCGCGCATAACTTCACCGCAACCGCCACCGATGCCGCGGGCAATACCAGCGTGGCTTCACCGATTATCACGATTAACGTTGACCTGACGCCGCCACCAGCCCCAACCGGGCTGGCGGTGATCACCAACGGGACGCAGGTCACCGGTACAGCAGAAGCGGGAAGCACCGTCACCATCACCAGCAGCACCGGAACCGTGCTTGGAACGGCCGTCGCGGACGGTAGCGGAAGCTTCAGCGCCACCATCACCCCTGCACAGACCGCCGGTGAATCCCTGATCGTCTTTGCTACCGATAAGGCCGGTAACGCGGGTATCACCACCTCCGTGATTGCCCCGATCACCACAATCCCGAACGCGCCTGTTATCGCTAATATTGACGATAACGTTGGCACGGTGACGGGCAACCTGACCAACGGGAATACCACCGATGACACCACGCCAACCCTGAGCGGCACGGCACAGCCGAACACGACCATCACCCTCTATAACAACGGGGTGCTGATGGGCACGGTCACCGCGAATGCCAGCGGCAACTGGAGCTTCACCACGCCGGTGCTGAGTGAAGGCCCGCATGCCTTCACCGCCACGGCGAGCAACGGCTCGGGCACCAGCCCGATTTCCACGTCGACCACCGTCATTGTCGATCTCACTGCGCCAACGGCTCCAACCGGGACCTTCAACGCAGACGGCAGCGTATTGACCGGTAGCGCTGAAGCGGGCAGCACCGTCACCATCCGCCTGGCGGATAATTCAACGGTCACCGCCACGGCGGACAGCAACGGTTCCTGGAGCTACACCTTCCTCAATAAACAGACGGAAGGTCAGACGCTGCAAATCACCGCCACCGATGCGGCAGGCAACGTTTCGCTGCCCGGCTCAGCCCTTGCGCCGGTGGTGCCGCTCTCTGCCAGCACCAACGCTGAAGAACTGGCGCTCACGACCACCGCCACGGTGACCAATTCGCAGTACAGCGACTATGGTTTCCTGCTGGTAGGCGCCTTAGGTAACGTGCTGACGCTGCTCGGCAACGACACCGCGCAGGTAGGTTTCACCGTCGGCAACGGCGGCAGTGCGGATATTGCAGTGAACGCCAACGCCACGGGTGCCGTTCTTTCCCTGCTCAATACCCTTGAGCTGGTGGTACAGCGCTTCGACGCCGCCAATAATACCTGGACTACCGTGGTCGATACCGGGCAGCCGCAGTTCGCTGACCTGTTGACCCTCGGCGCGACGGGGGTGTCGCTGAACCTGACCGGGCTGGCGAATGGTCAGTATCGCGTCCTGAGCTACAACACTAACCTGCTGGCAACCGGCTCTTACACCAGCCTCGATGTGGCGGTGAAAGAGACCAGCGCAGGCACCGTGTCCGGCGAGACCAGCGTTGTCGGGAACGTCATCACTGACGTGGATCCAACCGCAGGCAGCGACAACGCCCCGGCGGGCACCACCGTCACTACGGTCACCAACGCCCAGGGCACCACCACCAGCGTTACGGCTGACGGCACGGTGATTCAGGGGCAATACGGCACGCTGACCATCAACCTGGACGGCAGCTATACCTATAACCTGACCAACACCAGCGCCGCCGTCATTGGCCGCACGGAGAACTTTACCTACACCATCACCCATAACGGCACCAGCGCCTCGGCAAATCTGGTTCTGTCGCTGGGCGAAGGCACTACCAGCAGCGGGATCGTGGCCGTGGACGATACCGCCTCGCTGACCTTCGACACCACCGTGGAGGCGATCAACAACGGCACCTCGTCGCAGGGCGGCTTTACCCTGGTGGGGATCAACCTTGGCAATACCCTGGGGCTGAACCTGCTGGACGATCTGGCCAACCCGATCATCTATAACGTGGAAGAAGGCACCACCCGCACCATGACCGTTCAGGCGTCCGTGGGCGGCGTCGCGCTGGCCTCGGTGTTCGACCTCTACATCTATAAGTTCAACAATGCGACGCAGACCTTCGAGCAGATGCGCGTTGAACCCGGCTGGCTGCGCGCGCCGCTGCTGGGCGGCACTTCCCCGCAGCTGACGTTGAACCTGCCCGCTGGCGAGTACCTGTTCCTGCTCAATACGGCGGCGGGGATCACCGCGCTGACGGCCTACACGCTGAACGTCTTGCAGGATCATGTCTACAGCGTGGCAAGCGTGAGCGAGAGCACGACCGGGGATGTGCTGGCGGATGATATTGCGCCAGCAGGTACCGTGGTCTCCGACGTTAACGGCGTGGCGGTGAACAGCAGCGGCCTGACGGAGATCACCGGCGAGTACGGTACGCTGCGGATCAACGCAGCCGGGGAGTACACTTACACCCTGGACAGCGGAGTCGGCGCTGACAGCATCAGCACCCCAGATACCTTCGTCTACACCATCACCGCGCCGAACGGCTCGAAAGACACGGCATCGCTGAACATCACCCCGACCGCGCAGCCAATGGATGCGGTGAACGATGTCAGCACGGCGATGGACGTGAACTCGGTGCACCGCACCGCCGCATACTCGGATACCACCGTCGGGTCGGCGAGCTGGAACGCCGCGTTGCTTGCCTCAACCCAGGGCAGCGGGAGCGGGACCTTCGTGGTGGATCCTAATACTGCACTGCATAACGTGGTTCTGTCGTTTAACGTCGCCTCGCTGCTGACCCTTACCGGGTTAACGGTCGACTGGACGCTGACCAACGGCACCACCACCCTCAGATCCGGCTCATTTAACGGCGGGCTGCTGCTGGGCGGCAGGGCGACGATCAACCTGACGGGCCTCGATCTGGAAGCGGGAACCTATACGCTGAACTATACCGGCAGAATGGGACCGCTGGGGGTGGGAAATATCACCGTTACCCCAAGCGTCACCGGGACCAGCTACTCCCTGTCGCAGTTTGACGCCACGGGCACCCACACCGTTGACGGCAATATCTTCGACGGCACCGGCTCCGCGGGCGCGATGGACCAGCTGCACTCGGTCGATACCCGTCTCAGCATTACCGGCTACGACGGCGTAACCACCACGCTGGATCCTTACACCGGCAGCACGCAGGTAAACATCACGGGTCACTACGGCACGCTGGCGATTGCCGCAGACGGCAGTTACACCTACACACTCAACCCGGGGATATCGTTCTCTACCATCACCAGCAAGGAGGTCTTTAACTACACCCTGACCGACGCCAACGGCACCCGGGATACCGCCTCGCTGACCATCAATATGGCACCGAAATTTGTCAGTTCGGAACATAACGATGTGATTAGCGGCACGGCCTACGGCGACACGCTGATTTATCAGGTGTTGAACACTACGGCGGGTAACGCCACCGCAGGTAACAGCACGGGTGACCACTGGACGAACTTCTCCCTGTCGCAGGGAGACAAGATCGACATTGGCGATCTGCTGGTGGGCTGGAACGGTAGTGCGTCGACGCTGGGGAACTATGTCTCTGTTTCACAAAGCGGTAACAATACTGTGATCTCCATCGACCGTGACGGCACGGGAGCCGCCTACACTAAATCTACGCTCGTTACGCTGGACAACGTTCAGACCACCTACGACGAGCTTGTAAACCAGCAACACATCATTACCTGATAGCACCTGCAAGAAATGACCCGGGCGCGCACAGCGCCCGGGCATAAACAAAAAAGCAGTACTTTTTTATTAGGGACAAGACATGGGAAAGAAGATGCCTTACTGGTGGCTCTCGTGCTGCCTGATATCTGTGCCCGCTATCGCGGCAAACCCTGCGGCGATGATTAATACCGGACAATTAAGCGAAACGCAGGAACTCCCCTCTTTAAATGGCCGCGTGGCGCCCGTAGCCAGCAAAGCCGCCCCCGGCACGCTACAGCTGGATGAAGCCGTAAACCGCGCCGTGACCTGGCATCCGGCCATCAGTGAAGCCGTCGGCAAACTTTATCAGCAGAGCGAAAATGTGGACGTCGCCAAATCGAAATATTATCCGCAAATTAACGCCGGCATGGATAACGGCTATAGCCACGACGGCGACGATAATGGCTTTACCCCCTCGCTGGTGCTTTCTCTTTCGCAAATGCTTTACGACTTCGGCAAAGTCGCAAGCCAGGTGCGCGCCGAAAACGCGGGCGTCGCCCAGCAGCAGGCCAACGTACTGGTGAGCATCGACACTATCGCCCACGATACCGCCATCGCTATGGTGCAGGTGCAGACCTGGCAGCAGATGGTCGAGACCGCTAAAGAACAGCTGGACGCCCTGACCTCCATCGGCACACTGACGAAGCTGCGTAATGACGAAGGCGCCACGTCGCTCTCTGACGTGGTGCAGACCGATGCCCGTATCGAAGGCGCGCGAGCGCAGCTGATGCAGTATCAGGCCAGCCTCGACAGCTCACGCGCCACGCTGATGAGCATGCTGGGCTGGGACGGCCTGAACGCGGTCAGCAATGAATTTCCGCAAAGTCTGGCCCGCAGCTGCGATATTGCCGAGCCGGACGATCGCCTGGTACCCTCGGTTTTAGCGGCCTGGGCGCAGGCCAACGTCGCGCAGGCCAATCTCGACTATGCCAACGCGCAGATGACCCCTACCGTCTCGCTGGAGCCGGAAGTCCGCCACTATCTTAACGACCGCTACTCAGGCAACGAAACGCGGGACCGCACCCAGTACTCCGCGTGGGTAAAAGTGCAGATGCCGCTCTATCAGGGCGGCGGCCTCACCGCCCGGCGTAACGCCGCCGGACACGCGGTGGAATCGGCCCAGTCCACCATTCAGCGCACCCGTCTTGAGGTGCGGCAAAAACTGCTGGAAGCGCGCAGCCAGGTGATGAGCCTGATGAGCACGCTTCAGATCCAGGGCCGCCAGGAAGCACTCAGCGCCCGTACCCGCGAGCTGTATCAGCAGCAGTATCTCGATCTTGGTTCCCGCCCGCTGCTCGACGTGCTCAACGCCGAGCAGGAGGTGTATCAGGCGCGCTTTACCCAGCAGCAAACCGCCGGACAGCTCCGCCAGCTTCAGCTGAACTGTCTCTACCAAACCGGGCGCATACGTCAGGCGTTCGATCTTGAAAACCGCACCATCCAGACCGTGGAGATCCAGCCATGAAGCAACGCGATATTCCGCAAGGTGAAAACATGACGGATGAGGCGCTGGAGCAGTGGGCGCAGGCGTTTGGCTATGTGGCGACGCGCTATCGCGTTGCCTGCTCGCCAGGCTCGCTGATCGCGGGCGCGCCGTGGCTGAAAGGCAAACCGATGGTGCCCGCGCTGACGCAGCTCGCCCGTGAAGCCGGGCTGACGTTCCAGCTGCTGACGGCCGATCAGCACGCCATCAACAGCTGGCGTCTGCCGGTGGTGGTAGAGCTGAACGACGGTAAAATCGGCGTGATCGACAATTTCGACGGCGAGGATACGCTTGAGGTCAGCTTTTTCGACGACAGCACGCACACCAACCGCCTGTCGATGAGCGCGATGCTGCCTGCCATCCGCCACGTCATCGCCCTGCGTCCGCTGGCGGCGCTGAAGGACAGCCGCGTGGACGCCTATATCTCAAAATACCGCCCGGACTGGCTCTACCGGCTGGTGATGCGCGACCTTCGCCCTTACAGCTGGGTGATGCTGGCGGCGCTGTTTATCAACGTGCTCTCCCTCTCCGGCATTGTCTTTTCCATGCAGGTGTATGACCGGGTGATCCCCGCCCAGTCCTACCCGACGCTCTACGTACTGACCATTGGGGTACTGATCGCCACGCTGTTTGGTTTTGTGCTGCGCGTGGCGCGCGGGCACATTATGGATCTGCTGGGCAAACGCTCGGATATGCGCGTCTCGGATCGGGTCTTCGGCCACGCGCTGCGGCTACGCCACAGCGCCATTCCGCGCTCCACCGGCAGCTTTATCTCCCAGCTGCGCGAGCTGGAGCAGATCCGCGAGATGGTCACCTCCTCCACCATTTCCACCATCGTCGATCTGCCGTTCTTTATCCTGTTTGTGATTGTGCTGGCGATCATCGCCCCGCAGCTGGCGTGGATCGCCCCGGTGGCGGCGGTGATTATGGTCCTGCCTGGCCTGCTGCTGCAAAAGAAGCTGGCGGAGCTGGCGAAGCAGTCGGCGCATGAATCTACCCTGCGCAACGCGGTGCTGGTGGAGAGCGTGCAGGGGCTGGAGGACATCAAGCTGATGCAGGCGGAGAACCGCTTTTTGCAGCAGTGGAACAGCTATATCCAGATCACCGCCGAATCCGGCCTGCGCACCCGCGAACTGACGCAGAACCTGATCAGCTGGGGGATGACCATTCAGAGCCTGGTCTATGCCGGGGTGATCGTGGTGGGCGCGCCGATGGTGATCGACGGCACCTTAACCACCGGTTCGGTGGTGGCCGCCTCGATGCTCGCCTCACGGATGATCGCCCCGATGGCGACGCTGTGCGGCGTGCTGGCCCGCTGGCAGCAGGTGAAGGCGGCCAAAGAGGGACTGGACAGCATTATGCAGTTGCCGACCGAGAACCAGCGCGAAGAGACGCCGATCCGCCAGGACGTGCTGCGCGGCCACTATCTTTTCGAGCAGGCGCAGTTCCGCTATCACCCGGAAGATCCCCGCATGGCGCTGCGCATTAACCGCCTGGAGATCAAAGCGGGCGAAAAAGTGGCGATCCTCGGGCGCAACGGCGCGGGCAAATCAACCCTGTTGCAGGCGATGGCGGGCGGGATGGATCTGGCGGGCGGTGAACTGCGGCTCGACAACCTCAGCCTGCCGCATCTGGACGTGGCTGACGTGCGGAGAAACGTCGGCTTTATGACCCAAAACGCCCGGCTGTTTTACGGCACCCTGCGCGAGAACATCACGCTCGGCATGCCGCGCGCCACCGATGAAGAGATCTTCGAGGTGCTGGAGATGTGCGGCGCGGCCAGCTTTGTGCAGAAGCTGCCAAAGGGGCTGGATTACCCGATTATGGAAAATGGCGTCGGGCTGTCCGGCGGGCAGCGGCAGTCTATTCTGCTGGCGCGGATGCTGCTGCGCGACCCGAATATCGTGCTGATGGATGAACCGACCGCCTCCCTTGATGAACATACCGAGCGGGAATTTATTCAACGTCTCGGGGCGTGGCTCGGCAACCGCACGCTGGTTGTCGCGACCCACCGCGTGCCGGTACTGGAGCTGGTGGAGCGCGTGGTGGTACTCAAAGATGGCATGCTGGTGATGGACGCGCCAAAAGCGCAGGCGCTGAACAACAGCCGTATGCAGCAACAGCAGCAGGCAACCGGACGGGAGTGGAATAATGAAAATCAATCAGCGTGACGTTGCCGCAGTAGAAGATCTGGATAACGCGCTCGACTCCGAAAGCGGTTATACCGGTGCCCGGCGCATCGTTTTCTTCTCCCTGCTGATGTTTGTGGTGCTCGGCGTCTGGGCGTGGTTCGGGGTGCTGGATGAAGTCTCAACCGGCACCGGAAAAGTGATCCCCAGTTCACGCGAGCAGGTATTGCAGTCGCTGGATGGGGGGATCCTCACCGAGCTGAACGTACACGAAGGGGATCAGGTGCAGGCCGGACAGGTGCTGGCGCGGCTGGATCCTACCCGCTCGGAATCTAACGTCGGCGAAAGCGCGGCGCGTTACCGCGCGTCGCTGGCCTCCAGCGTGCGCCTGTACGCCGAGGTGAACGATCTCCCGCTGAAATTCCCGCCTTCCCTGGCGAAATGGACCGACCTGACCGCCGCAGAAACGCGGCTTTACAACTCTCGCCGCGCCCAGCTGGAGGATACGCAGCGTGAACTTCGCTCCGCGTTAGCGCTCGCCAATAAAGAACTGGCGATCACTCAACGGCTGGTGAAAACCGGTGCCGCCAGCCACGTGGAAGTGCTGCGCCTGCAACGGCAGAAAAGCGACCTGGAGCTGAAGCTCACCGACGTGCGTTCCCAGTATTACGTGCAGGCCCGTGAAGCGCTGTCTAAGGCCAACGCCGAGGTGGATATGGTGTCAGCGATCCTGAAAGGCCGCGAGGATTCCGTTACCCGCCTGACGGTGAAGTCGCCGGTGCGCGGGATCGTGAAAAACATCAAGGTGACCACCATCGGCGGCGTCATACCGCCCAACGGCGAGTTAATGGAGATTGTGCCGGTGGACGATCACCTGCTGATTGAAACCCGCCTCTCGCCCCGGGATATCGCCTTTATCCATCCTAATCAGGAGGCGCTGGTGAAAATCACCGCCTACGATTACGCGATTTACGGCGGGCTGCACGGAGTGGTGGAGACCATTTCGCCGGACACCATTCAGGACGAAGCGAAGCCGGAGGTGTTCTACTACCGTGTATTCATTCGCACCAGCCAGGATTATCTGGTGAACAAGGCGGGCAGGCACTTTTCGATTGTGCCGGGGATGATTGCGACGGTGGATATTAAGACCGGGGAGAAAACGGTGCTGGATTATCTGATTAAGCCGTTTAACCGGGCGAAGGAGGCGCTGAGGGAGCGGTAGTCAAACGCCGGGTGGCGGCTTCGCCTTACCCGGCCTACACCGCTGTTCCGAGTGATGAGGATCCAACACACCTAACATGATCTCCATCACCAATCTGCTATAGTAACCCAAATTCATTTTTCAGGAAGAAATCATGCGCCAACGAACCATTGTCTGCCCCATCATCCAGAATGACGGAGCCTACCTGCTATGTAAAATGGCCGACGATCGCGGTGTATTCCCCGGTCAGTGGGCACTCTGCGGTGGTGGAATGGAACCAGGCGAAACCATGGAACAGGCGCTGCGCCGTGAAGTCCGTGAGGAGCTGGGCGACGCGCTGGACATTATCGACGTCAAGCCCTGGGCTTTTCGCGATGACATCAGGGTCAAAACTTACGCCGAGGGTACCACCGAGGAAATTTATATGATTTATCTGATCTTCGACTGCATCAGCGCCAATCGGGATGTTACGTTTAACGACGAGTTTCAGGAGATCGCCTGGGTTTATCCGGAATCGTTAAGAGAGCTGGATCTCAACGAGGCCACGCGCATTACCTTTGCGCAAAAGGGCCTTCTTTAATCGTCCACTGCCCCGGCGTTTTACCGGTCCACGTTCTGAAAACTTCAATAAATGCGCTGACGCTGCTGTATCCGCACGAGAGCGCAATCCACCCCACCGGCTTCCCCGCCGCCAGCCACTCCATCGCCTGCATGACGCGCGCCAGCTGGCGCCAGTTGACGAAGTTCATCCCCGTCTCCGCGCTAAACCGCCGGTTGAATGTACGTACGCTCATCCCGGCACGGCTGGCATGGCTTTCCACCGTCTGATTATCATCGACGGATTGCAGCAGTTTCCTGACCACATTTTTCAGCCGGGGATCGGTCGGTACGGGCAGATAAAAGCGGACCTGAGACGCCAGAGCCAACTCCTCCAGCAGCAGGATGAGCTTTCGGGGATCGTATTCACTCCCGGCAACGCTTAAACGGGAAAACAGTGCATCGGTAAAATCGTCCGACTCGAAAAGCGTGGCCTCTTCCGGAAGCCCTTCACAATGGGCAGGGTCAAGATAGACAGCGCAACCTTCAATCGCACTTTCCGAAAAGGCAGCGTGCTGCTGACCAGGCGGGATCCAGCAGATATGTTTTGCGGGTACCACCGAACGCCCCAGCGGCGTCTCAATCACCAGCAGCCCCGCAGCAATGCGCCAGAGCTGGCCGGCATGATGGCTGTGCCACGGGGTGTGATAGCCGCCGGGATGAACAAGCCTCTCAGTTGTCAGCATGAATTTGACCGAAAATCGTTATTCTTCGACTTATTACAGAAACTACGCCTTATGCTGTCAAGGATAATAGCGGCTCAACATCACGAGGAGCTAACATGACCATCATTACATCCCTGATAAACCAGCCCGACAACACCGCGCAGCGCGAGCAAATGGCCTGTCTGTTAACCCGCTTATTCAATGGCAATGTAGATCCGGCAGAGGTGTTTACGCCCGATTACCAGCAGGTTACGGACGGTCACATGCTTGATTATCAGGGATTTATGAAACACCTGAACCATGTGCGTGCGCAGATCCGCGAGATTACGTTTACCGTGGAAGCGTTATGTTGCCATAACGAATGTGTGGCAGACCGGCACAGAGTGGCCGTGACATATCCGGATGGTCGCCAGGCAGAATTAGAGGTGTATATGTTTGCCACGCTGCGCGAGGGGAAAATTTGTCGGATCCATGAAGTCACACAGGCGCCAGACGACGATGCATTTGACCGCACCCTCGCCCACGCCATGCAATAACCTTACCCTACACGGGAACAGCGCATAACGGCATCTGCCATTATGCGCATCCGCTTACAGGGAAATTTTCAGACGTCGAACCGCTTCTTTAAGCTGCTCATCCGTTGGGGTAACGAAAGACATGCGCAGCGTGGTGTGGTCCGGCTCGTTGCAGTAGAAGAACTCACCCGGCACAAACACGACGCCGTTGCTCAACGTTTTTTCCAGCCATTTCGTCGTATTGATGCCATTATTCATTTTCGCCCACAGGAACATGCCGCCCTTTGGCTTGTGGAACGACATCACATCGCCCAGCTCCGCTTCCAGTTCACTGGCAAAGGTCTGGTATTTCTGGCGATAGGCTTCGCGGATCATTTTAATCTGATTCGCCAGACGACCGGTTTTCAGATATTCGTACGTCATCAGCTGCGACAGCGTGCTGGTGTGCAGATCGGTGGTTTGCTTGAGGTTCACCACCGCACGCTTCAGCCACTCCGGTACCAGCACCCAGCCCACGCGGGTGCCCGGCGCGAGGATTTTAGAGAAGGTGGAGGTGTACACCACGTTATCCTCATTGCCGATATCTTTGGCATGAGCAATCAGCGGGCGGAACGCTTCCTCGGTATAGTTGATTTCGCTGTACGGATCGTCTTCGATAATCACGAAGTCATAGCGCTTCGATAATTCCACCAGCTGTTTACGACGCGCCTCGGAGAGCGTCACGCCGCCCGGGTTACCAAAGGTTGGCACGATATAAACCGCTTTGATGGTTTTGGTTGCCACCAGCGCTTCAAGTTCATCTACTTTCATGCCGTCGCCGTCGGTGCCGACGGATTCAAAATTCGCCTGTGCCAGGCCAAAGACCTGCAACGCAGCGAGGTAGGTCGGACGCTCAACGACGACCGTATCGCCCGGGTTAATTAACGCACGCGCCAGCACGTCAAGCGACTGTTGAGAGCCGGATGTAATGACCACGTCATCGGCTTTACAGGCGATGCCGCGACCTTCACAGATGCGTTGGATCTCTTCGCGCAGCCCCGGGACGCCTTCCGTCAGGCCGTACTGGAACGCTTCGCCAAAATGCTGAGACAGCACGGCATCAGCGGCAATTTTTAAACCTTCATGATCGAACAGATCCGGGTTTGGAATACCGCCCCCCAGCGAAATCACGCCTGCCATTTTGCTATGTTTTAATAATTCACGGATGGCAGAGGATTGCAGGCCCTGCGCGCTGCTGGCGAGTTTGTTTGCAGACATTCTTTACTTACCTTCTTTTTTTATATTGTGCCCAATCTTAGCAGAATATGGGCAATAAATTCCGTTAGCTTAGGCAGCGGACGCAAATCCTGGCGCCACAATAAATGCACCGGCCTCGGCGCGGGCGTAAACGCTTCCAGAACCCGAACCAGCCTGCCGCTTGCCAGCTCTTCAGCCACCAGCACTTCCGGTTGCAGCAATAGTCCTGCCCCGGCTCGCGCCGCCATGCGTAAGCCGTAGCCGTCATTGCATCGTAAGACGGCATCACGCTTCCAGCGCACCTCGCCTTCCACACCGGGCAGCCGCCACTCGTTACGCGCCGTCCATACCGTGTGCGACAGACACAGGTGTTCCACCAGATCGGCTGGCGTTTGCGGCGTACCGTGACGCGCCAGATATTCCGGCGCGGCGCAGATCGTCATGTTGTAGGGACACAGGTATTTCGCCACCAGATCCTCATTTCGGATCTCCCCGATGCGAATGGCCAGATCGACCCCTTCCTCCACCAGATCCACCATTCGGTTGGTGAGATCCAGTTCGATGCGCACTTGCGGGTAGCGCTGTAAAAACGTGGCCGTCAGAGGCGCGATAACACAGCCGCCAAACGAGGTGGGTGCCGTCACGCGCAGGGTGCCGGCGGGCGTGGCTCGCAGACGTTCAACTGCGTTTTCAGCAATCGAGACCTGCTCCAGCACGCGCCTGGCCTCTTCGAAATAAACGCGTCCGGCGTCGGTCAGGCTCTGGCGACGGGTGTTGCGTTCCAGTAGCCGCGTGCCGAGCTGCGATTCCAGCAGCGCAATATACTTCCCGACCATCACCGCCGACATCTCCAGCCGGGCCGCCGCGCCGGTGAAGCTGCCGCTTTCCACCACCGCGATGAACGTCTCCATCCCGCGAAGCTTATCCATATTCCAAACCTCTGGTTAGTAATCTTCTAACGTTAGCCCAGTTTATCTGAGTTTTTATTTATTAAAGAATGAAGGCTCACAACATAAGGAGTCTGCTATGAAAATCGTCATTATTGGTGCCAGCGGTACGGTCGGTCGTGCAGTCACAGAAGAGTTAAGCCAACGCCACGAGACGATCCGCGTGGGTCGCACGCAGGGCGAGCATCAGGTGGATATCACCTCGCAGGCGAGCGTACAGGCGCTGTTCGAAAAGATCGGCCCGGTGGATGCGATTGTCTCCGCCAGCGGTGGGGTACACTTCGGCCCGCTCGCAACCATGACCGACAGCGAGTTCAACCGGGGCTTGCAGGATAAGCTACTGGGGCAGGTTCGTCTGGCGCTGACCGGCCAGCACTTCCTGAACGAAGGCGGCTCGATCACGCTGATAAGCGGGATTGTGGCGCACGAACCGATTGCTCAGGGCGTCAATGCCACCACCGTAAACGCGGCGCTGGAAGGGTTTGTGCGCGCCGCGGCCTGTGAACTGCCGCGCGGGATCCGCATTAACCTGATCAGCCCGACGGTGCTGACGGAATCCGTCGAAGCATATGATGGCTTCTTCCCGGGCTTTGAAAGCGTTCCCGCTGCGACCGTTGCGCAGGCCTACCGCCGCAGCGTGGAAGGGGTACAGAGCGGGCGGGTATATAAAGTCGGCTATTAAGCCTTACGGGCGGCGATCAGCACCAGCATCGGGCGTTCCGCCTCTTCGGCCAGCGCGGGCCAGGCGTCAACCTGCGCCTGCGTTGGTCCCCACTCATTGACTTCACTTATCGTCAATCCGGCCTTGATCAGCGCGTTAAGCGTGGTACCCAGCGTGCGGTGGTATTTGATTACCCCCTCTGCCAGCCAGTTGCTGACGCGCTTGCCTTCGTCCTGATAATGGTTCACGCCCCAGAACCGCTCACCGTTGTCGTCGGTGAGCCAGCCCTGACGGGTGGCGCAGGTATAAATCGGGTGCTCCATCGAGAAAACCAGGCTGCCGCCGGGTTTAAGCGCACGCTGCACCCTGGCGAATAACGCATCCAGTTTCGGCAGATAGTGCAGCGCCAGCGAGCTGTAGACCAGATCGAGACTGTTTTCGCGAAGCTGAAGAGATTCCAGATCGCTACGCTGATAGTGGATCTGCGTGTCATCCGTCAGTTCTGCCGCGCGGGCGAGCATCTTTTCAGAGATATCGACGCCCGTGACGTCACAAGCGCCCAGCTCGCGCGCCACGCGGCAGAACCAGCCGTAGCCGCACCCAAGATCGATAACCGATGTGCCAGTTAAATCCGGCAGCATCGCCTTAAGCGCAGGCCACTCCGGCGCGCCGTCCAGCCCCTGCACGGAGCGCGGAAGCTGGGCGTAGCCTTCAAAAAACGCCGGATTGTCGTAGATGTTTTGTGCCATAACGGACTCCTTTATCGCAACAGTGGCGAGGGTAAAGCACCCCTCGCCCGTTGACAACGTATCCGTCTTATAAATCACAGCCTGCGCCGGATTTTCTCCACCATGGCTGTGGTTGAGATCCCGTAGCGGTCATGGAGGGTGGGCAACGCGCCCGCATCAAGGAACGCGTCCGGCAGCGCGACGGTATCGAAATCCACGTTCACGCGGTTGCGCATCAACAGCGACGCGACGGCTTCGCACAACCCGCCTACGTTGCTGTGGTTTTCCGCCACGATGACCAGCCGTCCCGGCTTCGCAGCCTGCGCCAGGATCGTCTCTTCGTCCAGCGGCTTAATGGTGGGCGAGTGCAGCACCGCCACGCTGACGTTATCCTTACGCAGCTGCTTCGCCGCCTCCAGCGCACGCATGGTCATCAGGCCTGAGGCGACGATCAGGACATCGTTCCCCTCTTCCAGCAGCGCAGCTTTGCCAATCTTAAACTGGTAGTTGTACTGGTCCAGCACCACCGGCACCTTGCCGCGCAGCAGGCGCATATAGACAGGGCCATCGTGCGCTGCCATCGCCGGCACCGCCTGTTCGGTGTCGATTGCGTCACAGGGATCGATAATCGTCATGCCCGGAATACCGCGCATAATCGCAATATCTTCCGTCGCCTGGTGGCTCGGCCCGTAACCGGTGGTTAGCCCCGGCAGCGCCGCGCAGATCTTCACGTTCAGGTGCTCTTCAGCAATCACCTGATGGATAAAATCGTAGGCGCGGCGGGTGGCGAAGACGGCATAGGTGGTGGCGAAAGGAATAAAACCCTCTTTCGCCATGCCGCCCGCGGCCCCCATTAACAACTGCTCGGCCATGCCCATCTGAAAGAAGCGTTCCGGGTAGGCCTGAGCGAAAATATGCAGATCGGTGTACTTCGACAGATCCGCAGTCATGCCTACGACCTCCGGTCGCTGTTCCGCCAGCTTCACCAGCGCTTGGCCGAACGGTGCGGCTCGCGTCTCCTGGCCCTCTTCCGCGATAGAGGCAATCATCGCCGACGTGGTTAAACGCGGTTTTTTCTCCGTGGTCTGGCTCATTACAGCACTCCTTCAGGTTTGTTGGCATCCAGCACAGCGAGTGCCTTTTGCCACTCGTCAGCATCCACGCGAATAAAATGGTTCTTGTCACGCTTTTCGAGGAACGGCACGCCCTTGCCCATCAGCGTGTCGCACAAAATGACGCGCGGCTGGTTTTCCGGGTAGCGTTTGGCGTTATCAAACGCCGTTACCAGTGAAGGGACATCGTTGCCGTTGACGCGCTGCACGTACCAGCCGAAGGAGGTCCATTTATCTTCCAGCGGCTCAAAGCCGAGGATCGCGTGCGAGTTGCCATCCGCCTGCTGGCGGTTAATGTCCACCAGCACGATCAGGTTCGACAGGCCGTGATGTGCCGCCGACATCGCAGCTTCCCAGGTTGACCCTTCGTCCAGCTCGCCGTCCGACATGGAGTTAACGACCCATGCCGCGCTCTGCTTGCGCTTCAGCCCCAGCGCCATGCCAACGCCAATGCTTAAGCCCTGCCCCAGCGAACCGCCGGAGATCTCCATGCCCGGCGTGTAGGTTGCCATGCCGGACATCGGCAGGCGGCTGTCGTCCGCGCCGTAGGTCTCCAGCTCCTCTTCAGGAACGATCCCCGCTTCAATCAGGGCGGCGTAACAGGCAATGGCGTAGTGGCCGTGAGAGAGCAAAAAACGGTCACGCCCCTCCCACTCCGGCTCGCCCGGCTTAAGGTTCATCCCGTGGGCAAACGCGGTGGCCAGCACATCGGCATAGCCCAGCGCCTGCCCGATGTAGCCCTGCCCCTGCACTTCGCCCATGCGCAGCGCGTAGCGGCGAATGCGCCAGGCCGCGGCGGCAACCTGTTGAACTGTGGTATCCGTCATCGTCGTATCTCCTTAATGGATCAGCATCCCACCGTTCACGTCGAGCGTGATACCGGTGGAGTAAGAAGAGAGGTCGCTGCCGAGGAACAGCGCGGCGCGGGCAATATCCTGCGCGTCTCCGAGGCGGTTAAGCGGAATGCCCGCCAGAATGGACGTTTTCATCTCATCGCTCAGCTTGCCTGCGGTAATGTCCGTCTGGATAAGACCCGGCGTGATGCAGTTTACGCGCACATTGTCGGGCCCCAGCTCACGCGCCATGGCTTTTGCCAGCCCCAGCACACCCGCTTTTGCAGCGCTGTAGTGTGGGCCGCCAAAGATGCCGCCGCCGCGCTGGGCCGATACCGATGAAATGCAGACGATGCTGCCCGACTTTTGCGCGCGCATAGTGGGAATAACCGCCTGGGACATTAGCAGCGTGCCGCGCAGGCTGACGTCAAGCACCGCATCGTAATTTTCGCGTTTGATATCCATCAGCTTGATCGGCTGAGTTATGCCGGCGTTATTCACCAGAATATCGATGCGCCCGTATTTCCCCAGCACCTGCTCAATGGCGGCATTAACCTGTAATTCATTGCTGACGTTCGCCGCAAGGCCCAGATGTTCGTCGCCCAGGCTCGCGGCGGCAGCCCGGCTGGCTTCAGCGTTTAAATCGATAATCACCACTTTCGCACCCTGTTCAGCATATAATTTCGCCGTAGCGAAACCCAAACCGCGTACGGAAGCCGCGCCGGTAATAACGGCGACTTTATTTTTCAGTAGCATACATTTACTCCATTCGGACAAGAGAGATTTAATGTTTTATTTCGGTTCTTCCAGCAGCATAATCATAATTAAGCCAATGGCTGCGCAAATACCGAAATAAATAAACACGGAATTAAAACTACCTGTTTTATCCAGCAGATAACCTGCCAGCATCGGGGAAACAAATCCGCCGAGATTACCGCCGCTATTGATAATGGACGCGGCAATCGGATAGGTTTTACTGTCCGCAACAGCCATTCCATAAGCCGTAAAAGCGGGCCAGCCGATATTCAGACAGAGGCCGACAAAAAATAACCCGACGCAAACCGCGACGGTGCTTTGCGGAATATTCAGCATAATAACCATCATTAAAACGGTGCTGATGGCGGTAAACATCATGGTCGGTTTACGTCGGCGGCCGAGCAGTTTGTCGGAGACGTAGCCGCCAAAAATCGCACCGATAAATCCACCGATGCACGGCATGCTGGCGACCAGCCCCATGCTCATAAACGTAAAGCCTTTCTCTTTCACCAGATAGAGCGGGATCCACGTCAACAGTCCGTACAGCACGCTGACCATCATAAAATAGGCCAGGCAGTCGCCGAGAATATTCTTCGAGGTAAACAGCCCTTTCACCGTGCTTACCGGGGCTAATTCCCGCACGCGGATCAGCCGATCGAGGCGTGCAAAGCCTGGTGAAATCACGATATTTTCCCGTCTGGCGTCCGGGGTCTCCTGACCGGCGGTAATGGTCTCCAGCTCCGCTTTCGAGACGAATGCGCTCTCGGACGGCCTGGTGCGTACCAGCAGATACCACAGGACGGCAATGACCAGACCGGGGATCGCAAAGGAGAAGAAGACCCAGCGCCAGCCCCAGGTCATGGCGATCCACACTGCCAGCGGCGGCACGAGGATGGGCGCGAACATGGTGGCGGCGATGTAGACGCCCGTGGCAGTGGCCTTCTCCTTTGGCGGAAACCAGTTATTGATGGTGGAGGCCAGCCCGACCGGGCACGGCCCCTCTGTTAACCCCAGCCCCAGGCGGATACACTTCAGGCCCAGAACCGAGGTTGCGGTGCCCATCAGCCAGGTAAAGGCAGAGAAGCCGAATATCGACAGTGCCACCATGCCGCGAATTCCCTTTTTGGCAATAAAAAAGCCCGCAGGAATTTGGCTCAGGGCGTATCCCAAAAAAAACATGCTGGCGATGGCACCGGCTTCGAAATTATTGATATGAAATTCGTCAATGATAAACGGCAGTACTGCACCAATATTTGTTCGGTCAGCATAGTTAATGGCATAAACAATAAAAATTAATGCCAGCACAACGAAACGGTAATTGGTTTTTTTAGTCTTTATGTAGGGGACAGCTTGTTCTATACGAGACATAACTTACCTCATTATTCGAACACCGTGAGTCGTTTTATTATTGCGTTCAACGTCAATATATCGGCTCACCCATGAAACGCCATTCAATAAAGCTCATTTATTGCTGAGATAAATTTGATTCGCGATACAGCTCAAAAAAATAACATCGGGATAAAATTGCCCGCTCGCAGTCTCAATGTTATGTTTTTTATCAATTATCGTGTAAGGAGTAGGCCATGTCCGCGCAGGATCGCCAGACGTTATCGCTGCCCTCGCTCAGAAATTTGCAGGCGTTTATCGCCGTTGCTAACGCCCTGAGCATCCATCAGGCGGCGGAACAGCTCAACGTCACGCCTTCGGCGGTAAGCCACCAAATCGCGTCGCTGGAATCGTGGCTGGGCAAGAAATTATTTATCCGCAGCGGCAAAGGGGTTCAACTCACCCCGACGGGAGAAAAATATCTGCGGGAGGTCTCGGCGGCGATGAGCGCCATCGGGCGCGCCACCGATCAAATCGTGAAAGAAAAAGACAATGCTGTGCTTCGCGTGCACTCTTCCCCCACCTTCGGGCTGTCCTGGCTGTTGCGCCGTCTGGGCAGATTCCGCGCCGAATATCCTGATATCACCATCAATCTCACCTGCTCCTATGAGAACCTACAGTTCGCCAGAGATAATATCGACATTGATATCCGTCACGGTATTCCGGACTGGGACGCCTACCGGGTGATGACCATTAAAAACGACACGCTGGTGGTATTGGCCTCGCCGGACTATGCAGAAGAGCATCCCATCAGCACGCCCGCCGATCTGCTGCAACAATCGCTTATCTCGTCCACCAGCACTCTGGTGAACTGGGAGAAATGGTTCGCCTGGCACAATATCGACAGGCCCTGGCTTAATTTCAGCCTCAGCTTCGACCGCTCCTACATGAGCTTTGAAGCGGCGCGCATGGGGCTTGGGTTTATTCTGGAGAGCAAAATGATGGCTACCGATCACCTGAAGGATGGCTCGCTGGTGCAGGTGCTGCCTGATGAAATGGGTATCGCCATCAACGCGCACCATCTGGTGATGCCGCACATGAACGAACGCGCGTGGAAGATCCAGCAGTTCGTCGAGTGGATTGACCGTGAGTTGCGATTGTCGGGGTATCACCTGTAGCGATACCCCAACGTGGCGTCAGGCGACCGTGCCCCAGACCAGATTCCCCTTGTGGAACGTCGCGGTGCGCGGAGAAATGCGCGCCACCGCCTCGGCGGAACAGGAGGCATCCACCAGCACGAAGCTGGCGTCGTCCTGCGCTTTAGGCCACACGCGCTCACCTTTGTCGTTCAGCGGCAGCACGTCGCCGGTGGCGATGCCCAGCGCCCGCGAAAGCGTCTGTTCGTTCGGGCGAATATAGAGCTGGGCGTAAAGATTGGCTTTCTCCAGCATGTCCCCCAGACCGTACGGGGACCAGTGGTCAATCACGCTGTCGGTACCGGTCATGACAAACACGCCTTTATCACGCAGCTGCTTCAGCGGCATGTGCAGGGTGCCAATCGGCACGGTCGAGGCGATGGTCACCTGCTGCGCCGCCATGCGGGTGGCGATCTCATCCACCTGCTGTTCGTTAAGCGTCGCCAGCGCGAAGGCGTGGCTGATGGTCAGCTTCCCCTTCAGCTCCGGCGTTTTCTCCACGGTTTCTACCATGTAGTTCACCGCCGCCACGCCCGCCGGGCTGGTTTCGTGCAGATGGATATCCACCCCTTTGTCATAATCCAGCGCAATCTGGAACATGGTGTCGAGGGATTTCTCCATCGCGCCGTCGACACTGGTTGGGTCCAGCCCGCCCACGTAGTGCGCTCCGGCCTGCATCGCCTCGCGCATCAGCTTTTCAGAGTTGGAGAGCAGCAGACCGTGCTGCGGGAAGGCAACGATTTCACAGTCAAAACCTGGCTTACGGCGCGCCAGTACCGCCTGCAAATTTTCCAGGTTTTTCAGGCCGGAAACCGGCTCTATGTTGCAGTGGCTGCGGGCGATGGTGGACCCTTTGGACTGGATCAGGTCGATCAGCTTTTCGGCGCGTTCTTGCGTGTAAGGCTGTAATTCCGGCAGCAGCTTCTGCTCCAGGCGGATCATGTCCTGAATAGTGGTACCCGCCGGACGGTTCAGGGAGCGCCACGGGCCGCCATAGAAGGTTTTGTCCAGATGGATGTGCATGTCGCGCATCGCCGGGAGCATCAGCTTTTTGCCCGCATCGAAGTGCGGCAGGGCCGCATCGGCGTGGCTGTTGTTATCGCGCAGGGCGACGATTTTCCCGTCTTTTATCTCAAGCGTTTTCAGCTCGGTGCGGGTACTTGTCACCACGCTGCCGTCGAAGTTAAACCCGGCTTCCAGCAGCACGTTGTCGAGATAGTAATGTTTTGCGGTGATGTTCATCGGTTTACCCGTCTCGCAGGTTGCCTTAGCAGAATCGGCAGCATACGCGACGGAACCCGTGGCGCCAAAAAGCGCGCAGGCGGTAACCATTTTACCGCTCTGGCTAATAAACTCGCGGCGGCTTTTATTCTCACTCATCTTATCTTCCTTCGTTAACAATGTGGGTACCCGTTTCACCGCGCAGCGCTGCGGGCAGGCAGTCCGGCGAGGTGATGATCACGCGCCTGCCGCCATGGCGTAAAAATTCCAGCGAAGCGACGATTTTTGGCAACATGCTGCCCGCCGGGAAGTGGCCTTCATCCCTGTAGCGCGTCATCTGCGCCACGTTGACGGTATCCAGCGCCTGCTGGTTCGGCTTGCCGAAGTTCACGCACACTTTCTCCACGCCGGTGGTGATCACCAGCACGTCGGCGCCGATCTCGCGCGCCAGCAGCGCGGTGGAGAGATCTTTATCTATCACCGCGTCCACGCTCTGATAATCGCCCTGGTCACTGCGCACCACAGGAATGCCTCCGCCGCCTGCGCCGATCACCACAAATCCTTTCTGCGTCAGCGCCTTGATGGCATCCGCCTCGACAATGCGCCGCGGCTGCGGTGAAGCTACCACGCGGCGATAGCCCCGGCCTGAATCCTCGACAAAATGCCAGTCCAGGTGCGCAAGTTGCAGTTCGTCGCGCTGCGCCTCGCTGAAGAACGCGCCGATGGGTTTCGTCGGGTGCATAAAGCCAGGATCATTTTTATCCACCTCCACCTGCGTGACGACCGTGACCGCTTTTTGTTCCCCGCGCGCCGCCAGGCGGTTGTTGAGCGCCTGCTGGATCAGGTAGCCGATGCCGCCCTGGGTATCCGCCACGCAGTTTGCCAGCGGGGTCAGCGGCAGCCCTTCCCGCTCGTGGGCGATCTCGGCGCGGCGCAGATCCAGCCCCACCTGCGGGCCATTGCCGTGGGTGAGCACGATGTCATAGTCCGAGGCCAGCATTTCGAGCACCGACTCAGCCACCGCTTTGACCGCCTGCGCCTGATGCTCAATCGACTGGCTGGCGTTGTCTTTGATAATGCTGTTGCCGCCGATGGCAACGACCATAAGCTCTTTCATTTTGTTTCCTTTAGAAGGTGCGTTCTGGCACCCTCACCCTGGCCCTCTCCCACTGGGAGAGGGGGATTAACAGAGATATCGAGAACATGCTTCACCACAAACATCCCGCCCATCATCAGGTAGGCCGTGACGAACATCAGGGAACTGCCCTCGGCAAAGCCCACCACCGGGGCGTGGATCACGCCAAACAGCGCCAGCAGCGCGCCTCCTGCGGCGGCGACGGCCCCGCGCAGCGGTTTGTTGATGATGGCGAAGATGGCGATACAGCCCCAGAGCATGCTGGCGAGCGGCGCGCCGTTGCCGAGATGCATCAGGCCTTCGTAGTAGATCCCCTTGCTGTGCAGCACGTCGGTGCCAATTTTGGCCGCGCTGGTCCCCGCCGCGCTCATCACGCTGTTCATCATGGTCAGCGCCCAGTTGGCGATCCACGGGAACAGGCAGATGAAGATGACGGGCACCTCCACTTTCGGGGTTTCCCTCACCACCTGGTTGGCGGTGACGACGCCGATAAACACCAGAATCGGCACGATGGCGGTCATCGGGATGATGGCGAGCATAAAGGCCCCCAGCCCGAACAGCGGCACGATGAACATGGTCACGCCGGACGCCAGGGTGTAGCCGATGCTGGCGCCCATCGCTTTCCAGCCAGGATGGCCGACGTAGACCGTGACCGGGAACGGATTGCCCATCAGGCAGCCGAGCATGGAGGCCAGACCGTTCGCCAGCATTACCTTGCGGGTCGGGTATTCATCCCCCGCCGCATGGGCGCTTTCGATGTTCTCCAGGTCAAAGATGTAGTTCGCCAGCCCCAGCGGTACGGCGGACGCCAGATACGGCAGCGCATGCGGCAACCCCTGCATAAAGCTGTCCACATGCACTTCCGGCGGGTTAAAGCCGAAGGATGACATGGACGCTTTAATGGCATCCGGGCTTTGCAGGCCGGAGATCCACGCAAGCAGAGTACCGGCAATCAACAACAGCAGGCCGGTCGGGATGCGGGCGAAAATCGGCTTTTTACCGAACCAGTTAATGAAGATCAGCAGCAGGACGATAAACGACACGGTCGGCGCTTCGAACGCCTGCAACATCGGGTTCATCGCCAGCAGGAGCAGGCCAAGACCGGACAGGCACGACAGCAGCACGGTACGCGGGATCATCTTGCGGATGGTTTCCCCCAGGAAGGAACCGCCCGCGAGGATCATCGCTTCCACAAAGCACCACACCAGGCCAATCTGAATCGCGAAATCCGCATCGCCGGTTTGCTGGTAAACCGGCATTAAGACCAGGAAGGTCACGGTAAAAATCGACGGCGCGCTCGGGCCGGACGGCAGCGCGGTGACGTCCGTTCGTCCGGTGGCGCGCGCCATTTGCAGGCCAAACCACGTATAGCAAAGACTCGCCACCAGCACCGCCAGCCCGAAGGCTGGCGCGATGCGTCCATAAACAATCTCCTTCGGGATGCCGACGACAAAAATGAGCAACCCCATCATGGTCAGCAAATTGGTCAGGTTGTTGGTCATCAACCCGAAATAAGCTGCCCAGTCACCTCTTTTCCACTCCAGTTTCATGTTTTTCATGGATGCATACCTTATAGAACGTAGCGATCGCGGAAGGTTAACAGCGCCTTTTCAAAACAGCTAAACGGCGGGTGAACGATGCCCGCCCCAATCATGCCGATACCGGCGTCCTTATGGGCAATGGCGGTATTAATGACCGGCAGAATGCCGCTGCCCGCGACCTTCGTGATGTCGATGGCGGACGGGATGCCCATAAACGACAGCAGCGGAATGGTGACGTTCGGGTTTTCGCCGAGAGTGATTTCGCGCATCTGGCGGGAGAAATCGATGGCTTCCTCCACCGTGCCGCCCACCAGCGCCACGATTGCCGGTGCCGTCGCCATCGCAAAGCCGCCGATGCCGTAGGTTTCGGTGATGGCGCTGTCGCCGATATCCAGCCCGGAGTCTTCCGGCTTATAGCCCGCGAACATCGGGCCGATCACCTGCTGCGCCGGGCCGGTGAACCACTGCCCCGGCAGGCCGGAGACGCGCAGGCCGAACTCGTAGCCGTTGCGCGCCATGGTGGTGACGACGGTGCTGTACTCAATGCCGTGGGCGGCATCCAGCGCGGCCTTACACATTGCCATCCACGTCGGACCGGAGAAGTAGTCGCTGCTGGCGACAAACTCGAACACTTCACGCTGCTGCATCACCGGATAGCCCGCCTGGATCAGCCCCGGCGTCAGCGCCTGGATAAGCAGCGTGGTGCCCGCGTTGTTGCGGTTGTGGCACTCGTCGCCCATGTGCAGCGCCTGGGCCAGCATCAGGCGCAGGTCGATTTCGCCGATAATCTTCATCGCGTCGCGCAGCATTGGGCCGAGCACGTCGCGCATCCAGTTCAGGCGGTCGATCACGCTCTGATCGTTGGCCCCCATGCGCAGGATCTTCGCCATCTGCTCGCTGAGGTTGGTGAAGGCGCGGTTGCCGTAGGTTTTGTTCTCAACGATGTGCATAAACATCGACGCGGAGGTGACGCCCGCCATAGAGCCCACACAGTCGTGCTCGTGGCACGGCGAGAAGGTGATCTTCCCTGAAGCCGCCAGCCTTGCGGCGTCCTCCAGATCCGTCGCCAGCCCTTCAAACACCAGCGCGCCGGTAACCGCGCCCTTCATCGCCCCGCACATGTTTTCCCAGGTAACAGGCGGACCGGCATGCAGAATGGTGGTGCGGGTCATGCCCGGCACCACGTTGATGGCCTGGTCATAGCCCACCAGCACCGGATGGGACTGAATAATGCGCTCAAGGGCAATGTTGTTCGCGGCGGCAATTTTCTCCGCCAGCGGTTTTTCCGCCAGCCGGTCCAGCGCGTCCACCACCTGCATATTGCCCTGCCCCGGCGGCGTCCAGTCGAGCTGGGTCACGGGAACGTGCTGTTTTTTGAGGTCGTCGCTGAACATCGCAATCCCGACGTTAATCACGTTCAGCGGCTGGTTGAATAAGGTCGTCATTATGCTTTCTCCCCTTTGCAGACAAATTCGCGAGCCAGTAATCCGGTATTGGTGCTGCTGCTGGCCCAGATGACGCCTGCGTCGGTCAGCAGCTGGCACTGCTGGGCCAGCGACTGCGGATCCTGATCGGTGCCGAGCACGTAGCCGAGAATTTCCAGCGGACGGTTGTCGGCTTTCGCGATTGCCTGTGCCTCTTTGATCGCCTCGATCATCACCCCCACCGGATCCTCGTGTGCGCCAAAGCCAAGCACGAAGTCCATCACGATGACGCCCACCTGCGGATCGCGCGCCTCCTGTAGCAGGCGGCTGATGCGGTTGGTCGGGTCGATCATCGGGTGTGGTTTGCCGTTGGTGAAATCGTCGTCACCGAAATCAAGGAAGGTGTGGGCCTGGCTGACGCTGATGTCCTTCAGACGCCTGGCCGGATCCGGCTGGATGTTGCTGTAAACATCGTCAAACTTCTCCAGCGCGGCAAACATCGCTTCGTCGCACAGGGTGCCGCCGCAGAACAGGCCGCGAATGTACTTCTGCCGCGGCGTCAGGCGGGCGCGCACCTCTTCGATCAGCGGCCAGTTGAGCGGATGTAAATCCAGGGAGTCTTTTTTAATGCCGGTAAGCAGCACCGCTTTCAGGGCCGCCTCTTTGGTGCCACGAGCAAACTGCAAGCCGTCTTCATCGGCTGGCGGTTCGTTGCGGCCCAGGAAGCACACAACCACAGGTTTGCGGCAGGCGCGTGCCCGGGCCAGCACCTTCTCTGCCACCGCGGGTGCAGGCGGTTTGGAGATGAGCGCTATCACCCGGGTCGCGCCGTCCGCCTCCAGCATGTCGATGGCGTCGAGCATCATCAGGCCGCCAATCTTCTCGCTGAGATCGCGCCCGCCGGTGCCGATCAGCTGCGACACGCCGCCGCCGAACTCGTGAATGCGCACGCTCAACTCCTGGCTACCGGTGCCGGAGGCGCCAACGATGCCAATCGGCCCGCGACGTACCGCGTTGGCAAAGCACAGCCCCGCGCCGTTGATAATGGCGGTGCCGCAGTCCGGCCCCATCATTAGCAATCCTTTGTCATGCGCCAGCTGCTTCAGCGCCAGCTCGTCGTCGAGCGATACGTTATCGGAGAACAGCATCACGTTGAGATCGTTTTCCAGCGCCTGGCGCGCTTCGCGGGCGGCGAAGGTGCCGTTGACGGATATCACCGCAAGGTTGCTGTCCGGACGATGGGTTTTGGCGCTGGCAATCGTCGCGTAGCGTGCTTCATGGGAGCCAGCGCTCTCTTTACGCGTAAATAACGCTTCAATGGCGGCAAGGGTTTCCTCATTCGCCGCGTCGCCTTTAATAACGATCATCAGGTCGCCGTTTTTCGCGTCCGCTAATTCCGGCGTTAATAGCCCGAGATTTTTTAATACCCCTTTGTTCATTTCCGTCGCCATCGCCACAAACGCCTGCTCGATGCCCGGCAATTTATTGGCTTTGGTGGAAACCGACATTAAGGAAACCGAATCGAAATACGTATTCTTTTTTATGACGATTTTGGTTGGCATTATTTTCACCTGTTTAAGATAAAAGGGGGCCGCCGTCGTGCTAAATGCACGTCGGTAACAATGCGTTTTTTGATTCACGGCCAGCCAGGGGAAGGCTGACCGAATGCGCTATGCGCCTGCCGCCAGCAGCAGGTCTGCGATCGCGTTGAAGCCTTTTTCCCGCGCCAGTTCGAGCGGGGTTTTGCCGTATTTATCAGTCATGTGCGGATTCGCGCCGTGATCCAGCAGCAGCTTCACAATTTCCTGCTGCTTTGCGCCGCCGTCGTTTAACACGATGGCCTCCAGCAGCGGCGTCCAGCCGACAAAATTGGTGTGGTTGACGTTAATGTCGGTTTTTTCCAGCAGCTCGCGCACGATTTCAACGTGCCCTTTTTCACTGGCAGGGGTAATGCCCACGCCGCCAAAGCGCGTCAGACGGTCGAGATCCGGATCCGCCGGAAGGACAATGCGCAGCAGGGTTAAATCATTGGTCAGGCAGCCGATCAGGAAGGGGTTAAAACAGGTCTGGTCCTGTTTATCAATATCCGCCCCGGCGGAAATTAAAAATTCCACACAGGCGTAATGCTTTTTCAGGCTGGCAATAATAATGGCGGTTCTTTTCTGGCGGTTGGTCGCGTTAATATCCACGCCTTTTTCCAGGCAGGCTTTTAGCGCGTCGATATTACCCTCTTCTGCCGCCAGCAAAAATTCTGTAACCAGTGCAGTTGCAGACATATTCAGACTCCCTATGTTTCACTTCTGATGACCTGAGAATAGCAACAGCCTGGTCATAAAAGAATCCGCTTAAAAATGATTCATCGACACGCAATTCATTGTTGAGTTAAATTCAACAGTCCGGCAAAAACGTGCGTCTGTGCAACCTTTTTCTTATGGTTTACCGCTTTTACGCGCCTCGGGCTGCATTATCCTTATGAAGGAAAAAGCCTTACACAGCGCGGCTCTACGTAAAAATCCAGAACTGTGACCGACATCAACTATGATGTAACGCCGGTGTTAAAATATGTTCAAAACTGATGATAACCAGGAGCCATAATATGAATTCCATCTTTACCGAAGAGAATTTGCTGGCCTTCACCACCGCGGCACGCTTTGGCAGTTTTAGCAAAGCGGCTGCCGAGCTGGGCGTGACCACTTCCGCCATCAGTTACACCATCAAACGTATGGAGACCGGGCTGGACGTGGTGCTGTTTGTACGCAACACGCGCAGCATTGAGCTGACCGAATCCGGTTTTTATTTTTATCGTAAAGCGACCGACCTGCTGAATGACTTTCATGCCATCAAGCGCGGGATTGATACCATTTCGCAGGGCATTGAGACGCGGGTGCGCATCTGCATTAATCAGCTTTTGTATACGCCACGCCATACCGCGCGTTTGCTCCAGGTGCTGAAAAAACAGTTTCCTACCTGCCAAATCACGGTGACGACCGAGGTATATAACGGCGTCTGGGATTCCATCATTAATAATCAGGCCAACATCGCCATTGGCGCGCCGGATACGCTGCTGGATGGCGGGGGCATCGATTACACCGAGATAGGCGCGATCCGCTGGGTATTTGCCATCGCGCCCACGCATCCGCTGGCGTTCGCCCCGGAGCCCATTTCCGAAAGTCAGCTGCGTCTGTATCCCAATATCATGGTCGAGGACACCGCGCATACCATCAACAAGAAGGTCGGCTGGCTGCTTCACGGTCAGGAGGCGATTCTGGTGCCGGACTTTAACACCAAATGTCAGTGTCAGATCCTGGGGGAGGGTATTGGATTTTTACCGGAGTATATGACGCGTGAGGCGGTGGAGGACGGGCTGCTGGTAAAGCGGCGAATCAATAATCCGCGCCAGGACTCGCGCATGCTGCTCGCCACGCAGCATGCGGCGACCGGTCAGGTCACGCGCTGGATAAAACAGCAATTTGGCCCCGAAGGCGTGCTGACCCGGATCTACAGTGACTTACTGTGGCGTACCTAGCTCTTCGTCTGAACCCAAAACGCGTGGATAAGACCGGGGAAGTAGCCCAGGATGGTCAGAAGGATATTCAGAATAAACGCCCAGCCCAGCCCCTTGCCAAGCAGCACGCCCAGCGGCGGGAGAATAATCGTAAAAACAACGCGCCAAAAACCCATAAAAAACTCCGTGCAAGCTAACCAATTGAAAATTATAAAAGACACTTCTCTAAGCGTAGCCAGTTTACGGTTAACTGCCATTCGTCTCTCGCGCTTTTACCTGCCTTTACCCTCTTTACACTGGCTTAAACCCCCGCCTTAAATGCTCTACTGTTCTGAAATTGACCGTAAGGAAACGCAATGTCTCTTCCTCTTATTTCGCCGCAGCAGGCAAACGCGCTGATTGCTGAAAGTGATGCCGTGGAACCGACGTACCTGATAAGGGGTATCTGAAAGATTAGGCTGTACCCCGCCCCGGACGTGGGCTATGGTGAAGATCGTGACAATGATGAGGAGGTGCTATGTTTTCTGTCGGTGATTATGTCCAACCGCGTCAGGGCGGTCCGAAACTGAAAGTGCTCGAAGTGAATGGTGAAAACATTGTGGCCGTGCAGGCCAGCAATGAGCAGGGCGAGAAATATCACCTGAAAGCGGCGGACGTATTTCTGTACTCCGAAGAAGGTGACTTTGGCGTCTGCTAAGTCAATAATCGGGCGGAATACACCGCCCGAATAATCATCAGATCAGGAAATCGTCCAGCGATTTACCGTTTGCCAGTGCGTTCGCAATTGGCTTTGGCGTACGTCCCTGACCGGTCCACGTTTTCTCTTCACCGTTCGCGTCGATGAAACGATATTTCGCCGCACGCGCTTTACGTTTTTTAGCCGGCTGGCCCGCATGAGCCAGTTCTCCGCCTAACAGATCGCTCGGGGAAATACCGTCTGCCTTCATCAGTTCCAGCAGAGCATTAATTTTATCCTGCTGTTCAGCGCGCTGGCGCTCTAATTCAGCCTGCTCGCTGCGTTTTTCTTCTGTGACAATCCGAACTTTTTCCAGCACTTCTTCCAGAACATCCATGGATAATTCACGCGCCAGCGCCCGGAGGGTACGGATATTATTAAGATTCTGTAACGTTAAAGCCATAATAATGAGAAACCTTTCTTCGTGTGTATAACATAAATCAGGCAACAGAATAATTGATTTTTGTTCTGATATCTACCCACTCTGTCGTTTTGACATTATTGTAAATGTTTTAGAATATCCCGTTAATATAACCCCGAATTACCTGTCAGTTTTAATGCGTAATATTCCGTCCTGCACCTGGTCAAAAATCCCTGTTTAAAGCCGTTCAAAAAACCGCCCGGCATCCTCCGAATAACAAACGTTATACGCTTGCTCAGATAAGCTAATAGTCTGATTTCGTTTAATAAAACGGTGAATGGGAAAGAAAATAACGACTCGCACAAAAAACAGCCGACTTTAGAGAATTTTATGGACAAAGCGCCCATAAATAAAAATTAATCACTACTTGTTAGTTAAAAGCCAGAGGGATACGCTATACACTCAAAACAAACCAACCTAAAGCACTAAACGCCGCAGGTAAAAACGCCACTTTTTTGTCCTGTTCGAGGAGTTCAGACATGTTCTCACCGCAGTCTCGCCTGCGCCATGCGGTAGCGGATACGTTCGCGATGGTCGTTTACTGTTCCGTCGTAAACATGCTGATTGAAATTTTCCTGTCCGGAATGACCTTTGAGCAGTCCCTCTCATCGCGCCTGGTGGCCATTCCGGTGAATATCATGATTGCCTGGCCGTACGGAATGTATCGCGATGCGGTGATGCGTTTCGCCCGGCGTATTAGCCCGGCAGGTTGGGTAAAAAACCTGGCGGACGTGCTGGCTTACGTGACGTTCCAGTCCCCGGTGTATGTGGTTATTTTGCTGACGGTGGGCGCAGACTGGCATCAAATCGCCGCCGCGGTAAGTTCAAATATCGTGGTATCTATGCTGATGGGTGCGGTGTACGGTTACTTCCTTGACTACTGCCGCCGCCTGTTTAAAGTCAGCCCTTATAGCCAGGCAAAAGCGTAAGATAAGGCGACTGGCTCATGCCAGTCGCTGATTTATTGTACGTCGCCAAACAGCCCTTTCAGGAAACGCTCCAGCGCCATACGCGAGCTGAAACCGTGCGGAATACCATAATGTTCATGCGTCTCGCCGCCTAAATAGAGCGGAAATTGCTGATAATGATCGCAGGTTTTAATATCCGAGGCGGGCTCAGCAAATGACAGGCTTCTGTCTTTGAGTGTCGGGTGAATAATGAGAGCAGTACGCCCCATTCTTGCTTCACGGTTGACGTAAACATAATTCTCACCACGGCGATATCCGTACGCTTTTGATGTTACCTCATCCATGGTGAACCCTTCTTTTTCAAGAACGCGCGCCACCTCATCGGGTCGTAAATACATATCTTTTCCTCATTATCATACCTGCCGGGCAACCTTACAGTATTCAGCATTAGCAGGGCTTTCAGAATATTCCATAAACTGCCCGATAAGCCGTGACTCGCTTCAGATATTACATTTCTGGACTAAACTAAACGGGAACACAAATTATGGAGGATCGTATGTTTAACAGACCGAACCGAAACGATATTAACGACGACACCCAGGATATCCGTAACGATGTCAGCCAATTAGCGGACACGCTGGAAGCCGTATTGAAATCCTGGGGCTCTGACGCGAAGGATGAAGCAGATGCCGCGAAACGTAAGGCTCAGTCTCTGCTGCGTGAAACGCGCGCAAGGATGAATGGCCGCTCACGTACCACTCAGGCGGCCTGCGATATGGCCAGCTGCGCCACCACCTTCGTACGTGAAAAACCGCTGTGTACGCTGGGAACGGTCGCGGCAGTCGGGATTTTTGTCGGCGCCCTGCTTAGCCTGCGTAAGTAAGCACGCGTTCTTAGCCCCGGCAACCTCAGGCGCCGGGGCTTTTCTTTGCCTGAAAGCCTGAAAAACCCGCGCAGTCCGCCCTGCCCCGCCAGGCTCATCATTGGGGCCTTATCAATCTGAATTTCCCATATCTTGTGTGGTTGAAAGTTATCTCAACTACATCTAGTATTCCCTTTAGCAAGACAGACACAACATGACGCGTTTACTCGCGCCGTTCTCTCATTCTAAATGGAAATACGAATCATGAGCATTATTATTTACACTCGTAACGATTGTGTTCAGTGCCACGCCACGAAACGGGCGATGGAGAGTCGCGGCGTGGCATTTGAGATGGTCAATATAGATCAGGTGCCTGACGCGGCAGACACCCTGCGGGCGCAGGGTTTCCGTCAGCTTCCGGTCGTGGTTGCCGGCGACACCAGCTGGTCTGGCTTTCGTCCGGACATGATCAACCGCCTTGCCGCTCATGGCGTCAGTGCATGAGCAGGCTGGTCTACTTTTCCAGCAGCTCGGAAAACACGCTTCGGTTTATGGAGCGTCTCGGGCTGCCCGCGATTCGCATTCCGCTGAACGAGCGGGAGCGTATTCAGGTAGACGAACCCTACATTCTGGTAGTGCCCAGCTATGGCGGTGGCGGCACCGCGGGGGCTGTGCCTCGTCAGGTGATCCGCTTTCTGAACGACCCCCATAACCGGCAGCTGATTCGCGGCGTGATCGCGGCAGGCAATCGCAACTTCGGCGAGGCCTTTGCCCGCGCCGGGGATGTCATCTCTCAAAAATGCGGCGTGCCGTATCTCTATCGTTTTGAACTGATGGGGACACAGCAGGACGTAGAGAACGTGCGTAAAGGAGTGAACGAATTTTGGCAACGACAACCGCAGAGCGCGTGATTCAGGCGACGCCGGATTACCATGCATTAAACGCCATGCTAAACCTCTATGACCGGGAGGGGCGCATTCAGTTTGGCAAAGATCGTGAGGCGGTGGACGCCTTTTTTGCCGCTCATGTACGCCCGAACAGCGTCGTCTTTGGCAGCCAGCAGGAACGTCTCGACTGGCTGGTAAAAGAGGGTTATTACGAAGAGCGCGTCCTGACCCGCTACGACCGCGCCTTCGCGGTGGCATTGTTTGAACGGGCGCACGCCAGCGGTTTTCGCTTCCAGACGTTTCTCGGCGCGTGGAAGTATTACACCAGCTACACCCTGAAAACCTTCGACGGCAAACGCTATTTAGAAAGCTTTGAAGATCGGGTGGTGATGGTAGCCCTGACGCTGGCGCAGGGCGATGAAGCTCTGGCCGAAAGGCTGACGGAGGAGATCCTCTCAGGCCGCTTCCAGCCTGCCACGCCAACGTTCCTTAACTGCGGCAAAGCCCAGCGCGGCGAGCTGGTCTCCTGCTTCCTGCTGCGTATTGAAGACAATATGGAGTCGATTGGCCGTGCGGTGAATTCGGCGCTACAGCTGTCGAAACGCGGCGGCGGCGTGGCATTTCTGCTTTCGAACCTGCGGGAAGCGGGCGCGCCGATCAAGCGCATCGAAAATCAGTCCTCCGGCGTCATCCCGGTGATGAAGATGCTGGAAGATGCTTTCTCATACGCCAACCAGCTTGGCGCACGTCAGGGCGCGGGGGCGGTTTATCTGCACGCGCATCATCCGGACATTCTGCGTTTTCTGGATACCAAACGTGAAAACGCCGACGAAAAGATCCGCATTAAAACCCTGTCGCTCGGCGTGGTGATCCCGGATATCACGTTTAAGCTGGCCAAAGAAAATGCCGACATGGCGCTTTTCTCACCGTATGACGTTGAGCGTATCTACGGCAAAGCCTTTGGCGATGTGGCCATCAGCGAACTGTATGACGAACTGGTGACGGACGAGCGCATTCGTAAGAAATACATTAACGCCCGCGACTTTTTCCAGACGCTGGCCGAAATTCAGTTTGAGTCCGGGTACCCGTACATCATGTACGAGGATACGGTGAACCGCGCCAACCCGATTGCCGGGCGCATCAACATGAGCAATCTGTGCTCGGAGATTTTGCAAGTCAACAGCGCGTCCAGTTACGACGAGAACCTCGACTACGCGGATATCGGCAAAGATATCTCCTGCAATCTCGGTTCGCTGAATATTGCCCACACCATGGATTCCC
Organism: Enterobacter cloacae complex sp. SYL001; assembly: GCF_049237025.1. Taxonomy (NCBI): domain Bacteria; kingdom Pseudomonadati; phylum Pseudomonadota; class Gammaproteobacteria; order Enterobacterales; family Enterobacteriaceae; genus Enterobacter; species Enterobacter cloacae complex sp. SYL001. Next base: position 195,269 of record NZ_JBMKJI010000002.1, on the reverse strand, counting down.
CCGATTTTGGCCGCACGGTAGAGACCGCCATTCGCGGGCTGACGGCGGTATCGGACATGAGCCACATCCGCAGCGTACCGTCCATTGAGGCGGGCAACGCCGCGTCGCATGCCATCGGTCTTGGGCAGATGAACCTGCACGGCTATCTGGCGCGGGAGGGTATCGCCTACGGCAGCCCGGAAGGGCTGGATTTCACCAACCTTTATTTCTATACCATCACCTGGCATGCGCTGCATACCTCGATGATGCTGGCGCGCGAACGCAACCAGCGGTTCGCAGGCTTTGAGCAGTCCCGCTACGCCAGCGGAGAGTATTTCAGCCAGTATCTGGAAGGCGACTGGCAGCCGAAAACCGAAAAAGTACGCGCGCTTTTCGACCGCGCCGGCATCACCCTGCCGACGCGTGAGATGTGGCAACAGCTGCGTGAGGATGTGATGCACTACGGCATCTATAACCAGAACCTTCAGGCGGTTCCGCCAACCGGCTCCATTTCCTATATAAATCATGCCACGTCGAGCATCCATCCGATCGTGTCGAAGATTGAAATCCGCAAGGAAGGCAAAACCGGCCGCGTCTACTACCCTGCCCCGTTTATGACTAACGAGAATCTGGCTCTGTACCAGGACGCCTATGAGATCGGCCCGGAAAAGATCATTGATACCTACGCCGAGGCGACCAGACATGTGGACCAGGGGCTGTCGCTGACGCTCTTCTTCCCGGACACCGCCACCACGCGGGACATCAATAAAGCGCAGATCTACGCCTGGAAGAGAGGCATCAAAACGCTGTACTACATTCGCCTGCGCCAGCTCGCGCTGGAAGGTACCGAAATTGAAGGCTGCGTGTCCTGCGCGCTGTAAGGAGAAAGGATGAAACTGTCACGCGTAAGCGCCGTTAACTGGAACAAAATTCTGGATGATAAAGACCTGGAGGTCTGGAACCGCCTGACCAGCAACTTCTGGCTGCCGGAAAAGGTACCGCTCTCCAACGATATTCCGGCCTGGCAAACCCTGAGCCATGCCGAGCAGCAGCTGACAATCCGCGTCTTTACCGGCCTGACGCTGCTGGACACCATTCAGAATACCGTGGGTGCGCCCGCGCTGATGAGTGATGCGCTGACCCCGCACGAAGAGGCGGTAATGTCGAATATCAGCTTTATGGAGGCGGTCCATGCCCGCTCTTACAGCTCGATTTTCTCCACCCTGTGCCAGACCAGAGACGTAGACGCGGCCTACGCCTGGAGCGAAGAGAGCGCGTCATTGCAGCGCAAGGCAGATCTGGTGCTGGAATATTACCGGGCCGACGAGCCGCTGAAGAAGAAGATCGCCAGCGTGTTCCTGGAATCTTTTCTCTTCTATTCCGGCTTCTGGCTGCCCATGTACTGGTCGAGCCGGGGCAAGCTCACCAATACCGCCGATTTGATTCGCCTCATCATCCGCGATGAAGCGGTACACGGGTATTACATCGGCTATAAGTACCAGAAAGGACTGGAGAAAGTCACCCCGGAAAAACGCGAGGAACTCAAAGGTTTTGCCCTCGATTTACTAATTGATCTGTATGACAACGAGCTGAGCTATACCGAGGAGCTGTACGCCGGAACGGGCTGGGAAGAGGACGTAAAAGCCTTCCTCTGCTACAACGCCAACAAGGCGCTGATGAACCTGGGCTACGAAGCGTTATTCCCACCGGAAATGGCGGAAGTGAACCCGGCGATCCTCGCGGCGCTGTCGCCCAACGCCGATGAAAACCACGACTTCTTTTCCGGGTCCGGCTCGTCGTACGTGATGGGTAAAGCGGTGGAGACGCAAGACGAGGACTGGGATTTTTAATGAATGAATTAACGTTCATTAATTAACTCTACATTTCATTATTTCCAGCCGAATATTCCACTACGTACTACACTGTAATTTCCCCTTCATATTCGCCTGAATCACACCGATTCAGGCGAAATTCTCCCATGCAGTAGCAAAAAATTGAGAAAAATTCAAAGCGCCCTCAGCCCTTTATTCATGGGAAATTCAGCCGTTTCGCTTGCGGTAAAATTCCGACCTCAGGCAGGTCCAGGGTTGTCTCAGATTCTGAGTATGTTAGGGTAATGCCAGTTAACTATTTACCATGGTAATCATATCGACATAAACAAATAACAGGACACTCTCTATTGCATGGCAATTAAATTAGAAGTGAAAAATCTTTATAAAGTATTTGGCGAGCACCCACAGCGTGCTTTCAAATATATTGAGAAAGGCCTTTCGAAAGAGCAAATTCTGGAAAAAACCGGGCTATCGCTTGGCGTTAAAGACGCCAGTCTGGCCATTGAAGAAGGCGAGATTTTTGTCATCATGGGATTATCCGGTTCGGGTAAATCCACTATGGTTCGCCTTCTCAATCGCCTGATTGAACCCACCCGCGGACAGGTGCTGATTGACGGCGTTGATATCGCCAGAATATCAGACGCGGAACTCCGCGAGGTGCGCAGAAAGAAAATTGCGATGGTGTTTCAGTCATTTGCACTGATGCCGCACATGACGGTACTCGATAATACCGCCTTTGGCATGGAGTTAGCCGGCACGCCCGCTCAGGAACGTCAGGAAAAAGCCCTTGATGCACTGCGTCAGGTCGGGCTGGAAAATTATGCTCATGCGTATCCGGATGAGCTCTCCGGCGGTATGCGTCAGCGCGTAGGATTAGCGCGCGCATTAGCGATTAATCCGGATATTTTATTAATGGACGAAGCCTTCTCGGCGCTCGATCCCTTAATTCGCACCGAGATGCAGGATGAGCTGGTAAAATTACAGGCCAAACATCAGCGCACCATTGTTTTTATTTCTCACGATCTGGATGAAGCCATGCGTATTGGCGACCGTATCGCCATTATGCAAAATGGTGAAGTGGTGCAGGTCGGCACACCGGATGAAATTCTCAATAATCCGGCGAATGATTATGTGCGCACCTTCTTCCGCGGCGTGGATATTAGCCACGTATTCAGTGCGAAAGATATTGCCCGTCGAACACCAAACGGCATTATTCGAAAAACGCCAGGTTTTGGTCCGCGCTCCGCGCTGAAGCTGTTGCAGGACGAAGACCGTGAATACGGTTATCTGGTTGAACGCGGCAATAAATTTGTCGGCGTTGTCTCCATCGACTCCCTGAAAACCGCCCTGAGCGAAAACCAGGGAATCGATGCGGCGTTGATTGACGCTCCGCTTGCCGTGGACGCCGAAACGCCGCTCAGCGAGTTGCTCTCTCACGTGGGTCAGGCGCCGTGCGCCGTGCCGGTTGTCGGTGAAGAACAACAGTACGTTGGCATCATCTCAAAACGGATGCTGCTACAGGCTTTAGATCGCGAGGGGACAAACAATGGCTGATCAATCAAACCCATGGGGCACCACTGAAGCAGCGGACAGCGCGGCGCAATCTGCCGATGCGTGGGGGTCGACGCCTGCGCCTGCCGATGGCGGCGGCGCGGCAGACTGGCTCAACAGCGCACCGGCGCCTGCCCCAGAGCATTTCAATATTATGGATCCGTTCCACAAGACGCTGATCCCGCTGGATAGCTGGGTAACGGAGGGGATCGACTGGGTCGTTACCCACTTCCGTCCGGTGTTCCAGGGGATCCGCATCCCGGTGGATTACATCCTGAACGGCTTCCAGCAGCTGATGCTGGGCATGCCCGCGCCGGTGGCGATTATCCTGTTCTCGCTGATCGCATGGCAGTTCGGCAGCGCGGGTATGGGGATCGCCACGCTCATCTCCCTGATTGCCATCGGCGCGATTGGCGCGTGGTCTCAGGCGATGATCACCCTGGCGCTGGTGCTGACCGCCCTGCTGTTCTGCGTGGCGATCGGCCTGCCGATGGGGATCTGGCTGGCGCGCAGCCCACGGGCCGCAAAAATTATCCGCCCGCTGCTGGATGCGATGCAGACCACGCCAGCGTTCGTTTACCTGGTGCCTATCGTGATGCTGTTCGGCATCGGTAACGTACCGGGGGTGGTCGTGACCATTATCTTTGCCCTGCCGCCGATTATTCGCCTGACCATTCTGGGCATTAACCAGGTGCCTGCGGATCTGATAGAGGCATCACGCTCGTTTGGCGCCAGCCCGCGTCAGATGCTGTTTAAGGTTCAGCTTCCGCTGGCGATGCCGACCATTATGGCAGGTGTTAACCAGACGCTGATGCTGGCGCTGTCGATGGTGGTGATCGCCTCGATGATTGCCGTTGGCGGGTTAGGTCAGATGGTACTGCGCGGCATTGGCCGTCTCGATATGGGGCTGGCGACCGTCGGCGGCGTCGGGATTGTGATCCTCGCCATCATTCTTGACCGCCTGACCCAGGCTGTCGGTCGTGATTCACGCAGTCGCGGCAACCGTCGCTGGTATACCACCGGCCCTGTCGGGTTACTCACCCGCCCATTCACAAAATAAGGAACAACGATGCGACATAACGTACTTTTTGCCACAGCGTTTGCGACCCTTGTCTCCACCAGCGCAGTTGCCGCTGACCTGCCGGGCAAAGGCATTACCGTGCAACCGGTGCAGAGCACCATTTCGGAAGAGTCCTTCCAGACCCAGATTGTCAGCCGTGCGCTGGAGAAACTGGGCTATACGGTGAATACCGCCAGTGAAGTGGATTACAACGTGGGCTATACCTCTATTGCCTCCGGCGATGCCACCTTTACCGCCGTGAACTGGCAGCCGCTGCACGACGATATGTATGCCGCCGCAGGCGGTGACAAGAAATTCTACCGCGAAGGCACCTTTGTGACCGGCGCTGCGCAGGGATATTTGATCGACAAGAAAACCGCGGATAAGTATCACATCACCAATATTGAACAGCTGAAAGATCCGAAGATCGCCAAACTCTTTGATACCAACGGTGACGGCAAAGCCGACATGATGGGCTGCTCGCCGGGCTGGGGCTGTGAAGCGGTGATTAACCACCAGAACAAAGCCTTCGATCTGGCGAAGACCGTCGACGTGAGCCACGGCAATTACTCTGCGATGATGGCTGACACCATCGCCCGCTTTAAAGAAGGCAAGCCGGTGATCTACTACACCTGGACGCCGTACTGGGTGAGCGACGTGCTGAAGCCGGGCAAAGACGTGGTGTGGTTGCAGGTGCCCTTCTCCTCCCTGCCGGGCGAGCAGAAAGATATCGACACCAAACTGCCAAACGGCATGAACTATGGCTTCCCGGTGAATACCATGCATATCGTGGCGAACAAAGCCTGGGCCGAGAAAAACCCGGCGGCGGCGAAGCTGTTCTCGGTAATGAAACTGCCGCTGGCAGACATTAACGCCCAGAACGCGATGATGCATGCGGGTAAATCATCCGAAGCTGATATCAAAGGCCACGTGGATGGCTGGATCAAAGCCCACCAGCAGCAGTTCGATGGCTGGGTGAAAGAGGCGCTTGAGGCGCAGAAGTAAAAATACTACCCCTCACCCTGCCCTCTCCCCAAAGGGGAGAGGGTGTATAAAATCCCCTCTCCCCTTTGGGGAGAGGGATAGGGTGAGGGGATCAAACCGCACCCAACCTAAACCGCACAATCCACCACGTAACAATCCCCCAACATTCACAATCATTGGTTATTATGTTTCCGGAAAAATAATCACTTAACTTACGATTCCTGAAACAAATGACAAAAACAACTCAAGGGCTTAGCCCCGCACTCATCCTTTTAATGTCCGTGGCAACGGGACTGGCCGTCGCCAGCAACTATTACGCGCAACCTCTGCTTGATACTATCGCGCGTGCTTTCGATCTTTCAGCCAGCTCCGCCGGCTTTATCGTCACCGCTGCGCAGCTCGGCTATGCGGCCGGGCTGCTGTTCCTGGTGCCATTAGGCGATATGTTTGAGCGCCGGATGCTTATCGTCTCCATGACGCTGCTGGCCGCAGGCGGGATGTTGATCACCGCCAGCAGCCAGTCGTTAACGATGATGATTATCGGTACCGCGCTGACGGGGCTGTTCTCGGTGGTGGCACAAATTCTGGTTCCCCTCGCGGCGACGTTGGCTTCCCCGGAAAAACGCGGCAAAGTGGTTGGCACTATTATGAGCGGCCTGCTGCTGGGCATCCTGCTGGCGCGAACCGTTGCCGGGCTGCTGGCGAGCCTCGGCGGCTGGCGCACCGTTTACTGGGTGGCAAGCGTGTTGATGGTTATCATGGCGCTGGCCCTGTGGCGCGGCCTGCCAAAGGTGAAGCAGGAGAATCACCTGAACTATCCGCAGCTCCTCGCCTCCGTTTTCAGCCTCTTCACCCGGGATAAACTCCTGCGCACACGCGCCGTTCTGGGGTGTCTCACCTTCGCCAACTTCAGCATCTTATGGACGTCGATGGCGTTTCTGCTCGCCGCGCCGCCGTTTAACTACTCAGAAGGCGTGATTGGCCTGTTCGGGCTGGCAGGCGCGGCTGGCGCACTGGGCGCGCGCCCGGCGGGTGGCCTGGCCGACAAAGGTAAATCTCATATGACCACCTCCGCAGGGCTGGTTTTACTCCTGCTCTCATGGGCGGCTATCTGGTACGGACACCTCTCAGTGCTGGCGCTAATTGTTGGTATTCTGGTACTCGACCTCACCGTGCAGGGCGTACATATCACCAACCAGACCGTGATTTACCGCGTGAAACCAGACGCCCGTAACCGTCTGACGGCCGGGTACATGACCAGCTACTTTATCGGCGGCGCGGCGGGCTCGCTAATCTCAGCCTCCGCCTGGCAGCATGCGGGCTGGACGGGCGTGTGCGCAATCGGCGCCATCGTGGCGGCGATAAATCTGCTGGTATGGTGGCGAGGCTATCACCGCCAGGAAGCAATTCACTAAGTTTTACATTGCTTTGGGCCCCCTGGGGTGTAAAGGGGGCCTGCATCTGTTAAGGTAACGGTAATCATTTATCCCAGAAATTTTACTGTGGGTGACATATTTACTACCGGCATGAATAGTTCAGACCCCTGTCCTCACATCCCCTCTTTCGCGGGTACACACCCCACACTTTCTGTGCTCACCGGGTCACGGATTTACCCGGCGCTTTCTGATGGTGACATACGTTTGGCGGATATAACCGCACAAATAATTCATTTACATTATTTGTCACTATCGTTACTATATCGGCTGTAATTAATGAGGTTATGCCCAAAATGGATAGTTCGTTTACGCCCATTGAACAAATGCTTAAGTTCCGCGCCAGTCGTCATGAGGACTTCCCGTATCAGGAGATCCTGCTGACCCGCCTGTGCATGCACATGCAGGGTAAGCTGCTGGAAAATCGTAACAAGATGCTGAAAGCGCAAGGGATTAACGAGACGTTGTTTATGGCGTTGATTACGCTTGAGTCTCAGGAAAACCACAGCATTCAGCCGTCTGAACTGAGCTGCGCGCTGGGTTCATCCCGTACCAATGCAACCCGTATTGCTGATGAGCTGGAGAAGCGCGGCTGGATCGAGCGCCGTGAGAGCGATAACGATCGCCGCTGCCTGCATCTGCAACTGACCGAGAAAGGTCACGAATTCCTGCGCGAAGTGCTGCCACCGCAGCATAACTGCCTGCACCAGCTTTGGTCTGCCCTCAGCACCGCCGAGCGCGACCAGCTTGAGCACATTACTCGCAAGCTGCTCACCCGTCTGGACCAGATGGATGAAGATGGCGTCATTCTTGAGGCGCTGCGCTAACGCGACGATCCGCTCAACATTCCAGATTGCAAAAGAAAAACTGACAGGCCAGCACGTGAAACTGCTGGCCTTTCTGACAACAGGTCGGCTCAGCCGATGTGAAAATAAAAAGATCGTGGAGAACAACAATGAGCGCAAATGCGGAGAACACCCCCCCGCAGCAACCGGTCAACAAGAAGGGCAAACGTAAGAGCGCCCTTATTCTGCTGACCTTGCTCTTTATTATTATTGCCGTGGCATATGGGATCTATTGGTTTTTAGTCTTGCGTCATGTTGAAGAGACAGACGATGCATACGTGGCAGGGAATCAGGTTCAAATCATGGCGCAGGTGTCAGGCAGCGTGACGAAAGTCTGGGCTGACAACACCGACTTTGTGAAAAAAGGGGATGTGCTGGTCACGCTTGACCCGACCGACGCCCAACAGGCGTTTGAAAAAGCACAGACGGCGCTGGCCTCCAGCGTTCGCCAGACCCGCCAGCTGATGATCAACAGCAAACAGCTTCAGGCCAATATCGACGTGCAGAAAACGGCCCTGGCCCAGGCGCAGAGCGACCTCAAGCGTCGTGTTCCTCTCGGCACCGCCAATCTGATTGGCCGTGAAGAGTTGCAGCACGCCCGCGATGCGGTGGCGAGCGCACAGGCGCAGCTGGACGTGGCGATCCAACAGTACAACGCCAACCAGGCGATGGTGCTGGGCACCTCTCTGGAAAACCAGCCGGCGGTGAAACAGGCGGCGACCGAAGTGCGTAACGCATGGCTTGCCCTGCAACGTACCAAAATCGTCAGCCCGATGACCGGTTACGTTTCCCGTCGTTCCGTGCAGCCGGGTGCGCAAATTAGCACCACCACGCCGCTGATGGCGGTCGTTCCGGCGAACAACCTGTGGGTGGACGCGAACTTCAAAGAGACCCAGCTGGCGCATATGCGTATCGGCCAGACCGCAACCGTGGTCAGCGATATCTACGGTGATGACGTGAAGTACACCGGTAAAGTGGTCGGTCTGGACATGGGGACCGGCAGCGCGTTCAGCCTGCTGCCTGCACAGAACGCCACCGGCAACTGGATCAAAGTGGTACAGCGCTTGCCTGTACGTATCGAGCTGGATCCTAAGCAGCTGGCAGACCATCCGCTGCGAATTGGCCTTTCCACGCTGGTGACGGTCGATACCGCCAACCGCGACGGTCAGATCCTCGCAAGCCAGGTGCGCAGCACGCCAGCTTATGAAAGTAACGCCCGTGAAATTAGCCTCGATCCGGTCAATAAGCTGATCGATGACATCGTGAAGGCAAACGCCGGTTAAGCCGAAGGTGAGCGTTATGCAACAGCAAAAGCCGCAAAAACCGCTTGAGGGGGCGCAGCTGGTCATTATGACCATTGCGCTGTCGCTGGCGACATTCATGCAGGTGCTGGACTCCACCATCGCAAACGTGGCGATCCCTACGATCGCCGGGAACCTTGGCTCATCGCTGAGCCAGGGGACCTGGGTCATTACCTCATTCGGGGTGGCGAACGCCATCTCTATTCCCATCACCGGCTGGCTGGCGAAGCGCGTCGGTGAAGTGAAGCTGTTCCTCTGGTCGACGATCCTGTTCGTGCTGGCCTCCTGGGCCTGCGGCATGTCCAGCAGCCTGACGATGCTGATTTTCTTCCGCGTCATCCAGGGGATTGTCGCCGGGCCGTTGATTCCGCTGTCGCAGAGTTTACTGCTGAACAACTATCCGCCCGCCAAGCGCTCCATCGCGCTCGCGCTGTGGTCGATGACGGTGATTGTCGCCCCAATTTGCGGGCCAATCCTCGGCGGCTATATCAGCGATAACTATCACTGGGGCTGGATCTTCTTCATCAACGTACCCATCGGTGCGCTGGTGGTGCTGATGACGCTACAGTCTCTGCGTGGTCGCGAAACGCGGACCGAACAGCGGCGGATCGACGGCATCGGGCTGGCACTGCTGGTTGTCGGCATCGGCAGCCTGCAAATCATGCTCGACCGCGGCAAAGAGCTGGACTGGTTCGCCTCTACGGAAATCATCGTGCTGACGGTGGTCGCCGTGGTTGCCATTAGCTTCCTGATTGTCTGGGAGCTGACGGACGAAAATCCGATAGTCGACCTCTCGCTGTTTAAATCGCGAAACTTCACCATCGGCTGCCTCTGTATCAGCCTCGCCTATATGCTCTACTTCGGCGCGATTGTTCTGCTGCCGCAGCTGTTGCAGGAGGTGTACGGCTATACCGCAACCTGGGCGGGGCTGGCCTCCGCGCCGGTGGGGTTAATTCCGGTTCTGCTGTCGCCGATTATTGGCCGTTTCGCCCATAAGCTCGACATGCGCAGGCTGGTGACGTTCAGCTTCATCATGTACGCCGTTTGCTTCTACTGGCGCGCGTATACGTTTGAACCGGGAATGGACTTTGGCGCCTCCGCGTGGCCGCAGTTTATTCAGGGCTTTGCTGTGGCGTGCTTCTTTATGCCACTGACCACCATTACGCTTTCGGGCTTGCCGCCTGAGCGGATGGCGGCGGCATCGAGCCTGTCGAACTTCACCCGTACGCTGGCGGGCTCCATCGGGACATCGATCACCACCACGCTGTGGACCAACCGGGAAGCGATGCACCACGCCCAGTTGACCGAAGCGGTGAACCCGTTCAACCCTAACGCTCAGCAGATGTATAGCCAGCTTGAGGGGATGGGGATGACGGAGCAGCAGGCGTCCGGCTGGCTTGCCCAGCAGATCACCAACCAGGGGCTGATTATCTCGGCAAACGAGATTTTCTGGATATCGGCGGGGATCTTCATCGTCCTGCTGGGGCTGGTGTGGTTTGCCAAACCACCGTTTGGTGCCGGTAGCGGGGGCGGTGGAGCGCACTAGCCCTGTGCACGGGTTGCCCGGTGGCGCTACGCTTACCGGGCCTACGAACGTAGGCCGGATAAGGCGTAGCCGCCATCCGGCAAAACACCGCACCGTGTCCAAAACGCGACAGCGATTGTCAGTTCCGATAAAGCAGCGCGCCTGAAATTGATTCACGAGAGTGAAATGACAACAGGAGCGTACCATGCTGAACACACCCGCGCCACGCGCTGGCTCTCGACAGACTTACGTCGAAGTGAGCACGCCGAACGTCTATCTCGACCAGATCGAATATTTCTGCCACCACTTCAGCCGCCGCAGCGACGTCTGTATCAGCGTGCATCCGCAAAACGATCGCGATACCGGCGTCGCCAACGCGGAGCTGGCCGTGGTTGTCGTCATCAGTATTGTAGGCCCGGTCAGCGAAGCGCCACCGGGCATCCACAGGCACAATACTAAATGTGCAGTTCCTGAAGTTTTTCTTTTGGCAGGGCCAGCTCGTCGTTGCTGTTTACACGAACATCACGTTCGATGATATGGCGGGCAATCTCCTGAGCTTCTTCCAGAGAGTGCATCTGGTAAGTGCCACACTGGTAAACGTTCAGCTCTGGGATCTGGTTCTGCTCTTTCACCTTCAGCACGTCTTCCATGGCCGCTTTCCACGCATCCGCGACGCGTTTCTCTTCAGGCTGACCAATCAGGCTCATGTAGAAACCGGTGCGGCAGCCCATCGGAGAGATATCGATGATCTCCACGCCGTTGCCGTTCAGGTGGTCGCGCATGAATCCGGCGAAAAGGTGTTCCAGCGTGTGAATGCCTTTCTCTGGCATCACTTCTTTATTCGGCACGCAGAAGCGCAGGTCGAAAACGGTGATCGTGTCGCCGTGCGGCGTGTTCATGGTCTTCGCCACGCGGACTGCTGGTGCTTCCATACGGGTATGGTCGACAGTAAAGCTATCTAATAACGGCATACGTCACCTCCGATAGTGATTTTTTTTTAAAATAAACTGAACTCTTCTACAGAATGCGCGTCTGAGTATATGAAAGACGCGCATTTGTTATCATCATCCCTGAATTCAGAGATGTATATTTTGGCCACAGCGATGTGGCCTTTTTCTTTTGGTTCAGGCCTGCTTCGCCAGAAACGCCTCAAACGACTCCGTATCCGCCGCTTCGACCTCTTTCTGACGCACAACGGACGCATCGCGCTCTGCCACAAAATCCGCTTCGCTCAGGATCTCTAACGGCTCCTGCATCAGCATCTCACGGTACTCCGCTGAGAGTGAACGCCCTGTGCCACCAATTCCCTGTTCAATCATAGAACGCAGAATACGTGCTGAGAATGTCAGTTCCGGGTTATCGAAGCTTTCAACCAGTTCGTCGCAGACCTTCTGGTAAGCTTCGCCGCCGTACACGCTATCCAGCGTCTGGGCTACGCGCTTCAGGTCATGGAACAGATCCTTCCCTACCTTAGACAGTGGGAACTGGGCCGTTTCACAGCCAATACCTAACGTCAGACCCGGCTTGCGCCCTTCCAGAATCACGCGATTCCAGTTGGTACGAGTACACAGCAGTTCGTCGGAACTCATTTCCGGCGCATCCGCCAGTACGCACCAGACCATAAACAGGTCAAGGAAGCGAACCTGCTGCTCGTCAACGCCAATCGGTGAGAACGGGTTGATATCCAGCGAGCGCACTTCAATGTATTCGATCCCGCCGCGCTGTAGCGCATCAGACGGCGTTTCACCGCTGCGCGTCACGCGCTTCGGACGAATCGGCGCATACAGTTCATTTTCAATCTGCAATACGTTGGTGTTAATTTGCAGGCGCTTGCCGTCTTTTTCGAGGCCGATTTTTTCGTACTCTTCCGACGGGGTTTTTATCGCCCGCTTCAAGCCTGCCACATATTCGTGCAGATCGTTAAACGTAATTCCGAGATTGCTTTGCGACTTATTGGTATAGCCAAGGTCGCTCAGGCGCAGCGAGGTCGCGTACGGCAGATAGTACATGCCACACTCGGTTTTCTCGAACGGCAGCGTGGTCGGTTTCCCTTGCAGGAACGATGAACAGATAGCCGGGGACGCGCCGAACAGATACGGAATAACCCAGCCAAAACGGTAGTAGTTGCGGATCAGGCGGAAGTAGCCCGCGGAGATCGCTTCTTTATCCGTTTCACCGCACTTCGCCTGCCAGAACGCCATCGGCAGAGAGAAATTGTAGTGCACGCCAGAGATCGTCTGCATCAGTGCGCCGTAGCGGTTTTTCAGTCCTTCGCGATACAGCGTTTTCAGCCGTCCAATATTCGAGGTGCCGTACTGAGCCAGCTCGATATCCTGCCCCTGCTCGATATAGCACGGCATGCTGAGCGGCCACATACGCTCGTCGCCGAGGTTGCGGGCGGTGAAGCGATGCACGTCGCGCATGATCGTCAGCATATGATCAATATCACCGTCTACTGGCGTAATGAACTCCAGCAGCGCTTCGGCGAAATCGGTTGTGATCCATTTATGTGTCAGCGCCGAGCCTAACGCCTTCGGGTGTCCCGTAGTCGCTAAGCTACCATCCGCATTTACGCGCAGCGTTTCGCGCTCAAGCCCACGCTGAATCCCCTTCAGTGCCTGAGGGTGATTTTCCAGCCAGGCCAGCGCCTGTGATACGTCCGGGATCAATTTGACCTCCCGCCTGTCAAAAAATTGTCACTCAGCATAATTGTAATGGTTGACGATTGAAGGTCGCGAATTCATTCCACCAATTAGTGCCACCACGTCATACCCTGTAGTGTTACCCATGCCAGTAAAACATAGCGTAACGCCTTGCCAAGGCACAAAAAAAAGAGCACTGGTCCCCAGGAGATGCGCATCCATCCCGCCAGCAGACACAGTAAATCGCCTATTACAGGCATCCAGCTTAATAACAGCGTGGCAGCGCCATAGCGTTTTAGCCAGCCCACTGCCTTTTCCTGCCAGCGAGATTTTTCGCGTAGCGGAAAGAAACGTCCAAGAATAACGTTAGTCAGCCCTCCAAGGCTATTACCCATTGTTGCTATTAAGACCAGCAACCAGGGCTGACTCACGCCGGACAACAGCATCGCCACCAGCACCACTTCCGAATTCCCCGGTAAGAGGGTGGAGCTTAAAAAACTGCTGGCGAATAATGAAGCGAGTGACAGCGCGTCACTCACAGTAAGCGAACGTCCACCGCCGCCATTCCGGCATCACGCGCGGCCTGAATGCCAAAATCAGCATCTTCAAACACCACGCATTTTGCAGGTGGTACACCCATTAATTCTGCACAGCGCAGGAAGGTATCCGGTGCGGGTTTGTGATGTTTAACATGATCGGCGGCAACGACGGCAGAAAAATAGTGGCGCAGGCCAAGGTGTTTGAGTAGCGCTTCAGCAATCGCGCTCTCGCTGCCCGTACCGACAGACATAGGACGACGCCCGTGCCACTCCTTGACGACGTCAATGAGTGGTAAAGGCTGCACGGTGTCTAACAGTATGGCTTTTACCGCGTCGGTTTTTTCATGCGCGAGCTGGTGCGGGTCGAGATCGGCCTGATTCAGCTCAATCACGGCCTGTGCGATACGCCAGGTGGGCGATCCGTTGAGGGCAATCATCGCCTGTAAATCGAAGCGCATACCGTAACGGCCCAGGACTTCGGTCCAGGCCTGACGATGCGTGGGTTCGGTATCCAGGAGGGTGCCGTCCATGTCGAAGATCAAACCGTCATACTGTGCGTACATCGTGCTCTCGCTAAACGATTAACAAAGCATTACTTTATCGTAAAAGGGGATTTTTGTCGCTGATTGCGAAGTGATAACAATGAGAGTGATTAAGAACTAAACATCGAAGGGGATCACAAGAAGAGATGGTGCATCCGGGAGGATTCGAACCTCCGACCGCTCGGTTCGTAGCCGAGTACTCTATCCAGCTGAGCTACGGATGCATCGGGATTTACTGCTGTACTTCTCGATACTCATATCACTTCAAAAGCAATATGAAGTAAAAAATGGTGCATCCGGGAGGATTCGAACCTCCGACCGCTCGGTTCGTAGCCGAGTACTCTATCCAGCTGAGCTACGGATGCATCGGGATTTACTACTGTACTGCTCGATATTCATATCACTTCGAAAGCAATATGAAGTAATAGATGGTGCATCCGGGAGGATTCGAACCTCCGACCGCTCGGTTCGTAGCCGAGTACTCTATCCAGCTGAGCTACGGATGCAAAATGGCGGTGAGGCGGGGATTCGAACCCCGGATGCAGCTTTTGACCGCATACTCCCTTAGCAGGGGAGCGCCTTCAGCCTCTCGGCCACCTCACCACACAACGCCTCTTTCGAGTGCTTTGAGCAACTCGTTAAGAGCTTCTCGTCGCTGCGTGGCGCATATATTACTTTCTGGGACTTATAAGTCAAACAATTTTCCACATGCTTTTTTCGTTTGCACAATTCGCACGCAATTCGCATGTAAAAGCCGCAAAGAGAGTGTTTTATAAGCGGATTTTGCAGGCATCTTCACAGAATTGTGTTGAGAGAAGCGCGTCATTTGGATGAGATAAGATTATGAGAGTGGTCAAAAACGAAGCGTTTGAAATAGAACGGTAACTTTATGCAGGAAAAATAGCGGGAGGGTTGCGTCTCGCCCGACAGCGAGACGCGACAATATCAGTAACTGGACTGCTGGGATTTTTCAGCCTGGATACGCTGGTAGATCTCTTCACGGTGGACAGATACTTCTTTAGGAGCGTTAACACCAATACGTACCTGGTTACCCTTTACCCCTAAAACTGTCACGGTGACCTCATCCCCAATCATGAGGGTCTCACCAACTCGACGAGTCAGAATCAGCATTCTTTGCTCCTTGAAAGATTAAAAGAGTCGGGTCTCTTGTATCCCGGCATTATCCATCATATAACGCCAAAAAGTAAGCGATGACAAACACGTAAAGTGTAAGCAGTCACGGCATCACATTCTGTTAAACGTAAGTTTAGCCGATATACACAAACTCAACCTGACTTTATCGTTATCGATAGCGCAGTGAGCAAGACGCCATAACGTTACCGCTATGGCGTCTGCTTGTGCTTTGTAGTTATTACAGTTTCGCGCTTACCCAGCTTTCAACGCTGGCTAATGCCGCGGGAAGTGCCGCCGCATCCGTACCACCGGCTTGCGCCATGTCCGGACGACCGCCACCTTTGCCACCCACCTGCTGGGCGACCATGCCAATCAGTTCCCCTGCTTTGACACGATCCGTCACATCCTTAGAGACGCCCGCAATCAGAGAAACCTTACCCTCTGCGACCGTTGCCAGCACGATAACCGTCGAACCAAGCTGGTTCTTCAGATCGTCGACCATGGTACGCAGCATCTTAGGCTCAACGCCCGCCAGGTCACTGACCAGCAGTTTGACGCCCTTAATGTCTACCGCTTTGCTGGAGAGGTTTGCGCTCTCCTGCGCCGCAGCCTGTTCTTTCAGCTGCTGGAGTTCTTTTTCCAGCTGACGGGTACGATCCAGCGCGACACGCACTTTCTCGCCCAGGTTCTGGCTATCGCCTTTCAGCAGCTGCGCGATCTCGTGCAGCTGGTCGCTCTGCGCATGCAGGCTGGCAATTGCACCTTCCCCGGTCACCGCCTCAATACGACGCACGCCTGCCGCCGTACCCGACTCGGAAACGATGCGGAACAAGCCGATGTCACCGGTGCGGGATGCGTGAGTACCGCCACACAGTTCGGTAGAGAAGTCGCCCATGCTCAGCACGCGAACGCGGTCGTCATATTTCTCGCCAAACAGCGCCATCGCACCTTTCTTCTTCGCTGCCTCAAGATCCATGATGTGAGTTTCGATTGGCAGGTTACGGCGGATCTGGGCATTCACCAGGTCTTCCACCGCACGAATTTCAGACGGCTTCATCGCTTCAAAATGCGAGAAGTCGAAACGCAGCACTTTGTCGTTAACCAGAGAACCTTTCTGTGCAACGTGCGTACCCAGCACTTCGCGCAGGGCTGCGTGCATCAGGTGGGTTGCCGAGTGGTTCAGACGGATGCGCGCGCGGCGAGCTTCGTCAACGTTGGCCTGAACGCCCTCGCCCACTTTCAGAGAACCGGAAACCAGTTTGCCCTGGTGACCAATTGCCTGACCGTATTTCTGGGTATCGCTTACGCTGAAGCTGAAGCCATTGCCTTTCAGTTCGCCTTTATCGCCAACCTGGCCGCCGGATTCCGCATAGAACGGTGTTTTATCCAGAATAACAACCGCGTCCTGACCTGCGCTAATGCTGTCTACGGCTTTACCGTCAACAAACAGCGCGGTCACGTTGCTGGTCAGAGCCAGCTCTTCGTAGCCTTTAAATTCAGACGCGCTATCAACGCGAATCATCGCGTTGTAGTCCGCGCCAAAACCGCTGGATTCACGCGCACGACGACGCTGCTCTTCCATTGCGGCTTCAAAGCCTGCTTCGTCAACTTTGATGTTGCGCTCGCGGCAAACGTCCGCCGTCAGGTCAACCGGGAAGCCGTAGGTGTCGTACAGGCGGAAAGCGGTTTCGCCATCCAGCGTGTCGCCCTTGAGTTTCGCCAGCTCGTCGTCCAGCAGCGCCAGTCCGCGCTCCAGCGTACGGGCAAACTGCTCTTCTTCGGTTTTCAGAACCTGTTCAACCTGCGCCTGCTGGCGTTTCAGCTCGTCACCGGCAGAGCCCATCACGCCAATCAGTGGCCCAACGAGTTTATAGAAGAAGGTGTCCTTCGCGCCCAGCATGTTGCCATGACGGATCGCACGACGAATGATACGACGCAGCACATAGCCACGGTTTTCATTCGACGGGATAACGCCGTCAGCAATCAGGAACGCACAGGAACGAATATGGTCTGCGATAACGCGCAGTGATTTGTTGTTCAGATCGGTTGCGCCCGTCACTTCGGCAACGGCTTTGATCAGGGTGCTGAACAGGTCAATCTCATAGTTGGAGTTAACGTGTTGCAGAACGGCCGCGATACGCTCAAGACCCATACCGGTATCTACGGACGGTTTTGGCAGCGGCTCCATGGTGCCGTCGGCCTGACGGTTGAACTGCATGAAGACGATGTTCCAGATCTCAATGTAGCGATCGCCATCTTCTTCCGCGCTTCCCGGAGGGCCGCCCCAGATGTGGTCGCCATGATCGTAGAAGATCTCGGTGCACGGACCGCAAGGGCCAGTGTCGCCCATCTGCCAGAAGTTATCAGACGCGTAAGGCGCGCCTTTGTTGTCACCGATACGGATGATACGTTCGCGAGGGATACCCACTTCTTTTTCCCAGATGTCGAACGCTTCGTCATCGGTCTCATACACGGTCACCCACAGACGCTCTTTCGGCAGATTAAACCAGTTTTCACCGGTCAGCAGTTCCCACGCATATTGAATGGCGTCGTGTTTGAAGTAGTCGCCGAAGCTGAAGTTACCCAGCATTTCGAAGAAAGTGTGGTGGCGCGCGGTGTAACCGACGTTTTCCAGATCGTTGTGTTTACCGCCCGCACGCACGCAACGCTGTGAGGTTGTGGCGCGGGAATAATTACGCTTGTCGAGACCAAGGAACACATCCTTGAACTGGTTCATCCCGGCGTTGGTAAACAGCAGAGTCGGGTCATTGTTCGGTACCAGGGAGCTGCTGGCAACAACCTGGTGTCCCTTACTATGGAAAAAATCGAGAAACGCCTGACGGATCTCAGCGGTGCTCTTGCTCATAATTATCCTGAAATCAAGCTAACGAAATGTCGCAGCAGATCTGTATCTGTAAACAGTTGGACGGACCAGCTACTGGAAAAAGTGGGAATAAGATAAGTTTTCTTTAGTGGGAAGTAAAATCCCGCATGCGTTCAATCGGTAAAATTACGCCAGATATCCTGAATATCTTCCATCAGGAAGCCGCGGTAGAGCAAAAAGCGCTGGATTTTAACTTTTTCTGAAAATTCACGCGGCAGCGGCTCACCGTACTTTCGTACCGCCTGCTCACGCGCCAGTTCGCACCAGTCGATTTCACTTTCGCGCATGGCTTTTTCAATCGATTCACGGGCTACACCTTTCTGGTTCAGCTCCTGGCGGATACGCGCTGGCCCATAGCCTTTACGACCACGGCTGGCAAGAAAGCGAGCGGCAAAACGGCCGTCATCCAGATAGTGATGCTCGTAGCACCAGGCAACCACACGGTCATAATCTTCCGCGGTGGCATCAATGTCTTCCGGACCGTTTTTGCTCATGACGGGCGCTGACAGTTTCCGCCGCAGCTCCTGTTCGCTATGGTCACGCACGGCAAGAATACGCACGGCCCGATCCAGCAAGCGTGAGTAGGCTGGTCGGCGTGATGTCGGTTCACTCATAAAAAACCTGTCGATTCAGAAATGCAAAAAGGGCCGCATCAGCAGCCCTTCATTTTTATCCGAGAGGATTAAAAATCTTCGTTGGTTTCTTCAGCATCCGCGCCGTCGACCACGAAATCAGGTTTAGAGTCCTGGTTGCTCAGCAGGAGTTCACGCACCTTCTTCTCAATCTCTTTCGCCGCCGCCGGGTTCTCTTTCAGCCAGGAGATAGCATTCGCTTTACCCTGACCAATCTTGTCACCGTTGTAGCTGTACCATGCGCCCGCTTTTTCAATCAGCTTCTCTTTCACGCCCAGGTCAACCAGCTCGCCGAGGAAGTTGATACCTTCGCCGTAGAGGATCTGGAATTCAGCCTGTTTGAACGGTGCTGCGATTTTGTTCTTCACAACCTTCACGCGGGTTTCGCTACCGACGACGTTATCCCCTTCTTTCACCGCGCCGATACGGCGGATATCCAGACGGACAGAAGCGTAGAATTTCAGAGCGTTACCGCCGGTGGTGGTTTCCGGGTTACCGAACATTACACCAATTTTCATACGGATCTGGTTGATGAAGATCAGCAGCGTATTGGACTGCTTCAGGTTACCCGCCAGCTTACGCATCGCCTGGCTCATCATACGTGCCGCGAGGCCCATGTGAGAGTCACCGATTTCACCTTCAATTTCTGCTTTTGGCGTCAGCGCCGCAACGGAGTCGACGATGATCACGTCAACCGCACCTGAGCGCGCCAGCGCGTCACAAATTTCCAGGGCCTGCTCGCCGGTGTCCGGCTGTGAGCACAGCAGGTTGTCGATATCAACGCCCAGTTTACGGGCATAGACCGGGTCCAGCGCGTGCTCGGCATCGATAAACGCACAGGTTTTACCTTCGCGCTGTGCCGCCGCAACAACCTGCAACGTCAGGGTGGTTTTACCCGAGGATTCCGGACCGTAGATTTCTACGATACGGCCCATCGGCAAACCGCCAGCGCCCAGTGCGATATCAAGAGAAAGCGAACCAGTGGAGATAGTTTCCACGTCCATGGAACGGTCTTCACCCAGGCGCATGATGGAGCCTTTACCGAATTGCTTTTCGATCTGGCCCAGTGCTGCCGCCAACGCTTTCTGTTTGTTTTCGTCGATAGCCATTATTACTCCTGTCATGCCGGGAGAAGCAACTGCGCTTCACCATGGACTTCTGTTCTGTTGAGGCAATTATACTGTATAGTCATACAGTATCAAGTATTTTGTAGAAATTGTTGCCAGAGCGTTTTTAACGCGTATTCCGTTGCCTGACGACGCACGCTTTCGCGATCGCCGCTGAAGCATTCCCGGCGGGTGATCCCTTCACCTTTTGAGGTGGCAAAGCCAAACCAGACGGTGCCGACAGGCTTCACGTCGCTGCCGCCGTCCGGCCCCGCGATACCGCTGATGGAGATAGCGTAATCTGCGCGCGCCTCTTTCAGCGCGCCAATCGCCATTTCGATCACCACCGGCTCGCTGACCGCGCCATGCTGCTCAAGCGTGGCTTCACGCACGCCAATCATCTGCGCTTTAGCCTCGTTACTGTAGGTCACAAAGCCGCGTTCAAACCAGGCGGAACTGCCAGCAATATCGGTAATTGCTTTCGCCACCCAGCCGCCGGTGCAGGATTCTGCGGTCGTGAGAGTCGCGCCGCGCTGTTTCAGCGCCAGCCCCACCACTTCGCTTAGCTGCATCAATTCATGGTCAGTCATTCTCGCTCCAGGCCTTAGAAAAACATGCAGCACAAGATAGCACTTTCTCATCAAATATGGGGATGCGCGTCGGGTTTTACGAGGGGGCTTCAGAAAAAAGCCGATGCGGGCGCACCGGCCAGAGAGACGCTTATTTCATGCTGTTAGCGAGGGTATCCACATTGTGGCGAAACGCCTTGACGTAGGTGTCCGCCACGCCGCCCTTCGCGGACAGCGCTTCCGGGTAAAGTTCACCGCCCGGCTGGGCGCCCGTGGCGGTCGCAATCTGCTTCACCAGGCGCGGATCAAGCTGGTTTTCCATAAACCAGGTTTTCACGCCGTCAGCTTTAATCTGATTGATGATCTCCGCTACCTGCGCCGCGCTGGCTTCACTCTCAGACGACAGCCCCTGCGGCGCCATAAACGTCACGCCGTAGGCGCGGCTGAAATAGCCGAAAGCGTCGTGGCTGGTCAGCACTTTGCGCTTCGCCTGTGGGATGTCGCTGAAACGCTTTTTAGCCCAACCGTCCAGCTGAGAGAGATGCGCAATATAGGGTTTACCGGTAGCTTCAAGCGCCGCCGTATCTTCAGGATCGGCCTTCACCAGCCCAGAGAGAATATTTTGCGCATACAGCGCGCCGTTCGCCGCGCTGTTCCACGCGTGCGGATCGGTCACGGTTTTACCGTCCTCTTCCAGCGTGTGCGTTTTCACGCCGTCCGAAGCAACCACCAGCTGGCCTTTGAATCCGGAGGCTTTCACCAGACGATCGAGCCAGCCTTCCAGCCCCAGCCCATTGACTACCACCACGTCGGCTTTACTCAGCGCCGCGCTGTCTTTGGGCGAGGGTTCGAAAGTATGGGGATCACCGTCCGGCCCCACCAGCGTCGTCACCTTCACACGATCGCCGCCAACCTGCTGCGTGATGTCTCCCAGGATGGAAAAGCTGGTCACCACATTAAGCGTTTTCGCCATTACGCCGTGCGTCATCATGCCGAGCGCGAGCGCCACGGCTAACCCTGTACGTTTCATCGTTTCCCCTTGCGTTAAAAAAGCGCCCGCAGGCTATCCGCCAGCCTGCTGCGCGTGCCAAATAAAACGGAAATAAAGAACAATGCGCTGGCGGTCAGCACAATGGAGGGCCCGGCGGGCAGACTCACTGCCCAGGAAAGGCTTAAGCCCAGCCACGCGCAAAAAATACCGCTGATACCCGCCATCAGAAGTAACCCTGGCAGGGTGCGCACCCAGCAGCGTGCCGCCACGGCGGGTAACATCATCAGCCCGACGGCCATCAACGTGCCGAGCACCTGAAAACCGGCCACCAGGTTGAGCACCAGCAGCGCCAGAAACAGACCGTGTAACATCCCGGGCAGCCAGCGCGCGTTCACCTGCAACCACGCGGTATCGAACGCTTCGCTGACCAGCCCACGATAAAACATCGCCAGCGTGAGGAGCGTGAACATGCAAACGCCCGTCACGAACAGGGCTGACGCGCTATCCACGGCGAGAATGGAGCCAAACAGAAGATGAAGCAGATCGACATTTGAACCGCGCAGCGACACCAGCGTGACGCCCAGCGCCAGGGAACCCAGGTAAAACCCCGCGAAGCTGGCATCCTCTTTAAGGGGCGTGCGGCGGCTGACCAGCCCGGCCACCAGCGCAACGGCGATCCCGGCAATAAACCCGCCGACAGTCATTGCCAGCAGCGACATACCGCTGAGCAGATAGCCCACCGCGACACCCGGCAAAATGGCATGAGAAAGGGCGTCCCCCATCAGGCTCATCCGACGCAGCTGAAGGAATACCCCCAGCGCCGTGGTGCTGACGGAGAGCGCCAGGCAAACCACCAGTGCACGGCGCATAAAGCCGTACTCAATAAACGGCTGGAAGAATGTATGCCAGATCATGCCACCCTCACCCGCTCGGTTTTCCATTGGGGACTATCAGCGTCCAGACGTAACGTCTGCGGGAAGTGACGTGCTACGCGCTCGCTGTCATGCAGAACCGCCAGCAGGGTCTGCCCCTGCATATACATCTCCAGCATCAGATCCATCAGCACGTTGCAGGTCGCTTCATCGACGCCGGTAAAGGGTTCGTCCAGCATCACCAGCGGTGCCTGCTGCACTAAAACGCGGGCAAACAGCATGCGCTGGAATTGCCCGCCGGAGAGTTCATCGATGGTGGATAACGCCATGGACGCCAGCCCCACGCGCTCAAGCGCGCCGGCAATGCGCATGCGGGTATCCCGACGAAAACTGGCAAATAGCGAGATTTCTGGCCAGCAGCCCATGCTCACCACGTCCTGCACGGTCAGAGGAAATTGCGCCTCCAGCGCGTGACGCTGCGCCAGCCAGCCCACCACCGGACGTCTCCCCTGCCAGCGAAACGTACCGCTGACGGGCGGAAGAAAGCCAGCGAGCGTTTTCAGCAGCGTGGATTTGCCGCAGCCGTTGGCCCCGACGATGGCGGTCATGCTCCCGCGTTCAATCACGCCGGACAGTGCGCGCGTAACGGGCTGGCGATCGTAACCCGCCACCAGGTCGTTCATCACGATCATGGCAACGCCACCGCCCAGCGCACGGCCAGGCCGAGAAACAGAATGAGCATCAGCGCCAGCAGCAGACGAACCGGGGATGAGAGAGAAAACAGGGACATGGACATCTCAATTAAAAATTATGTTATAACATAACAATAATGAAAGACGATTAAGATGTAAACGGCGGGAGTGAAATGGGAATGTGGCGAAATGTTTCTGCGGGAAACAGGTGCGGGCGGGTGCCCTCACCCCAGCCCTCTCCCACAGGGAGAGGGAGGCATAAGGGGACTTACTGGCTAAACGGTGACGCTGCCGGCACACGCGCCTGAGACACCGCCAGCCCCAGCTGCCACACCGCCATCGCATAGTGCGTGCTGTGGTTGTAGCGGGTAATGGTGTAGAAGTTCGGCAGTCCGAACCAGTACTGATAACCGGTTCCGACATCCAGGCGCAGCAGACTCACCTGGTCAACATTGCCCAGCGGCTGCGACGGCGTTAAGCCTGCCGCTGCAAGCTGCGCCACGCTGTATTTGGTTTTAAATCCGTTTTCCAGACCAAACGCCTCGCCGTTTGCCTGCACCGCCACCTGGCCGCCCGGCGTCCAGCCGTGCGCTTTGAAGTAGTTGGCCACGCTGCCAATGGCGTCTTCGGGATCCCACAGGTTGATGTGACCATCCCCGTTAAAATCTACCGCGTACTGCTTATAGGAGGACGGCATAAACTGGCCGTAGCCCATCGCACCGGCGAATGACCCTTTCAGATCTAACGGATCGTCCTGTTCGTCTCGCGCCATCAGCAGGAAGGTTTCCAGTTCAGAGGAGAAATACTCGGCGCGGCGCGGGTAGTTGAAGGAGAGCGTCGCCAGCGCATCGAGGATGCGGGTTTTACCCATAATGCGTCCCCAGCGGGTCTCAACCCCAATAATACCGACGATGATCTCCGGCGGCACGCCATAGACCTGCCACGCGCGGTTCAGGGCGTCTTCATACTGATTCCAGAACACCACGCCATTTTGCACGTTGTCCGGGGTAATAAACTGTTTGCGATAGCGCAGCCACGCCCCGTTTGGCCCGGTCGGCACCTGGGCCGTCGGCGCCTGCCTGTCCATCAGGCGCAGCACGTAGTCCAGACGCTTCGCCTGAGACAAAATGGCATGCAGCTGCTGGCGATCAAAACCGTGCTTGCTCACCATTTTATCGATGAACTGTTCGGCCGCAGGGTTATTCGCGAAGTCGCCGCCCATCTGCATCATATTGTGCTGCGGCTCAAGCAGGAACCCGCCGGAAGGCGCGCCCGACGTTTGTTGAACAGCTTCAGTCCTGGGTTTGCTACTACAGGCGGACAGGAGAATAAGCGCAGGTAACAGCGCTGCATAACGACGCTTGAACATGTGGCATCCATTTAACGAGTTCGGTAAGAACCCAGTATGGTAAAGCATCCGCAACACCTCAAGGAAGCGGTACACACCTCCCCAACGCAAATCCGCGCTTTTTTCCATCGAAAATCATTCGCCCCACCAATTATCTTTCAAATTAATCCATTTTTCTTTCATTGTGAGATCTAATTAACACTTTAAAAGCTTTCAATTTGATTATTATTAGCCCCGAACAGACAAAAACAAACGCCCTACAGGAGAGAAGAATGATAGAAACCATCACCCACGGCGCCGAGTGGTTCATCGGGCTTTTTCAGAAAGGCGGCGAGGTATTCACCGGCATGGTGACCGGGATCCTGCCCCTGCTGATCAGCCTGCTGGTGATCATGAACGCGCTGATTAACTTTATCGGCCAGCAGCGTATTGAACGCTTCGCCCAGCGCTGCGCCGGAAACCCGCTGTCCCGCTACCTGATCCTGCCCTTCATCGGCACCTTTGTGTTCTGCAACCCGATGACCTTAAGCCTCGGCCGCTTTATGCCAGAGAAGTACAAGCCGAGCTATTACGCCGCCGCCTCCTACAGCTGCCATTCCATGAACGGCCTGTTCCCGCACATCAACCCCGGCGAGCTGTTCGTTTATCTCGGGATCGCCAGCGGCCTTACCACGCTTGGCCTGCCGCTCGGCCCGCTGGCGGTGAGCTACCTGCTGGTCGGTCTGGTCACCAACTTCTTCCGCGGCTGGGTGACGGATCTCACCACCGCCATTTTTGAGAAAAAAATGGGCATCCAGCTTGAACAGAAAGTCCATCTTTCAGGAGCCACAGCATGAACCGGATCCGCATTGAGAAAGGCACGGGCGGCTGGGGCGGCCCGCTGGAGTTCGACGCCACCGAAGGCAAAAAGATTGTGTACATCACCGCAGGCACGCGCCCGGCGATCGTCGACAGGCTGCACGAGCTGACGGGCTGGGAAGCGGTCGACGGCTTCAAGGAAGGCGAACCGCCGGAAGCGGAAATCGGCGTGGCGGTGATCGACTGCGGCGGCACGCTGCGCTGCGGCATCTATCCGAAGCGCCGCATTCCGACGGTAAATATTCACTCCACCGGGAAATCCGGCCCGCTGGCGCAGTACATCCTTGAGGATATTTATGTCTCTGGGGTGAAGGAGGACAACATCACGCTGGTGAATGGCACATCCGCGCCGCAAAAAGCGGCCCCGCGCGAGTACGACACCAGCAAAAAAATCACCGAGCAGAGCGATGGCCTGCTGGCGAAGGTCGGGATGGGGATGGGGTCCGCCGTGGCGGTGCTGTTCCAGTCCGGGCGCGACACCATCGACACGGTGCTGAAAACCATTCTGCCGTTTATGGCGTTCGTCTCGGCGCTGATCGGTATCATCATGGCCTCCGGCCTCGGCGACTGGATTGCCCACGGCCTCGCCCCGCTCGCCAGCCACCCGCTCGGCCTGGTGACGCTGGCGCTGATCTGCTCCTTCCCGCTGCTGTCGCCGTTTCTCGGCCCGGGCGCGGTGATTGCCCAGGTCATCGGCGTGCTGATTGGCGTACAGATTGGTCTGGGCAACATTCCCCCGCACCTCGCTCTGCCAGCCCTTTTCGCCATTAACGCTCAGGCGGCGTGCGACTTCATCCCCGTCGGGCTGTCGCTGGCGGAAGCACGTCAGGACACCGTGCGCGTGGGCGTCCCCTCCGTGCTGGTGAGCCGCTTCCTGACGGGCGCGCCAACGGTGCTGATTGCCTGGTTTGTCTCCGGCTTTATTTATCAATAAGAGGTTCCTGCCATGACCGTGATTTACCAGACCACCATTACCCGCATCGGCCAGAGCGCGGCCGATGCGCTGAGCGACCAGATGCTGATCACCTTCCGCGAAGGGGCGCCTGCGGATATCGAAGAGTTTTGCTTTATCCACTGCCACGGCGAGCTAAACGGCGAGCTGAAGGCCGGGAGCCAGCTTGAGCTGGGCGAGGCGCGCTATGCCGTGACCGCCGTCGGCGACGTCGCTGAACAAAACCTGCGCGAGCTGGGGCACATCACCCTGCGTTTTGACGGGCAGCCGCAGGCGGAGTATCCCGGCACGGTTCACGTTGAGGGGCCGGTTCCGCAGGCTGTCACACCAGGCTGTACGTTAAAATTTGTTGCGTAATTAAGGAGAAACACATGAGTCAGGTTGCCGTTGTCATTGGTGGGGGACAAACCTTAGGCGAGTTCCTCTGCCGTGGGCTTGCCGCAGAGGGTTACCGCGTGGCGGTTGTGGACATTCAGAGTGAAAAAGCCGCCCGCGTGGCGGACGCCATCAACACCGAGTTTGGCGAAGGGATGGCGTACGGATTTGGTGCCGACGCCACCAGCGAGCAGAGCGTGATGGCGCTGGCCCGCGGCGTAGATGAGATATTTGGGCGTATCGACCTGCTGGTCTACAGCGCGGGGATCGCGAAAGCGGCCTTTATCAGCGATTTCGAACTGGGGGATTTTGACCGCTCGTTGCAGGTGAATCTGGTGGGCTATTTCCTCTGCGCCCGTGAGTTTTCCCGGCTGATGATCCGCGATGGTATTCAGGGGCGCATCATTCAGATCAACTCGAAATCCGGGAAAGTGGGCAGCAAGCACAACTCCGGCTACAGCGCGGCGAAGTTTGGCGGCGTGGGGCTGACGCAGTCTCTGGCGCTGGATCTGGCCGAATACGGCATCACCGTTCACTCGCTGATGCTGGGTAACCTGTTGAAATCGCCGATGTTCCAGTCCCTGCTGCCGCAGTACGCCTCCAAGCTCGGCATCAAAACTGAAGAAGTGGAGCAGTACTACATCGACAAAGTGCCGCTCAAGCGCGGGTGTGATTATCAGGACGTGCTGAACATGCTGCTGTTTTACGCCAGCCCGAAAGCCTCGTACTGCACCGGGCAGTCGATTAACGTCACCGGTGGGCAGGTGATGTTCTGAGTTTAATCCCCGGTGGCGCTGCACTTACCGGGGCTACACCCCCCGTAGGCCGGGTAAGGCGCAGCCGCCACCCGGCAATTAAGGAGCCGATATGGTAACCGCATTAATCACCGTCGCCGCCCTCGCCTGGATCTGCCAGATGGCGTTTGGCGGCTGGCAAATCCATCAGTTTAACCGCGCGTTTGACGCCCTGTGCCAGAAAGGCCGTGTGGGCGTCGGGCGTTCCGGCGGACGCTTCAAACCGCGGGTTGTCGTCGCTGTTGCGCTGGATGAAAACAATAAGGTCTGCGATTCCCTCATCATGCGCGGCATGACCGTCTTTGCCCGCCCGGTGAAAATCCAGGCGATCAACGGCATTTTGCTGCATGAATTACAACCTGATGTGATCTTCCCCCATGATTCACTCTGTCAGAATGCACTATCATTAGCGCTTAATCTGAAACATGGATAATTTCGTTGTGAAAGTTATAAACTTGCGGAATTATCATTTCGCAACGTAAGGAACGAAGCGCCTATGAAACCACGTCAGCGGCAGGCGGCCATACTTGAGCATCTGCAAAAGCAGGGAAAGTGCTCGGTAGAGGATCTGGCCCACTACTTTGACACCACCGGCACGACAATACGCAAGGACCTGGTGTTGCTCGAAAACTCCGGCGCCGTCATTCGTACCTACGGCGGCGTGGTGCTCAATAAAGACGAAGCCGACCCGCCTATCGATCACAAGACGCTGATTAATACGCACCAGAAAGCGCTGATTGCCGAAGCCGCGGTCAAATTTATCCAGGACGGCGATTCCATCATCCTCGACGCTGGCAGTACCGTCCTGCAGATGATCCCGCTGCTCAGCCGCTTTAATAACATCACCGTGATGACCAACAGCCTGCACATCGTCAATGCCCTGTCAGAGTTCGACAGCGAGCAGACCATCCTGATGCCCGGTGGCACCTTCCGTAAAAAATCCGCGTCGTTTCACGGGCAGCTGGCGGAGAATGCCTTCGACCACTTCAGCTTCGATAAGCTGTTTATGGGCACGGACGGCATCGACCTCAACGCGGGCGTGACCACCTTCAACGAGGTGTTCAGCGTCAGCAAAGCGATGTGCAACGCCGCGCGGGAAGTGATTTTGATGGCGGACTCGTCGAAGTTTGGCCGTAAAAGCCCCAACATTGTCTGTAGCCTTGAAAGCGTCGATAAGCTGATTACCGACGCAGGTATCGATCCGGCATTTAAAAAAGCGCTGGAAGCGAAGGGCATCGACGTGATCGTAACCGGAGAGAAAAATGAGTGATTTTCTGTTAAACGCAGGCCGCCAGACTCTGCTGCTGGAGCTACAGGAAGCCAGCCGCCTGCCGGAGCGTCTGGGTGAGGATTTTGTTCGTGCAGCCAACACCATTATCCACTGCGAGGGCAAAGTGATCGTGGCGGGTATCGGTAAATCCGGTCATATCGGCAAGAAGATTGCCGCGACGCTTGCCAGCACCGGCACTCCGGCGTTCTTCGTGCATCCTGCCGAAGCGCTGCACGGCGATCTGGGGATGATCGAAAGCCGCGACGTGATGCTGTTTATCTCCTACTCCGGTTCAGCCAAAGAGCTGGATCTCATCATCCCTCGCCTGCAAGAAAAATCGGTGGCCCTGTTAGCGATGACCGGCGTATCCCGTTCGCCGCTGGCTCTGGCCGCGAAAGCAACGCTGGATATTTCCGTTGAGCGCGAAGCCTGCCCGATGCACCTGGCACCGACCTCCAGCACCGTCAACACGCTGATGATGGGCGACGCGCTGGCGATGGCGGTGATGCAGGCGCGCGGTTTTAATGAGGAAGATTTCGCCCGTTCCCATCCTGCTGGCGCGCTTGGGGCACGTCTGCTCAACAAGGTTCACCACCTGATGCGCACGGACGATGCCATTCCTCAGGTCAAACTCGACACCAGCGTGATGGACGCCATGCTGGAGCTGAGCCGCACCGGTCTGGGGCTGGTTGCGGTATGCGACAACGACCGCCAGGTGAAGGGCGTCTTCACCGACGGCGACCTGCGCCGCTGGCTGGTGGGCGGCGGCAAGCTGGAGGCGCGGGTATCCGAAGCAATGACCCGGGGCGGGCTGACGCTGAATGCCGACAGCCGCGCCATTGAAGCCAAAGAGGTGCTGATGAAGCGCAAAATCACCGCTGCGCCGGTGGTGGACGAGCACGGCAGGCTGTGCGGCGCGATCAACCTGCAAGACTTCTACCAGGCGGGGATTATTTAACCCTTAAGCCCCAGACGTTTCGCCAGCCTGTGAAGGTTGGCGACGTCCATCTCCAGCGCCCGCGCGCATGCCGCCCAGCTGCGGTTATTCTGCTCCAGGGCGCGGGTGATCATCTGACGCTGGAACGCATCCGTCGCCTCGCGCAGGTTTTCGTTCACGCTCTCAGGTATCACCGGCTTCACGGACGGCGTCGTTTCCTCATGCAGCGCGAAATGGCGCGCATGAATCACCACTTCATCCCCCGAACGCGTAGCCCGCGCCAGCACCACCGCGCGGTGAATCGCATGTTCCAGTTCACGCACGTTACCCGGCCAGCCGTAGCTCAGCAGGTGCGTCCTCGCGCCGGGGCTCAGCACCACGCGGGAAAGCCCCATTTTGAGCCGACACTGTTCGCAGAAAAAGCCCGCCAGCAGCACCACATCATCGCCCCGCTCGCGCAGCGGCGGCACCGTGAGCGGGAACACGCTCAGACGGTGGAACAGATCGGCGCGGAAATTCCCCGCCAGCACCTCTTC
The DNA here is from genome assembly GCF_049237025.1 of Enterobacter cloacae complex sp. SYL001. NCBI lineage: Bacteria > Pseudomonadati > Pseudomonadota > Gammaproteobacteria > Enterobacterales > Enterobacteriaceae > Enterobacter > Enterobacter cloacae complex sp. SYL001. The sequence continues at coordinate 165,086 of NZ_JBMKJI010000002.1, read as the reverse complement.
GCGCAGATCGCGGTTCGTCGCCGCCAGCACGCGCACATCCACACGTAAGCTGCGATCGTCACCTACGCGTTGAATATCGCCATACTGCAACACCCGCAGCAGTTTGGCCTGGAGCGAAAGGGAGAGTTCGCCAATTTCATCGAGGAACAGCGTGCCGTTATCAGCCATTTCGAACTTGCCGCTGCGGTTGCTGATCGCCCCGGTAAAGGCCCCTTTGACGTGTCCGAACAGCTCGCTTTCCGCCACGCTTTCCGGCAGCGCCGCGCAGTTGAGATACACCAGCGGGTTCACCGCACGGGGCGAGGCTTCGTGGATCGCTTTCGCCACCAGCTCTTTACCGGTGCCGGTCTCCCCGAAGATCAGCACGTTCAAATCAGACGCGGCGACAATCTCAATCTCTTTTTTAAGCTGCGCCATGCCCGGCGAAAGGCCAATCATTTCGGTGTGCGCCACCTGCTCAAACGCCGTCGGGCTACCCGGAAGAATATTCTGGCTCTCCAGCTGTTCTATCAGCAGGGCGTTGTTCAGCGCCCCGGCCGCCAGCGCGGCAATCAGCCGTAGCTCTTCGTCGCTGAAGGTATCGAACTGATCCGGCGACATGCCATCGAGGGTTAACGCGCCAATCAGGTTCTGCCCGGCAAACAGCGGCAGGCCGATACAGGCGTGAACCTTCAGGCTCTCCTGGCCGGGGATCAGGCCGTCGTACGGATCGGGCAGATCGCTGTCTGCCGGGAAACGCACCACGTCACCCGCGCGGGCGATGGTTTCCAGACGCGGGTGACCCTCCAGGGTAAAGCGCCGCCCGAGTACGTCCTTCGCCAGACCGTCGATAGCCAGCGGAATAAACTGCCGCCCTTCGTAACGCAGCAGCGCCGAGGCATCGCAATCCAGCACGTGGCGCAACGTGGAGATCAGCCGCTGAAAGCGGTCCTGATGACCAATACCGGTTTGCAGTTCTATGGCGATCTTCGCCAGCACATCTACGGAAAAGCTCATCTCTGCCTCACTGTCATTTTGACAACACATAGTGTCATATTGACAATTTTTAAGATAGTCAAAATGACTACCCATTAGGGAGAATCAAAACACAAATACATTATTTTCAATAAGTTAAAAAACTGGCACGCAACTTGATATATGACAGTCATCTTATTTGAAAACGCCGTATTAAGTTGAGGTTGCTATGTCTATTCTGGTTAAAAATAACATTCATTGGGTGGGTCAACGTGACTGGGAAGTACGTGATTTTCACGGGACGGAATACAAAACGCTGCGCGGCAGCAGCTACAACAGCTATCTGATTCGTGAAGGTAAAAACGTTCTGATCGATACCGTCGATCACAAATTCAGCCGCGAGTTCGTGCAGAACCTGCGCAGCGAAATCGATTTGAATGACATCGACTACATCATCATCAACCACGCGGAAGAGGATCATGCCGGAGCGCTGACCGAGCTGATGTCCCACATTCCGGATACCCCGATCTACTGCACCACTAACGCCATTGACTCCATCAACGGCCACCACCACCATCCGGAGTGGAACTTCCACACTGTGAAAACCGGCGACACGCTGGATATCGGCAACGGCAAACAGCTGATCTTCGTGGAAACCCCAATGCTGCACTGGCCGGACAGCATGATGACCTACATGACCGGTGACGCGGTGCTATTCAGTAACGACGCCTTCGGCCAGCATTACTGCGACGAACGTCTTTTCAACGACGAAGTGGATCAGACCGAGCTGTTCGAACAGTGCCAACGCTACTACGCCAACATCCTGACCCCGTTCAGCCGTCTGGTCACGCCAAAAATCACCGAGATCCTCGGCTTCAACCTGCCGGTGGATATGATTGCCACCTCCCACGGCGTGGTATGGCGTGAAAATCCTACCCAGATCGTCGAGCTGTACCTGAAGTGGGCGGCGGACTATCAGGAAGATCGCATTACCATCTTCTACGACACCATGTCCAACAACACCCGCATGATGGCGGACGCCATTGCCCAGGGCATCAACGAAGTGGACCCGAACGTGGCAGTGAAAATCTTCAACGTGGCGCGCAGCGATAAGAATGAGGTATTGACCAACGTCTTCCGCTCCAAAGGCGTGCTGGTGGGTACCTCCACCATGAATAACGTGATGATGCCGAAAATTGCCGGACTGGTGGAAGAGATGACCGGCCTGCGCTTCCGTAACAAACGCGCCAGCGCCTTTGGTTCACACGGCTGGAGCGGCGGCGCGGTAGACCGTCTCTCCACCCGTTTACAGGATGCCGGTTTTGAGATGTCCCTGAGCCTGAAGGCGAAATGGCGTCCGGATCTCGACGCGCTGGAAATCTGTCGCCAGCACGGACGCGACATTGCCCGCCAGTGGGCGCTTGCGCCGCTGCCGGAAACCGCACCCGCCGCGGCTGCTGCGCCGGAAGCCGTAGCAGAAGCCGCTCCTGCCGCTGCCGACCTCGGCCCCTGCATGCAGTGCAGCGTCTGCCAGTGGATTTACGATCCCGAGCTGGGCGAGCCGTTGCAGGATGTCGCGCCGGGTACACCGTGGAGCGAGGTGCCGGACAACTTCCTCTGCCCGGAATGTTCCCTCGGAAAAGACGTCTTTGATGAACTGGCAACGGAGGCAAAATGAGCCACGGCATCGTCATTATCGGCTCGGGCTTTGCCGCCCGCCAACTGGTGAAAAATATCCGCAAACAGGATGCTAACGTGCCGTTGACGGTGATCGCCGCCGACAGCATGGATGAGTACAACAAGCCTGATTTAAGCCACGTCATTAGCCAAAATCAGCGCGCCGACGATCTCACCCGCCAGACGGCGGGGGAGTTTGCAGAACAATTTAATCTGCGTCTGTTTCCGTACACCTGGGTCACCGATATCGACGCCGACGCCCACGTGGTGAACGCGAAAGATAAAACCTGGCAGTACGACAAGCTGGTGCTGGCGACGGGGGCATCTGCGTTTGTGCCGCCGGTTGAGGGCCGCGAGTTGATGGTCACGCTCAACAGTCAGCAGGAGTATCAGGCCAGCGAGACCCTGTTACGCGACGCCATGCGGGTGATGATTGTCGGCGGCGGGCTGATTGGCACCGAGCTGGCGATGGACTTCTGCCGGGCGGGAAAATCCGTCACCCTGGTTGACCACGCGGCCAGCATTCTGTCAGCGCTGATGCCGGCAGAAGTAAGCAGTCGCTTACAGCATCGTCTGACCGACATGGGCGTGCATCTGCTGCTGAAATCGCAGTTGCAGAGCCTGAGCAAAACCGAAACCGGCATTTGTGCGACGCTCGACCACAACCGCAGGGTGGAAGTGGATGTGGTTATTGCGGCGACGGGGCTGCGCCCGGAAACCGCGCTGGCGCACCGCGCAGGCGCAGAGATCAATCGCGGCGTGAAGGTAGACAGCTACCTGCAAACCACCCAGCCGGACATTTATGCCCTGGGCGACTGCGCGGAAATTAACGGCCAGGTGCTGCCGTTCCTGCAACCGATTCAGTTAAGCGCCATGTTCCTGGCGAAAAACCTGCTCGGCGGCAACGCCCCGGTGAAATTACCCGCCATGCTGGTGAAGGTAAAAACGCCGGAACTACCGCTGCATCTCGCAGGTGAAACGCAGCGTCAGGATCTGAACTGGGAGATTGCCCTTTCGGCTCAGGGCATGGTAGCACGCGGCACCGATACTGCCGGTCAGATGCGCGCCTTTGTGGTCAGCGAAGACAGAATGAAGGAGGCCTTCGCGCTGCTGAAATCGTTACCTGCTTAACCCTCGTCATGCCGGGTGGCGCTCCGCTTACCCGGCCTACTTAACACCATAACGGTAAACCTTGTAGGCCCGCGCAAGCGTAGCGCCGCCGGGCAAAAACAGGGCTGCGTGGTTCAGGACTGCACCACCAGCGCGTCATAACCGCGCCAGCGGTAATTCGCCATCGAGATCAGCCAGCAGGCGACAAACAGCCCGACCACCACAAACCCGGCGTCGCCCAGGTTATCGTTCACCGCGCCAATCAGATCCCACACGCCGCCGCTGAGGGCGAACTTGTCCATCAGAAGACCCAGCGCTTCCAGCCCGCCGATAAACAGCGCCACCACCACCGAAGTGCCGGTGATGGTCATGTTGTAGTACAGCTTGCGCTGTGGCTTGTTAAACGCCCAGCCATAGGCACCCACCATCAGCAGGTTATCGAGCGTATCCACCAGCGCCATGCCGCTGGCGAAGAGCGCCGGGAAGATCATGATCGACCACACCGACATCCCGCTGGAGGCGCTGGCGGCGGAGATCCCCAGTACGCCGATTTCGGTGGCCGTGTCAAAGCCGAGGCCAAACAGGAAGCCCACCAGATACATCTGCCAGCTTTTATTGACGAGGCGGAAGGTTTTGCCGAACAGCCAGTTCATGACGCCACCCTGGGCAGGCAGCGTGATGTCGCCCTGCACGGGCCTGCCGTGTTTCAGTGCCTGAAAACTGCGCCAGACGCCGCGCAGGATCACCATATTCACCAGCGCCATCGCCAGCAGGAAGGTGGCGGAGACGGCGGTGCCAATCAGGCTGCCGGTTTCGTGGAACCATTCCATATTTTTCTGAAACGCCGTGGCGGTGGCGGCGATGGCAATGGAGGCCAGCACCACGATGGTGGAGTGTCCGAGGGAAAACCATGCGCCCACGCCGGACGGGCGCTTGCCCTGCTGCATCATCTTACGCGTCACGGTATCAATCGCGGCGATATGGTCGGCATCCACCGCATGACGCAGTCCGTAACACCAGGCCAGCAGGCTGGCCGCCATCAGCGCCGTACTGCCGCTAAAGGTGTGCCACGCCAGCCCCCAGGCCAGCAGGTTAGCCATCACCAGAGCCAGCAGCAGGCACGCTGCACGAGGTTCATTGCGTAAAAGTCGTAACATTTTAAATCCTTTGTGAACATGATCGGGCGGCAGCAACCACCGCCTGCCCGAAGGAGATCGCTCCGTCGCCTGCGGGCAGGCGCGAAGGAAAAAGAAGCGTGAAATCAGAAAGGTAATGACGAAAGCGCGCGCGTAGCAGGCGGTTGTGAAGGACACCTCCGCTGAAGCACACCGTAGAGAGCGACCGTCGGCGGGCATGCGTTGCCGCCAGTTCGCTCAGCCCTTTTGCCAGCGCATCGTGAAAGGCCCAGGCGCGCTCTCCGGGCTCCGCCCGCCAGGCCAGCCACTGCTGCCAGAACAGCGCAAGGTTATCCGTCTTGAGCGTCACCGGATGATCAACCCCTGCACAGCGTTCGGCCAGCGCCTCCAGCCGGCACGCGGCTTCGCCCTCATAGCGTTGCGTTTCAATGCCCAGCGCACAGGCCACAGCGTCGAACAGACGACCACAGGAGGAGGCCCGCGGCGCATTGATACCGCGCGACACTGCCGTTGCCAGCAGCGGCCAGTTTTGACGCTGTACCGCCTCTGTTTCCGGGTACTGCTGCCAGTCAGGTACGAACGCCAGACAGTGGGCGAGCAAATTGCGCCACAGCTGTTTTGCCGCCAGATCGCCTCCCGGCAGCGCAACGGCTGGCAGACCGCCCAGCCGTTCGCAGTCGCGATAGTTCACCCGCAGGCACTCGCCGCCCCACAGCGCGCCGTTCTCACCCATACCGATCCCATCCAGCGTCAGGGCAATAACATCCCCGCCGTCGAGCGGCCAGCCATTCTCCGCCAGACACGCTGCTGCATGCGCATGATGATGCAGCACGGTCTCAACGGGCAGCGCCTGCGCCCGGGCCCACTGTCGGGCGTGATATCCCGGATGGGCATCGCACACCACGCGCTCTGGCTGGAAGGCGTAGATGTCCTGCATCGTCGAGAGCGCACTGCGCCACTGCGCCTCTACGCCCTCGTCGCTCAGATCGCCAAAATGCTGGCTCAGCACCGCCTGGTTGCCACGCACCAGGCAGAAGGTATTTTTCATCTCCGCGCCGGTGCATAACATGGGCGAGATGTCGCGGAATCCGGCGGGCAATGTGATGGCATCCGGCACAAAACCGCGTGCGCGACGCAGCATCGCACCGTCCCGATCCATTACTGAATCATCCATCCGTTGAAGAATATCGCGGTTGTGCAGCAGGAAGCCGTCAGCGATGTCACTGAGTTCTTCCAGCGCCTGCTGGTTGCTTATGGCGGGTGGATGGCCGCTGAGGTTGCCGGAGGTCATCACCAGCGGGCGCTGGCAGTCCAACATCAGCAAATGCTGGAGCGGGTTCGCAGGCAACATCACGCCAATTGTATTCAGCCCCGGCGCAATCTCCTCAGGAAACGCAGGAAGGCAGGCTTTTGGCGTCAGCACAATCGGCGCAGCGGGTGAACGTAACAGCGTCTGGATGGCCTCCGGCAGATCGTTCGCATGCGGGATCATCACCGCCAGCGGCTTGGCCGGGCGCTGCTTGCGTGCCCGCAATTTCCGAATCGCCTGCGGGTTAAGCGCGTCGCAGACCAGGTGAAAACCGCCCAGCCCTTTGACCGCCACAATCCCGCCGTTTTTCAATCTCTCCACCGCCGCGCTTAACGCCGATTCGCGGGTGGCAGCAGCATCCCCGGCTTGCCACTCCAGCTGCGGCCCGCAGTCCGGGCAGGCCACCGGCTGAGCGTGAAAACGCCGGTCAGCCGGGTTGCGGTACTCCGTTTCACAGGGCACACAGAGCGGGAATGGCGCCATTGACGTGGCCGGGCGGTCATAGGGCATGGCGCGGATAATGGTAAACCGCGGCCCGCAGTGGGTGCAGTTGATAAACGGGTAGCGATAACGGCGCTCGCGCGGATCGCGCATCTCCGCCAGGCACGCGGGACAGGTGGCGGCATCCGGGACGATTTGCGTATCCATCGCCCCGCTCTCGCTGTGGCGGATTACAAACTCGTCCGGCAGCGTATTCCAGCTGTACGGCTGCGTTTCAACGCGATCGATGCGCGCCAGCGGTGGGCAGTCCTGGCGCAGTCTCGCGGTAAAGTCACCCCCACTACCCGCGAGACGCACCAGGACACCCTCTCCGTCGTTGCACACGTCGCCCGCCAGCCCCAGCTGGTGTGCAAGCTGCCAGACGAAGGGACGAAATCCTACCCCCTGCACCTTGCCGCGCACCCGAAGCTGTACGCCGTTAACGCGCATTGCAGCTTAAAACAGCAGCGATGACGAGGTGTCGAACGCCGCACGGCGGCGTTTTTCGGCACTCATCTGTTCGAGCTTGTCGCGATCGACGCAGACCAGCGCATGCGTCGGACAGGCTTCCATACACGCCGGACCGGCGTCGCGGTGGTAGCAGAGGTCACATTTATTGGCTTCGGCTTTCTCCGCGCGCACACTCAGCCCGATACCGCTGTTGCGCACCACCGGGCGAACGACCACCTCCATCGCGCCATACGGACACGCCACCACACAGGTTTTGCACCCGATGCAGCGCTCCTGCATCACATGCACGAAGCCTTTCTCGCGCTTAATCGCCCCGTTCGGACAGACGTTGGCGCACGGCGCGTCTTCGCACTGGCGACAGATAGCGGCGGTGGAAATATTCACGCCTTTAATGACGTGGATGCGCGGCAGGAAGGTGTCGGGGGTCAGGGAGGCGCAATCCTGCTCCGCCTGATGGGACACCACGCACGCCACTTCACAGGTACGGCAACCAATGCATTTGCTGGCATCGGCCATAATAAAACGGTTCATCTGCTTCTCCGGCATAACTGTTATGCGCGAAGCTATTCATAAACCGTGCCAATATTTAATACATTGATTTTAAAGCGAAATAAAAAAGAAGAGGATCTGTCATCGTCATTTGTGACGATGACAGATGTCGACGTCAGCGATGCGGGCCGTCAATGACGGAGTCGCGCAGGATAAGCTCGCCGGAAAAAGTTTGCTGAGGCTTAAACTCACCGCCGTCGAGCATGAAGATCAGGCGGCTGATAGTCTCCTGGATCATCTCCGTTACCGGAATACGCACGCTGGAGAGGGACGGCACGATATAGGGCGCGATTGCCACGTCGTCAAAGCCGATGACGGACACCGCGCCCGGCGTGGCGACGCCGCTCTCGTGCAACTGCCTGATGGCACCAATCGCCATATCGTCGTTACTCGCCACCAGCGCGGTAAACGTTTCGCCGCGGGTGAGCAGCTGAGAGACCGCCGCCGCGCCGCTGGCCGGGCTCCACTTCCCTTCGGCGATCAGCGCGTCACGCAGGGCAATGCCGTTCTGCGCCAGCGCGTCCTTGTAGCCGGAAAGACGCTCCACGCCGGTGGGGGAATCCAGCGAACCGGTGATAAACGCAATCTCCCGGTGGCCTTTCGCGACCAACTGCGAGACTGCGTCCTGACACGACGCTTTATGATCGGACCAGACGCTGTGGCTGCTGTTTTTCCGCAAACGGCGGTTGAGCACCATAATCGGCTGCTCGCATTTCTCAATAATTTCGTCCAGCGCTTCCACGCTCAGAAAACGCGGGTAGATGATCACCGCGTCGCAGCGCATGTCGAGCAGGTACTGGATCGCCTCGCGCTCCTCTTCGGCGCTGTGCTTGCCGTCCGCCAGGATCAGCTGACGCCCCTTCTCTTCCGTCATCCGCGCGGCGTTAAACAGCAGCTCGCTAAAGTAGACCCCATGGTACAGGGTGTTTGTCACCACCAGCCCCAGGGTCTGGGTGCGTTTGGTCGCCAGGTTTCGCGCCAGCAGATTGGGGCGATACCCGCTCTCTTCGATGGCCTGAAACACGCGGTCTTTCGTCTCCTGGCTGACGTAACCGTTCCCCGACAGCACCCGGGAGACCGTCGCTTTCGACACGCCTGCCCGCTTCGCCACTTCCAGCATCGTGGTCATAGTGTTATTCCATTCAAATCTGATGAGCCGCAGTGTACTTCACCGCAGAAAAATTGTCGCAGCGGCGTTATCACGCTTTATACGGCCACGAGTGATCGTCATCACGAAACGAAAAAATGCATAAAAAGTGGTCTTGTTTCATTAAAAGAAACTCATGATGATTATGTGAAACCGGTTTCCTACACTTCTCACAACGATAACAGGATCACATCCGATGGCAAAAAATTACGCTGCGCTGGCAAATGACGTGGTTAGCGCGCTGGGCGGTAAAGAGAACATCGTCGCCGTCACCCACTGCATGACGCGCCTGCGCTTCGTTCTGAAAGACGAAAGCCTTACCGACGCCGCGCGTCTGAAAAGCATCAGCGGCGTGCTCGGCGTGGTGCGCAACGACAACCAGTGCCAGGTGATCATCGGCAACACCGTATCCCAGGCATACCGTGAAGTGGTGAGCCTGCTGCCCGCCAACCTGCAACCTGCCGTAGCGGAAGGTCCACAGAAGCTTACGCTGCGCCGGATTGGCGCCGGGATCCTCGACGCGCTGATCGGCACCATGTCTCCGCTGATCCCGGCGATCATCGGCGGGTCGATGGTCAAGCTGCTGGCGATGATCCTTGAGATGACCGGCGTGCTGGGCAAAGGTGACCCGACGCTGACGATCCTGACCGTTATCGGCGACGGCGCGTTCTTCTTCCTGCCGCTGATGGTGGCGGCTTCCGCAGCGGTGAAGTTCAAAACCAACATGTCCCTGGCGATAGCCATTGCGGGCGTACTGGTTCACCCGAGCTTTATCGAGCTGATGGCGAAAGCGGCGCAGGGCGAGCATGTAGAATTTGCCTTAATTCCGGTTACGGCGGTGAAATACACCTATACCGTTATCCCGGCCCTGGTGATGACCTGGTGCCTGTCGTATATCGAACGCTGGGTGGATCGCATCACCCCGGCGGTGACCAAAAACTTCCTGAAGCCGATGCTGATCGTGCTGATTGCCGCCCCGCTCGCCATCGTACTGATTGGCCCGCTCGGGATCTGGATCGGTAGCGCCATCTCCGCGCTGGTCTACACCATTCACGGCTATCTGGGCTGGCTCTCCGTTGCCATTATGGGCGCGCTGTGGCCGCTGCTGGTGATGACCGGGATGCACCGCGTGTTTACGCCGACCATCATCCAGACCATTGCCGAAACGGGCAAAGAAAGGATGGTGATGCCGTCGGAAATCGGCGCCAACCTGTCGCTCGGCGGTTCGTCGCTGGCGGTGGCGTGGAAAACCAAAAACCCGGAGCTGCGCCAGACGGCGCTGGCGGCTGCGGCCTCCGCCATCATGGCGGGGATCTCTGAACCGGCCCTGTACGGCGTGGCGGTACGTCTGAAACGTCCGCTGATTGCGAGCCTGATCAGCGGCTTTATCTGCGGCGCGGTGGCCGGCATGGCCGGTCTTGCCAGCCACTCCATGGCGGCGCCGGGGCTGTTCACCAGCGTGCAGTTCTTCGACCCGGCCAACCCGATGACCATCGTCTGGGTGTTTGGCGTGATGGGTCTGGCTGTGGTGCTGTCGTTCGTGCTGACCCTGCTGTTAGGGTTTGAAGATATCCCGGTAGAAGACGAAGCCGAAAAAGCACGCGCCCTGCAAACCGCACCGGTACAGAACAAAGCAGCAGAAGCATAAACTGAAAGCGAGGTAAGAATGTCTGTTTTTCCACAAGGATTTTTATGGGGCGGCGCGCTTGCCGCCAACCAGAGTGAAGGGGCTTACCGTGAAGGCGGCAAAGGACTGACGACGGTCGATATGATCCCCCACGGCGCAAACCGTCTGGCGGTAAAAGTCGGCAAGGAAAAACGGTTTTCGTTGCGTGACGACGAATTTTACCCGAGCCACCAGGCGATTGATTTTTACCATCGTTACAAAGAAGACATTGCCCTGATGGCGGAGATGGGCTTTACGGTTTTCCGCATCTCGATTGCCTGGAGCCGCCTCTACCCGAACGGCGACGAACCGTTGCCAAATCAGGAGGGCATTGCCTTCTACCGCGCGGTGTTCGAGGAGTGCAAAAAGTACAACATCGAGCCGCTGGTGACCCTCTGCCATTTCGACGTGCCGATGCACCTGGTGACGGAGTACGGCTCCTGGCGCAACCGTAAGATGGTGGATTTCTTCGCCCGCTACGCCCGCACCTGCTTCGTGGCGTTTAACGGGCTGGTGAAATACTGGCTGACCTTCAACGAAATCAACATCATGCTGCACAGCCCGTTCTCCGGCGCGGGGCTGGTGTTTGAGGAAGGGGAAAACGAAGACCAGGTGAAATACCAGGCCGCGCACCACGAGCTGGTGGCGAGCGCGCTGGCGACCAAAATCGCCCACGAGGTGAACCCGGAAAACCAGGTCGGCTGCATGCTGGCGGGCGGCAATTTTTACCCCTACTCCTGCAAGCCGGAAGACGTGTGGATGGCACTGGAGAAAGACCGCGAGAACCTGTTCTTTATCGACGTGCAGGCGCGCGGCAGCTATCCGGCCTACTCCGCCCGCGTGTTCCGCGAGAAAGGCGTGGTGATTGTGAAAGACCCCGGCGACGACGACCTGCTGAAAAACACCGTCGACTTTGTCTCGTTCAGTTATTACGCCTCGCGCTGCGCGTCGGCGGATATGAACGCGGGCAACACCAGCGCGGCGAACATCGTGAAGTCCCTGCGCAACCCGCATATTCAGGTGAGCGAGTGGGGCTGGGGCATCGACCCGCTCGGGCTGCGCATCACCATGAACATGATGTATGACCGCTACCAGAAGCCGCTGTTCCTGGTGGAAAACGGCCTCGGGGCGAAGGACGTCATTGATGAAAACGGCGAGATCAACGACGACTACCGCATCAGCTACCTGCGCGAGCATATCCGTGCGATGGGTGACGCGATTGAGGACGGCGTCCCGCTGATGGGCTACACCACCTGGGGCTGCATTGACCTGGTCTCGGCCTCAACCGGGGAGATGAGCAAGCGCTATGGATTTGTCTACGTCGACCGCGACGACGCCGGGAACGGCACGCTGGATCGAAAGCGCAAGAAATCGTTCTGGTGGTATAAGAAGGTGATTGCGAGTAACGGGGCGGATCTGGCGTAGCCTGTTTTGCCGGGTGGCGGCGTTGCCTTACCCGGCCTACAAACTGCTCGATGCGGTTTTCACCCTCTCCCCTCTGGGGAGAGGGCCGGGGTGAGGGGCTGAAAACCCCCGTCCCCAACCCACCCTGCAAGCCGTGAATACACCACGTCCACCGCCTCTTTCACTGGCGGCGTCATCGGATAATAAAACCCGACGATGTCCGGCTGAATGCCCAGAAACAGCACCTCACCCACGTCGTCTTTAATCTGATCCACCAGGTAGTTCAGCGGCATGTTGTGGGTGGTCATCATAAACATCTCGGCGATGTCGTCCGGGTCAATCAGGCGGATCTCGCCGGGGTTGAGCCCCATATCGGTGGCATCGACGATTAACAACCTGTCCGGGCGCAGCTCGCGAATGGCCACCACGTCGTTTTCCGGCGCGCTGCCGCCGTCAATCACCACCCAGCTGCCCGGCGGGTTCGCGGCGCACATCTCCGCCAGCAGCGGGCCCGCGCCGTCGTCGCCCATCATGCTGTTGCCGACACACAGTAAAACGTCAGTCACGTAATCTCCTCACCATCAGGTAGATGGCGCTCTCCTGATGAATATCGTGCAGCATGCCGAGCAGCGTTTTGCTCCACGCCTGCTGCGCCGGGTTTTGTCTGCTCAGCGCCGCGTCAAAGGCGTTGGCGAGCATCGTGATATGGTTGGCGTCGATGACGATCTCGCCGTACTTCGGCACGCCCTCCATTTTGCGCCGCGCCGTGCTGCCCTCCTCCAGCGTGGCGATCCACGCCAGGTACTCGGGCCACGGGCAGCTTAACGCCGCCTCCAGGCAGTCGATCACCCCGAGGTGGTGCCCAATCGCCAGGCTGTAATAGACCACCTGCTGCGCCGCATCCGGCGTGGCATCGTTCTCATCAATAAACTTACGGCTCAGCTGGCTGAACACCACCGTTTCACTCATCGGATACGCGCCTCATCCACAATACTGTTCAGGTTTGCCACGATCTCATTGAGACGCGGATCGTTCTCGGCCTCCAGCCAGCGCGCCACCTGATGGTCGCCCTGGCTCAGCAGGCGCAGATAATCGTCGGCAATCTGACGGCCATAGCGGTAACCCGCCAGCCTGCGCGCCGTGCGGTCGATCTTCACCCGCAGCGGCTGCACCATATCCGGGTGCAGGAGAGTGGCTGGCTGGTTGTCCAGCTCGCCCGGCTCGCGGGCGTGGATCTTCTGCTCCAGCAGGCCGAGCGCCATGGCAAAACCGTACAGCGTGGCGGCGGGCGTCGGCGGGCAGCCCGGAATGTAGACGTCCACCGGCACGATTTTGTCGGTGCCGCCCCAGACGCAGTAAAGATCGTGGAAGATGCCGCCGCTGTTGCCGCAGGCGCCGTAGGAGATGCAGATTTTCGGATCCGGCGCAGACTGCCAGGCGCGCAGCGCAGGCGAGCGCATCGCGCGGGTGACCGCGCCGGTGAACAGCAGGATATCCGCGTGGCGCGGGGACGGCACCACTTTGATGCCGAAGCGTTCGGCGTCAAACAGCGGCGACAGGGTGGCGAAGATTTCGATCTCACAGCCGTTGCAGCCGCCGCAGTCCACGCGATAGACGTAGGCCGAGCGTTTGATTTTTTTCAGCAGCGACGCCTTCATGCTGGCGATGGACTCCTCCACCGTCAGCGGTACCGGAATGCCGTTAGCGTCGCGCGGGCCGAGTAAGTTTTCCATCAGCTGGCCTCTCTCATATGACGGGTTAAATCGATGCGGTCAGACGGCAGCAGGCATTTCTGACGTTTGCACTCCGGGCAGGTTTCGAAGCTTTCACGGTGATGCTCCGCACGCACGTCGCCGTTGTGCTTCAGCAGCGCGATGGCGTAGTCGATCTCTTTTTGCACGGCGAACGGACGCTTGCAGACGCGGCAGTTGCACAGCGCAAAGCGCGACTGCTGGAGGAAATCCTCTTTTTTCCACACCGCCAGCTCGTACTCCTGAGACAGGCGAATGGCTACCGTCGGGCAGACCTCCTCGCAGCGGCCGCAGAAGATGCAGCGCCCGAGGTTAAATTGCCAGGCCAGCTCGCCGGTTTTCAGGTCCGTTTCCACCGTTAAGGCATTCGACGGGCAGGCGTTGACGCAGGCCGCGCAGCCGATGCACTGCTGCGGGTTGTGCTCCGGCTTGCCGCGAAAGTTTTTATCCACCGGGATCGGCTCCAGCGGATAACTGCTGGTCTGCGCGCCGGTTTTGATCACTTTTTTGATAAAGGTAAACATCACGAGTCCTTATTTCAGCGGCGAGTTCTTACGCTCGATGCTGTAGCGCTCAAGCTCTTTGTAGGGCACCACCTGGCTTTTCTTCTTGCGCACGTCCACGACGGTCATGCGGTCGGTGCAGGAGTAGCACGGGTCGAGGCTGCCGATGATCAGCGGCGCGTCAGAGACGGTGTTACCGCGCAGCATGTAGCGCAGGGTTGGCCAGTTGGCGTAGGTCGCCGCACGGCAGCGCCAGCGGTAGAGCTTCTGGTTGTCGCCGGTCATGCTCCAGTGAATGTCATCCCCGCGCGGCGCTTCGGCGAATCCGAGGGCAAAGCGGTTTGGAATGTAGGTGAAGCCTTCCACCATCAGCGGGCCGCCCGGCAGGTTATCGAGGCCGTAGTCGATCATGTTCAGCGCAGTAAACACCTCGTTGATGCGCACCTTCAGGCGGGAGATGACGTCGCAGCCCTGCTCGCTGTGCACGGTCATCGGCAGCAGGCCGTAGCCGACGAACGGGTGATCGGCGCGGGTGTCGCGGGCGTGGCCGCTGGCGCGCACCATCGGGCCGACGTTGCTGAAGTCGCGGGCGATTTCCGGGTCAAGACGACCAATCCCGACGGTGCGCTGCTCGATGTTTGGCGTGCTGAGCAGCATGTCCACCAGCTCCTGCACGTCGCGGCGCATCTGCTGCGCCAGCTGGCGGGTCTGGATCATGTCATCTTTCAGCAGGTCGCGGCGGATCCCGCCGATCAGGTTCAGGCCGTAGGTTTTACGCGCCCCGGTGAGGATCTCCGCCATCTTCATTGATGCCTCACGCACGCGGAAGAACTGCATAAACCCGGAGTCAAAGCCGACGAAGTGGCAGGCCAGGCCGAGGTTCAGCAGGTGTGAGTGCAGGCGTTCCACCTCCAGCAGAATGGCGCGGATCATCTGCGCGCGTTCCGGCACCACGATCCCCATGCCGTTCTCCACCGAGGTGGTGTAGGCGGTGCTGTGGGCAAAGCCGCAGATGCCGCACACGCGGTCAGAAAGAAACGTGACTTCGTTGTAGCCCATGCGGGTCTCCGCCAGCTTCTCCATGCCGCGGTGGACGTAGAACAGGCGGTAGTCGGCGTCGATAATGTTTTCGCCGTCGACGAACAGGCGGAAGTGGCCCGGTTCGTCAGAGGTGACGTGCAGCGGGCCGATCGGCACCACATTATTCTTCTTGCTGCCCAGCTCGTTGATGAACTCGTAGGTTTCGCTGTCGGTTGTCGGGGCCGGACGCTGGCGGTAGTCCATGCTGTCCTTGCGCAGCGGATAGAGTTCATCCGGCCAGTCGTCCGGCAGCACCAGGCGACGCTCGTCAGGCAGACCAACCGGCACCAGGCCGTACATGTCGCGCACTTCGCGCTCGCCCCAGACGGCGGCGGGTACGCGCGGCGTGACGGACGGGTACTCCGGCTTGTTCGGGTCAACTTCGACGCGCACGGTGAGCCAGCACTTCTCGCCCTGCTCCATCGACATCACGTAGTACACCGCATAGTTGCCGCACAGCTGACGCTCGTCGTTGCCGAACAGCACCGACAGCCAGCCGCCCTGCTGGTAGTAAAGAAACTCCACCACTTCCGGCAGGTAGTTCACCTTAATGGTGACGGTTACCTGGTCTTTGGTTTGCCATGACTCCTCCAGCACCACGCCCGGGAAAGCCTGATGCAACGCGGCGAGATACTGCTGACCTTTCTTTTCTTCAGACATAAACACTCTCTTTAATCACGCCACCAGCAAGGAGACGAACGCTAAAAATGCAAAACCAAAACCAGCCCAGGTAATGCGTGACGTTTCGACAAAACGCAGGCGCGCCATGCTGTTTTCAAACAGGGCAATCACCAGCACGCCGATAAGCAGCTTGAGCGCAGCCACCACAACGGCCAGCAGCAGGCCGCCCGCAGAGAAGTGCGTCATCTGCCCCCACGGGAAGAAAACGCCGACGAACATCTGCAACACCACCAGCTGCTTGAGGCTGATGCCCCACTTCAGCACCGCAAAGCCGTAGCCGCTGTACTCGGTGAGTGGCCCCTCCTGCAATTCCTGCTCCGCTTCCGCGAGATCGAACGGCAGCTTGCCCATCTCGATAAAGGTGGCGAACGCGCAGGCGCAGAGCGCCAGCACCAGCGGGAGCGAACGTGAAACCGGCCAGTGGTAAACGGTGTCGGTGATGAAACTGATGTGGGTCGAGCCAGCAACCTGCGCGGCGACCCACAGCCCCAGCAGCAGAATTGGCTCAACCAGCACGCCGAGCATCGCCTCACGACTGGCGCCGATACCCGTAAACGGGCTGCCGGTGTCCAGGCCCGCAATCGCAAAGAAGAAACGCGCGATGGCGAAGAGGTAGATCAGCGTAATCAGATCGCCAAGCACGGGCAGCGGCGAGCCCACCGTCACTACCGGCAGCGCGGTGGCGATGGTCAGCATCACGCCGACCATCACGAACGGCGTCAGGCGGAACACCCAACCTGAGGCATCCGGCGCGACGCTCTGACGGGAGAGCAGCTTGAAGAGATCGCGGTACTCCTGGAGCACGCCAGGCCCGCGACGGTTGTGTAGCCGGGCGCGCGCCACGCGCGTGATGCCCGACAGCAGCGGCGCGGCGGCAAACAGCACCAGCGCCTGAAGAATTGCCAGTAACAAACTCATGTCAGGCTCCTCGTGAAATGACAATCACCACCAGCACCGCCAGCTCGATCAGCGCCAGGCGGCGGAACAGCACGGGCACGGCGGCACTCTGCCAGCCCGGCACCCAGCCCACCGGGTTCAGCCAGTGGCGCAGCTTCAGCACGGCGGCGAAGTTCTCCTTCACCGGCATGGCGAAACCGTGGGCGGTGATGACCATCGACTGCTCGTGTTCGTAGCCGCAGGCCCACGCCGCGCCGCGCGAGCGGGAGGCGAGACGGTCGCGTCTGAAGAACAGCATCAGCACGAACGGCAGGAGCGGCGCGGCAATCAGCAGCAGCGCCATCATCGGCTGGGACACGACGGTATGCGCCGTAGCCAGCGGCAGCGGAATGGCGTGGCCCAGAAGCGGCAGCAGCCACGGCGCGGCAACCCCACCTGCGATACAGCACAGCGCCAGCGCGACCACGCTGGTGGCCATCAGCACCGGGGCGCAACAGGCGTTTTCCGCTTCGCGGGTGCGCGGCGCGCCCAGGAAGGTGACGCCGTAAACCTTCGCCATACACATCACCGCCAGCGCCCCGGTAATCGCCAGCCCAACCGCCAGCAGCGGGCCGAGCAGCCGCGCGATAAACGCGTCGCTCTGGCCGAGCGCGAAGAAGGATTGATAGATCACCCACTCCCCGGCAAAGCCGTTCAGCGGTGGAAGCGCGGCCATCGCCATCAGCCCGACCAGCATCGCCAGCGAAATGACGGGCATTTTTTTGCCAATCCCGCCGAGCTTTTCAATATCGCGGTGCCCGGTGCGAAACCAGACGCTGCCCGCGCCGAGGAACAGGGTGCTTTTAAACAGACTGTGGTTGATAAGGTGATACAGACCGCCAATAAACCCGGCGGCAATCAGTGCCGGCTGGTTGAGCGCCAGCCCGGTGACGCCTGCGCCCATGCCGAGCAGGATAATCCCGACGTTCTCCAGGGTGTGGTACGCCAGCAGACGCTGGATGTTGTGCTCCATCAGCGCGTAGAGGCCACCGACGAACGCGGTGATCATCCCCGCAATCAGCAACGCCACGCCCCACCACAGCGGCGGCTGATCGCCCGCCAGGGTTATCGTCAGGATGCCGAACAGACCGACCTTCATCACCACGGTGGAGAACAGCGCAGCGGCCGGGGCTGAGGCATTGGCATGCGCCTGCGGCACCCAGCCGTGCAGCGGGATTATCCCGGCCAGCAGGCCAAAACCGACTACGCCCAACAGCCAGACGTCGTTGCCCAGCGGCTGGCCGTTAAGCGCGGCGAAATCCAGCGTGCCAAAACGCTGCCACACCAGCCAGCAGGCCAGCGCTAGCAGCAGCGTGCCGAGACGTCCGAGCGCAAACCACAGCTTGCCGGAGGCGCTGCATCCGGTCAGGAACACGCCGCACAGGGCCATGATTTCAGCCATCACCACCAGCGCGCCGAGGTTGCTGGCGACAACGGTACAGACCGCGGCGGCCATCAACAGGTTGACCAGCAGGCCGTTGGCGTTGGTATGCTGATGGCGGTGCCAGTCGATATTAAACAGGCTGATAAACAGCCCGCACAGGCCAAAGGTTATCAGCCAGATGGCGTTCAGCGGCGTAAGCTCAACGGCGTGGTGAATCAGCGGGATGAGGGTGTCGACGGATTGCCCGTCGATCAGGACAACCCCGCCCGCCGCCAGCGTCATCAGGCTGCCGACCGCCCCGCCGATACCGGCGATCACACCGCTCAGCGTTTTATGGAAGGCGAGGAGCAGCGCCAGGACAGCGGCGGCGGCAAACCAGGCCACGGCGCTGGTCATCATAACTATCGCGTTCATTTCGCCCCCTCGTTAAGCGCCCGCAGCAGCGAAAGATCGCCGACGTCGGTATTGATGGTCAGCTCACGCTTGCGTTTGCTGGTGCGGGCGATGTCGCGAATATTAACCAGAATTAACGCTTTGGTCGGACAGGTGCGCACGCAGGCCGGACCTTGTTCATCGAAGCTGCACAGGTCGCACTTCACCGCGACGGCGCGAATGCCCGGCACCCAGTCCAGCAGCGTGCTCACGCGTGCCGGTGCCGGCGGCGCAGGCGGCGCTTTCGGGGTGTTGGCATTCGCCGGAATATGCAGCGGACGGCTGCCGGAAAACTCAATGGCACCGAACGGACAGGCGATGCCGCACAGCTTGCAGCTCACGCACAGGCTTTCGTTCAGCTGTACCGCGCCGTCAACGCGGGTGATGGCATTGACGGGACAGACGCCCGCGCATGGCGCGTCTTCACAGTGGTGACAGAGCTGCGGGGCAGACTCTTTCTCATTACGCATGACGCGCAGGCGCGGCATGGACTGTAGCCCGTGCAGGCGGTGTGTTTCCGAGCACGCCGCCTCACAGGTTCGACAGCCCATACAGACCGTCGAGTCAGCAATTACAAAACGGTTCACCGGGTCATCCTCTGGTGATGGTCATTTTTGACGAAAAAAAACTGTCTTATCGACACTTCTCGACACTCGCTTTTCAGGCCACGTTCGCGGAGGATTTTCCGTCGATCAGCTGTTTCAGGTTGATCGGCTGATCGTGCTCAACGGCAGCGTAGAGGCCGTTATAAACCGGCGCGATTTTCTCCAGATAGTGCTCCAGCACCTGCTGGCGATCGCGGGTGCTAACGTGACCGTCCACCATGCCGTCGGCCATCAGTTGGGCTTTCGCAATACACTGTTTTTCACCCTCTTTTGTCTCAACGTAATACTCAATGGTGTGGCTGTTGAAGCTCTCCGCCAGGGTGACAAAAATCGTGAAGTGACCAAACAACACAAAGCGCATATCCCCCTGCGCCGCGCAGCTCATGGCATGGTGCAGACGGGCTTTTGACAGGGTGATCCCCTGAATCAGAGAGTTGCAGTAGAGGTGCCACTGATCCTGAAGCTGCTGATGACGTTGCGCGATGTAATCCGCTTTTTCGCTAATTTCCCAAATAGTCATAAAAGGTATCCGGTTAATGGAGTTAGCGGCTGTTAAGCAGATTTCGTGCCAGTTTTTAATTTATTGATTTAAATGTATTTTAAAGAGATGCGCACTGTCACCGCTGCGGTGTCGACGTGTCATTTCGACAGCGTTGACATCGTCACGCCGTAACGCAAATCAAGCTGGCACTGTTATTGCATTGAAGGGGCAATTCATTAAGGAGGCGTCATGCACGAAATCACCCTCTGCCAGCGGGCACTGGAACTTATCGAACAGCAGGCTGTGCAGAACCATGCGAAGCGCGTGACCGGCGTCTGGCTGAAGGTCGGGGCGTTTTCCTGCGTCGAGACCAGCGCCCTCACCTTCTGTTTTGAGCTGGTGTGCCGCGGCACGCTGGCGGAGGGTTGCGCACTGCATATCGAGGAGCAGCAGGCGGAGTGCTGGTGCGAGCAGTGTCAGCAGTACGTCACGCTGCTGTCATCGAAGGTACAGCGCTGTCCGCAGTGCCAGAGCAGCGGGCTGCGCATCGTGGCGGATGACGGTATGCAGATCCAACGCCTCGAAATCGAGAAGGAGTAATGTATGTGTAGTACCTGCGGTTGCGCTGAAGGCAACCTGTATATAGAAGGGGATGAACACCGTCCCCACTCCGCGTTTCGCTCCGCGCCTTTTTCCCCTGCCCCGCGTCCCGCGGCGGCCCTGACCGGCATCACCTTTGCCCCGCAGCGTTCCGACGCGGGCGACCTCCATTACGGCCATGGCGAAGCGGGTACGCACGCGCCGGGCATCAGCCAGCGCCAGATGCTGGAGGTGGAGATCAATGTGCTGGACAAAAATAACCAGCTCGCCGCCCGCAATCGTGCCCGCTTTGCCGCCCGTCAACAGCTGGTACTGAACCTGGTCTCCAGCCCCGGCTCCGGTAAAACCACCCTGCTGACCGAAACCCTCAAACGACTGAATAAACGTGTCTCCTGCGCCGTTATCGAAGGCGATCAGCAAACGGTAAACGACGCGGCGCGCATCCGCGAAACCGGTACGCCCGCGATTCAGGTCAACACCGGCAAGGGCTGCCACCTGGATGCGCAGATGATTGCCGACGCCGCCCCGCGCCTGCCGCTGGCGAACAACGGCATCCTGTTTATTGAAAACGTCGGCAACCTGGTCTGCCCGGCAAGCTTCGACCTCGGCGAGCGGCATAAAGTGGCGGTGCTCTCCGTGACCGAAGGGGAAGACAAGCCGCTGAAGTATCCACATATGTTTGCCGCCGCCTCCCTCATGCTGCTGAACAAAGTCGACCTGCTGCCGTACCTGAATTTCGACGTGGATAAGTGCCTGGCTTACGCCCGGGAAGTGAACCCGGACATTGAGATCCTGCTGGTTTCCGCCACGCGCGGCGACGGGATGGATGCCTGGCTGAACTGGCTGGAGAGCGAACGATGTGCATAGGCGTCCCCGGACAAATTCATTCGATCGACGGCAATCAGGCCAAAGTGGAGGTCTGCGGCATCCTGCGCGATGTCGATCTGACGCTGGTGGGCAGCCACGATGAGACCGGCGCATCGCGTCTCGGCCAGTGGGTGCTGGTCCACGTGGGGTTTGCCATGAGCGTGATTAATGAGGAAGAAGCACGCGACACGCTGGACGCGCTACAGAATATGTTCGACGTTGAGCCGGACGTGGGTGCCCTGCTGTATGGTGAGGAACGATAACACATGCGTTACGTTGATGAATATCGCGCGCCTGAGCAGGTGTTGCAGCTTATCGATCGCCTGAAAACCCGCGCGTCCCTGCTGGACTACACGAAAGAAAAACCGCTGCGGATCATGGAGGTGTGTGGCGGACACACCCACGCCATCTTTAAATTTGGCCTCGACCAGCTGCTGCCGGAGAACATCGAATTTATCCACGGCCCCGGCTGCCCGGTGTGCGTGCTGCCGATGGGGCGCATCGACAGCTGTCTCGACATCGCCAGCCGCCCCGGTGTGATTTTTTGCACCTTTGGCGACGCCATGCGCGTACCGGGAAAAAATGGCTCGCTGCTCCAGGCGAAGGCGCGCGGCGCGGACGTGCGGATCGTCTACTCACCGATGGATGCCCTGACGCTGGCAGAGGCTAATCCTGAGCGTAAGGTGGTCTTTTTCGGGCTGGGTTTTGAAACCACCATGCCCGCCACCGCTATCACTCTCCAGCAGGCGAAAGCCCGCAACGTCACTAACTTTTACTTTTTCTGCCAGCACATCACGCTTATTCCCACGCTGCGTAGCCTGCTTGAAGCGCCGGACAACGGCATCGACGCCTTCCTGGCACCAGGACACGTCAGCATGGTGATCGGCACAGAAGCCTACGGTTTTATCGCTGAACAGTACAATCGTCCGTTAGTGGTGGCTGGTTTCGAGCCACTTGATCTACTGCAAGGCGTGACCATGCTGGTTGAGCAGAAAATAGCGGCCCTGAGTGTGGTGGAAAATCAGTATCGCCGCGTGGTGCCCGATGCAGGTAACAGACGGGCACAGCAGGCGATAGCCGACGTGTTTAGCGTCGAAGGCGACAGCGAGTGGCGCGGACTGGGGCTGATTGCCGAATCCGGCGTACACCTGACGCCCGCGTATCGCGCCTTCGACGCCGAAGCGCATTTCCGCCCGCAGCCGCAGAAGGTGTGCGACGATCCCCGCGCCCGCTGTGGCGACGTACTCACCGGCAAATGCAAACCTCATCACTGCCCGTTATTTGGCAACGCCTGTAACCCGCAAACCGCGTTTGGCGCGCTGATGGTCTCTTCCGAAGGGGCATGCGCCGCGTGGTATCACTATCGCAACCAGGAGTGTGAAGCATGAACACGGTGGAAATGGCGCACG
Organism: Enterobacter cloacae complex sp. SYL001; assembly: GCF_049237025.1. Lineage (NCBI taxonomy): Bacteria > Pseudomonadati > Pseudomonadota > Gammaproteobacteria > Enterobacterales > Enterobacteriaceae > Enterobacter > Enterobacter cloacae complex sp. SYL001. The sequence continues at coordinate 142,454 of NZ_JBMKJI010000002.1, read as the reverse complement.
GAAGCGGTGGACAGGCGATGCAGCAGTTGATTAACAGGCTGTTCATGGAAGCCTTTAACAACCCCTGGCTCGCCGAGCAGGAAGATCAGGCGCGTATTGACCTCGCGGCCCTGACCGCCCACGGCGACAGGCTGGCGTTCTCTACCGACAGCTACGTGATTGACCCGCTGTTCTTCCCGGGCGGCGATATCGGCAAGCTCGCCGTCTGCGGCACGGCAAACGACGTGGCCGTCAGCGGCGCGATCCCCCGCTACCTCTCCTGCGGGTTTATCCTCGAAGAAGGGTTACCCATGGAGACGCTCACGGCGGTGGTCAACAGCATGGCGCACACCGCCCGCGAGGCGGGGATCGCCATCGTGACCGGGGATACCAAGGTGGTGCAGCGCGGCGCGGCGGATAAGCTCTTCATTAACACCGCCGGAATGGGGGCGATCCCCGCCGACATTCACTGGGGCGCGCAACAGCTTTGCGCAGGCGACGTGCTGATTGTCAGCGGCACGCTGGGCTGCCACGGGGCAACCATCCTCAACCTGCGCGAAGGCTTAGGGCTGGATGGCGAGCTGCACAGTGACTGCGCGGTACTCACGCCGCTGATCCAGACGCTGCGCGACATGCCGGGTGTAAAAGCCCTGCGCGACGCCACGCGAGGCGGCGTGAATGCCGTGGTGCACGAATTTGCCGCAAGCAGCGGCTGCGGAATTGAACTGACCGAGCGCGGCATGCCCGTTAAGCCTGCTGTACGCGGGCTGTGCGAGCTATTAGGGCTAGACCCGCTTAACTTTGCCAACGAAGGCAAGCTGGTGATCGGCGTGGAACGCACGGCGGCGGAAGCCGTACTTGAACAACTGCGCGCACATCCCTTAGGGAAAGACGCGGCCATCATCGGCGACGTGGTTGAGCGCAAAGGGGTGCGCCTGACCGGGCTTTACGGCGTGAAGCGCACGCTGGATCTGCCGCACGCTGAACCGTTACCCCGAATTTGCTAGACCGCGCCAAAAGCGGTCAGCGCTGAATGTCTCTTTTTTGCCAGTTTCTATTGGAAAGCAATAATGCCGTATACACCGATGAGCGATCTTGGACAGCAGGGCCTGTTTGACATCACGCGCACACTTTTACAACAGCCCGACCTCGGCGCGCTGAGCGATGCCCTGACGCGGCTGGTCAGGCAATCAGCGCTGGCGGACAGCGCCGCCATTGTGCTCTGGCATAGCGCAACCCACCGCGCGAGCTATTTCTCAACGCGTGATAACGGCAAAATCTTCGAATATGAAGATGAAACGTTTCTGGCCCACGGTCCGGTGCGACGTATTCTCTCCCGCCCGGAAGCGCTGCACTGCAATTTTGACCAGTTTCGCCAGGCCTGGCCGAAGCTGGCAGAGAGCAACCTTTACCACCCGTTCGGCCACTACAGCATGCTGCCGCTGGCGGTGGAAGGGCAAATTTTTGGCGGCTGCGAGTTTATCCGTAATAACGACCAGCCCTGGACCGAGGCGGAGTACGAGCGGTTGCATACCTTCACGCAGATTGTGGCCGTCGTGGAAGAGCAGATCCAAAGCCGCGTCACCAATAACGTGGATTACGACCTGTTGAGCCGCGAGCGCGATAATTTCCGCATTCTGGTCGCCATCACCAATGCCGTGCTGTCGCGTCTCGATATGGACGAACTGGTGAGCGAAGTCGCCAAAGAGATCCATCACTATTTCAGGATCGATGCTATCAGCATTGCGCTGCGCGGCAACCGTAAGGGCAAGCTGAACATCTACTCCACCCACTACCTCGACGAAGCTAACCCGGCGCACGAGCAAAGCGAAGTGGACGAAGCGGGAACCCTGTCTGAACGGGTATTTAAAAGCAAAGAGATCCTGCTGTTAAACCTCAGCGAGCAGGATCCGGTAGCGCCCTACGAGCGGATGCTGTTTAACACCTGGGGCAACAAGATCCAGACCCTGTGCCTGCTGCCGCTGATGTCCGGCAACACCATGCTCGGCGTGCTTAAACTGGCGCAGTGCGATGAAGCCGTATTTACCACCGCCAACCTGAAGCTGCTGCGCCAGATCGCCGAACGTATCTCCATTGCGCTGGATAACGCCCTCGCCTATCAGGAGATCCACCGTCTGAAAGAACGGCTGGTGGACGAAAACCTGGCGCTGACCGAGCAGCTCAACAATGTGGACAGCGAGTTTGGCGAAATCATCGGACGCAGCGATGCCATGTACAACATCCTCAAGCAGGTGGAGATGGTGGCGCAGAGCGACAGCACGGTGCTGATCCTCGGTGAAACCGGCACAGGGAAAGAGCTGATTGCCCGGGCGATCCACAACCTGAGCAACCGCAACAGCCGCCGGATGGTGAAGATGAACTGCGCGGCGATGCCTGCGGGCTTACTGGAAAGCGACCTGTTCGGCCACGAGCGCGGCGCGTTTACCGGCGCCAGCAGCCAGCGGCTGGGCCGTTTTGAACTGGCGGATAAAAGCTCGTTGTTCCTCGACGAAGTGGGCGATATGCCGCTGGAGCTTCAGCCTAAGCTGCTGCGCGTTTTGCAGGAGCAGGAGTTCGAGCGTCTCGGCAGCAACAAGCTGATCCAGACCGACGTGCGTCTGATTGCCGCCACCAACCGCGATCTGAAAAAAATGGTCGCCGACCGCGAGTTTCGCAGCGATCTTTACTATCGTCTGAACGTCTTCCCGATCTGCCTGCCGCCGCTGCGCGAACGCCCGGAAGATATTCCGCTGCTGGTGAAAGCCTTTACCGCGAAGATTGCCCGCCGGATGGGGCGAAATATCGACAGTATTCCTGCCGAAACGCTACGCACCCTTTCGGCGATGGAGTGGCCGGGGAACGTGCGCGAGCTGGAAAACGTCATTGAGCGCGCGGTCCTGCTGACGCGCGGGAACGTGCTCCAGCTCTCCCTGCCAGAGGTTACTCTCTCTGAAACGACCGTGGCCGCAAGCGAGCTTGCGAAAGAGGGAGAAGATGAATATCAGCTCATTATGCGAGTGCTGAAGGAGACCAACGGCGTGGTAGCCGGACCGAAAGGTGCGGCGCAACGGCTGGGGCTGAAGCGTACCACCCTGCTCTCGCGTATGAAGCGTCTGGGAATCGATAAAGAGAGCCTGAAATAACCCGTCATTCCGCCAGCGGGTACATATCGCTCCCGCGCTGGCGCAGGGATATTTGGTGCTCTTTTTCTGTCTGCCTGCGCCGCACCGTCGCCCTGAGCGTGATTTGTCTTCCACTGCGGCGCTGAGCCGGTTATTTTTTGGGCCGATACTTTTCGGGTAATTCCGGAACCGGACGACGATCGTCGATCAGATGTCGGATGGTCAGAATCGGATGACGCCATAACATACGTGGCCCTGCCCAGCGCATTACCTGCTTCATCTCTTCCCGTCGGGCGGACTGATAACAGTGCACCGGGCACTGTTTGCAGGCAGGTTTTTCCTCACCAAACACGCATTTATCCAGCCGCTTATCGGCATAAGCCTTAAGCGCCGAATAGTGCCCCTCTTCCTTTATGGCGTGTGGACACCTGTTTTCGTACAGGGCGATCATTCTGGCGATCGTCTTTTTTTCTCGTGAAATACGTTTACCGGACATAACGTCGTCCTCAACAATAAAGTGCATTTATAATACCTTTTTATCCGCACATTTTCAGTTATTGCATTCCGTTTTCTGAAGCGTCCTTCCAGAATTACCCCTCCCCTCGCTGCGTTTTACTGGTATTTTATACAGGTGTAAATAACCGCATTCACCGGAGAGCCTATGCAACAGATCGCGATCGCCAAACCCTATCGGCACTTAAAAGTGGGTTACTTCAGAAAACGTCATGAAGACCGTAAAACGAAAATTCCAAAACGCTACAGCGTACACGCAGCGCTAAGCCTGAAAGGCGACTGGCTTGAACAAGCGGGATTTACCACCAACTCGCAGGTTCGGGTGGGCGTCGAGCACGGAAAAATCATCATTGAATTAATAGCGGAAGATGCCTCGTAAAGTCGTGACTTTTTTCTGCGCCGCACCTTTTTTTCATGCGACAATAGAAGGAACAATTGGCCATTGAGCCGCTCAAAGCGTAATATTTTCAAAGAAATGGATATCATAACTCCATGAGCACAATCGACAATTTCGACGCGCATACGCCGATGATGCAGCAGTACCTGAAGCTGAAGGCACAGCATCCGGAAATTCTGCTGTTTTACCGTATGGGCGATTTTTACGAGCTTTTTTATGACGATGCGAAACGTGCGTCTCAGCTGCTCGACATTTCTCTGACGAAACGTGGCGCGTCGGCAGGCGAGCCCATCCCGATGGCGGGTATCCCGCATCACGCGGTTGAAAACTATCTGGCGAAGCTGGTGAACCAGGGCGAGTCTGTCGCTATCTGCGAACAAATTGGCGACCCGGCCACGTCGAAAGGCCCCGTTGAGCGCAAGGTCGTACGCATCGTGACGCCGGGAACCATCAGCGATGAAGCCCTGCTTCAGGAGCGCCAGGATAACCTGCTGGCGGCGATCTGGCAGGACGGTAAAGGGTTTGGCTACGCCACGCTGGATATCAGCTCCGGTCGTTTTCGCCTGAGTGAACCGGCTGACCGTGAAACCATGGCGGCTGAACTACAGCGCACCAATCCGGCAGAACTGCTTTATGCAGAGGATTTCGCCGAGATGGCGCTGATTGAAGGTCGCCGCGGCCTGCGTCGTCGTCCACTGTGGGAGTTCGAAATTGATACCGCGCGCCAGCAGCTGAACCTGCAATTTGGCACGCGCGATTTGATTGGCTTTGGTGTGGAAAATGCACCGCGCGGGCTATGTGCCGCAGGCTGCCTGTTGCAGTACGTGAAGGATACGCAGCGTACCGCCCTGCCCCATATCCGTTCAATTACCATGGAGCGTCAGCAGGACAGCATCATCATGGATGCCGCCACGCGCCGCAACCTGGAGATCACGCAGAACCTCGCTGGCGGCATGGAAAATACGCTGGCGTCGGTTCTTGACAGCACGGTTACCCCCATGGGCAGCCGTATGCTCAAACGCTGGCTGCATATGCCGATCCGCAACACCGAAACGCTGATTGGCCGTCAGCAAACCATTGCCGCATTGCAGGATCGTTACACCGAATTGCAGCCGGTGCTGCGTCAGGTGGGTGACCTTGAGCGTATCCTGGCGCGCCTGGCATTGCGTACCGCGCGTCCACGCGATCTCGCCCGTATGCGTAACGCTTTCCAGCAGTTGCCGGAACTGCGCGCTCAGCTGGGAGAGATCGACAGCGCGCCAGTGCAAAAGCTGCGCGAAACCATGGGCGAATTTACCGAGCTTCGCGAGCTGCTGGAACGCGCCATCATTGATGCGCCGCCTGTTCTGGTGCGGGATGGCGGGGTTATTGCTCCGGGTTATAACGAAGAGCTGGACGAATGGCGTGCGCTGGCCGATGGCGCGACGGATTATCTGGATAAGCTGGAAATCCGCGAGCGTGAACGTCTGGGGCTCGACACCCTGAAAGTCGGCTACAACGCCGTACACGGTTACTATATCCAGATCAGTCGTGGGCAGAGCCACCTGGCACCGATTCACTACGTTCGCCGCCAGACGCTGAAAAATGCCGAGCGCTACATTATTCCCGAGCTGAAAGAGTACGAAGACAAAGTGCTCACGTCGAAAGGTAAAGCGCTGGCGCTGGAGAAACAGCTGTATGACGAGCTGTTCGACATCCTGATGCCGCATCTGGCTGACCTTCAAATGAGCGCCGCTGCGCTGGCCGAGCTGGATGTGCTGGTAAACCTGGCCGAGCGCGCCGAAACGCTGAACTACACCTGTCCTACCTTTACTGACAAGCCCGGCATTCGCATTACCGAAGGTCGCCATCCGGTGGTTGAGCAGGTGCTGAACGAGCCGTTTATTGCCAACCCGTTAAATCTGTCACCGCAGCGAAGAATGCTGATCATTACCGGCCCCAATATGGGCGGTAAAAGTACCTATATGCGCCAGACAGCCCTTATCGCGCTGCTCGCCTACATCGGCAGCTACGTTCCGGCGCAGAAGGTTGAGATTGGCCCTGTCGACCGTATCTTCACCCGTGTGGGTGCGGCTGACGATCTGGCGAGCGGTCGCTCTACCTTTATGGTCGAGATGACCGAAACCGCCAACATTCTGCATAACGCGACAGAGAACAGTCTGGTGTTGATGGACGAAGTAGGACGCGGTACCTCCACCTATGACGGCCTGTCCCTGGCCTGGGCGTGCGCGGAAAGTCTGGCGAATAAAATCAAGGCGCTGACGCTGTTCGCGACGCACTATTTCGAACTGACACAGCTGCCAGAGAAAATGGAAGGCGTGGCTAACGTCCACCTTGATGCGCTTGAGCACGGCGACACCATCGCCTTTATGCACACGGTGCAGGACGGCGCGGCAAGCAAGAGCTATGGCCTGGCCGTCGCCGCGCTGGCGGGTGTGCCGAAAGAGGTGATTAAGCGCGCGCGTCAGAAATTGCGTGAGCTGGAAAGTTTGTCACCGAATGCGGCAGCTACGCAGATAGATGGTACGCAGATGTCACTGCTGGCGGTCCCGGAAGAGACCTCTCCGGCTGTGGAAGCGCTGGAAAATCTCGATCCGGATTCGCTGACGCCGCGTCAGGCGCTGGAGTGGATTTATCGGTTGAAGAGTCTGGTTTAGTTCTCTGCGGTCTTTTTTGCCGGGTGGCGGCTTCGCCTTACCCGGCCTACAAAACCCGTAGGCTCGGTAAGCGTAGCGCCACCGGGCAAAAGATCGCACAATATTAACGCCCGGTAAGCGCAGCGCCTCCGGGCTTTTTATTACAGCAGCGGCGGGATCGTCGGCACCTGCGGTGCTTCATCAATATCCTTCTGCGTCATGCGGAACGCTTCCGGGTAATGCTCACGGCTGGTACGGCGCAGCGGTTCGGTATCGCGCCAGGTATACAGACAGTGCTGACACTGGTATACCGTCCAGACACCTTTCACCGGTGATGTTGCCATCACCTCAATATGTTCATCGGCACAACGTGGACAAATCATTTTTTCCTCCTTATTGACGTGCCGCCAGCATCGCGGTCAGTTTTTCGGCCCAGGCTTTGGTTTCAGGGAGATCCTGTACCGGCTGGCTGTAGTGACCACGGTTGTCCGGAGCGACCGGGGTGGTGGCATCAATGATCAGCTTGTCAGTGATCCCCGCCGGGCTGGAGCCGGGGTCAAGCTCCAGCACAGACATATTCGGTAGCTGCACCAGATCGCCAGCCGGATTGACCTTCGATGACAGCGCCCACATCACCTGCGGCAGGTTAAACGGATCGACGTCCTCATCCACCATAATCACCATTTTCACGTAACCCAGACCGTGTGGCGTGGTCATAGCGCGGAGCCCGACCGCACGGGCAAAACCGCCGTATCGTTTTTTGGTGGAGATAATCGCCAGCAGGCCGTGGGTGTACATGGCGTTTACCGCCTGCACTTCCGGGAATTCCGCCTTCAGCTGCTGATAGAGCGGCACGCAGGTAGCGGGCCCCATCAGATAATCAATCTCGGTCCAAGGCATCCCCAGGTAGAGAGATTCGAAAATGGGTTTGGTTCGGTAAGAGACTTTATCAATGCGCACGACCGTCATGTTGCGCCCGCCGGAGTAGTGTCCGGTAAACTCACCGAATGGCCCTTCAATCTCACGTTTCCGGCCTTCAATCACCCCTTCGAGGATCACTTCCGACCCCCACGGCACATCGAAACCGGTCAGCGGAGCCGTCGCAATCGGATACGGACTTTCGCGTAGCGCACCGGCCATCTCATACTCGGATTGATCGTATTTCAGCGGCGTGGCGCCCATCAGGGTGATGATCGGATCGTTACCCAGCGTAATGGCAATAGGCAGGTCTTCGCCGCGCTCTTCTGCCTTATGCAGATGCAGCGCGATATCATGCATCGGCACCGGTTGCAGGCCGAGCTTACGCTTGCCCTTCACTTCCATACGGTAAATCCCGACGTTCTGCTTGCCGAAGTGATCGGGGTCGAGCGGATCGCGGGAGACAACGCACGCTTTATCGAGATAAAAGCCCCCGTCACCGTCGTTCAGGCGGAACAGCGGCAGAATGTCGAACAGGTTGATGTCTTCCCCGTCCACTGTGTTCTGCGCCCAGGCCGGATGTGCACGACGCTCTGGCGAGACGGGGAATTTGTCCCAGCGACGAATAAACTCGTCGATCTGTTTTTTCACCGGGGTATTTGCTGGCAGCCCCATCGAAATAGCGTGGTTTTGCCACGAGCCGATAGTGTTCATCACCACACGGGCATCGGTGAAGCCGCGAATATTATCGAACCACAGCGCAGGCGCACCATCGCCAATGCGTCCGGTAGCGTTGGCGGCGGCGGCTAAATCCGGCTCAGCGTTTACCTCTTCCTCAATTTTCAGCAGCTGCCCTTGCTCATCGAGCGCCTGCAAGAAGCTTCTCAAATCATCAAATGCCATCTTTATTCTCCTGTGAAAAATGTTTCGCTGCCTGCAAACCTTCCCAGCGTCGGGCTTTTTTATGCTCCAGACCAAACTGGTCGAGAACGCGGGTCACGATATGCTGGGTTATGTCATCGGCGGTTTGTGGGTGGTTGTAGTACGCAGGCATAGGCGGCACCATCGCCACGCCCATGCGGGAAAGGGCAAGCATGTTCTCAAGATGGATGGTGCTGAGCGGCGTCTCACGCGGAACCAGCACCAGCTTGCGTCCCTCTTTCAGCACCACGTCTGCCGCACGCCCTACCAGCCCTTCGGCGTAGCCCGCGCGGATACCCGCCAGCGTTTTCATGCTGCACGGAATGACGATCATGCCGTCGGTGCGAAACGAGCCGGAGGAGATGGTGGCAGCCTGATCGGCCGGGCTATGGACGACATCCGCCAGTGCAGCAACGTCATGCGCAGTGAAGGGCGTTTCCAGCTCAATCGTGGTTTTTGCCCACTTCGACATCACCAGATGCGTTTCCACCTCCGGCATTTCCCGCAGCGCCTGCAACAACGCCACGCCTAATGGCGCACCCGTCGCGCCCGTCATTCCCACAATCAATCTCATTCAGCACCTCAATTAGTTTGTTCGTATACGAACATATTAACTAAACTACGCCTCGATCCTGCTGCTGACAAGATCGTTCGCATACGATCACACTATTCGCTAAAAACTCTCGCGTTAAAATTCAGCCCGAGAGCGGCTATCATAGAGGGAGTATTTTTCCGTCGGAGTGTCCATGGAGTTAAGACAAGAAGCGTTTCACCTGCTACGTCAGCTTTTTCAACAGCATACCGCCCAGTGGCAACACGCATTGCCCGAACTGACCAAACCACAATATGCGGTGATGCGGTCAATTGCTGAAAATCCTGGCATTGAGCAGGTTGCCCTGACTGAAGTCGCGGTGAGCACCAAAGCGACGCTGGCAGAAATGCTGAGCCGCATGGAAGCACGCGGCCTGGTCAGGCGCGAGCACGATCCGGCGGACAAGCGCCGTCGGTTTGTCTTTCTGACGGCCGAAGGTGAGGCCCTGCTTGAGAGCAGTAAACCGATTGGAAATGAGGTGGATGAGGCGTTTTTAGGGCGCCTTAACGGCGCGGAACGAGAGCAATTTTCAGCGCTCATTAAAAAGATGATGCAGGATTAAGTAACCCTGACGCGCATAAAATCAATAAATGTTCGCACTTTCGCGGGCACATGCCGGGCATCAGGATAAACGGCATAGATGCCCTGCTGAGCGAACGTGTACGCCGGTAACAGCGAGACCAGTTCCCCTGCATCGAGTGCGTTTCGCACCAGCCACTCCGGCAGCAGCGCCACTCCACATCCCGCGAGGGCAAAAGCCATCAGCGCCTGGGCGCTGTCTGCATACAGGCGCGGCGCTCTCTTGATCTCAAAGGAAACCGGCTGCTCATCAACACCTCTCACCTGCCAGCGCAGCGGCGAGGTTAAACGCTCATGAATGATCCAGTCCGCTTCCGCCAGCTGCTCCAGCGAGTTAACCGGATGGTTTGCCAGCCAGCCTGGCGTTGCCACGGGCAGGATGGTGAAGGAGGTCATCAACGCGGCGTGGTAGCGCGAATCTGCAAGCGTGCCGAGCCGGATAGCGACATCGAAGCGCTCGGCGATAAGATCGGCATGCAAAGAGGACGAGACATGCCGCACGCGGAGATCAGGGTGCAGCTGGCTAAACTCAGCCAGCAAAGGCACCACCACCTGCGAGCCATACTCGGGCGTGGTGGTGATCCGCAGTTCTCCCGGTTGGTCAGGCGCTGACCTGGCAACAGTTTAAGCCTCATGAGCGGGCCAGACTCACCTCGGCGGTGATGCTGGTCGCGCTGCTTGCCCCCGCCTGCTCACCGGCTGTGGGCGGCATGCTGGTTCAGACATTCAGCTGGCGCTGGATATTTTTTGCCACCCTGCCCGTCGCCATTGTCACCTTTGTTTTGGCCTGCGCGTGGCTTAAAACAGAACCGTCACCGATAAACACCACCAGAATAGTAAACCTGTCTTTGCTGACGGATCCGCTGTTGCGCTTATCCATGCTTATCTATGTATGCGTACCCGGCATCTTTATTGGCGTGAACGTAACGGGCATGTATTATCTTCAGAGCGAGGCCAATATGACGCCCACCGCAACGGGCATGCTTATGCTGCCGTGGTCTGTGGCATCGTTTTTGGCTATCACCGCGACAGGACGCTATTTCAACCGTATCGGCCCGCGGCCGCTGGTGGTCATCGGTTGCCTTTTGCAGGCAATGGGCATTCTGCTTTTAATCAACGTCGGCCCGGCTATGCTGTTACCTGCCGTTGCGTTTGCGTTAATGGGTGCGGGGGGAAGCCTTTGCAGCAGTACGGCTCAGAGCAGCGCGTTTTTGACAACGCGGCGGGAAGATATGCCTGATGCCAGTGCGCTATGGAATCTGAATCGTCAGTTGAGCTTTTTTGCGGGTACCCTGCTGCTGGCGCAGGCGCTGAGCTTCATGCAAGCTTATTTTACGCCGCTGGCCGCCTGGCACGGGATGTTTATTTTTGCCGCAGTTATCACTCTGCTGCCCGTACTGTACGTCTACCGTCTTAATAACACGCAGTTACTTGCGCAACTGCAACAGGAGCAACCATGACTCATTTCGAACAAGAGATCCTCGACATCCACGTCGCCCTTGAAAACTGGTTAGGTGCAGGCGAAGGCGATCGGGACACCCTGCTCGCCCGTTTTCGTCCGGATTTTCTGATGGTTCCACCGAGTGGCACCCATTTAGATCATCACGCTCTGGCCAAATTTTTATATGCGCAGCGGGGAACCCGACCCGGGCTCAGGATCGGCATTGATGCGCTAACGACGCTTCAGACATGGGACAACGGCGCGGTGCTCCATTACCGGGAGACGCAAACCCGGCCTGGCCAGCCCGTCAACGTGCGCTGGTCAACCGCGGTGCTTAATCAGGAAGGGGATAACATCACCTGGCGTTTGCTGCACGAAACGGCGCAATCGTAAGGCATAAAAAAGGCCCGTCTCACGACGGGCCTTTTCTGACGAATGGTTGCTTACTCGCGGAACAGCGCTTCGATATTCAGACCTTGCCCTTGCAGGATTTCACGCAGGCGGCGTAGCCCTTCAACCTGAATCTGACGAACACGTTCACGGGTCAGGCCAATCTCACGGCCGACATCTTCCAGTGTCGCAGCTTCATACCCCAGTAAACCGAAACGACGTGCCAGCACTTCACGCTGTTTGGCGTTCAGTTCGAACAGCCATTTGACGATGCTCTGTTTCATGTCATCGTCCTGCGTGGTGTCTTCCGGGCCGTTGTCTTTTTCATCGGCCAGGATGTCCAGCAGCGCTTTTTCGGAGTCACCACCCAGCGGGGTGTCAACCGAGGTAATGCGCTCATTGAGACGCAGCATACGGCTTACGTCATCAACCGGTTTGTCGAGTTGCTCTGCAATCTCTTCCGCACTTGGCTCGTGGTCCAGTTTATGGGACAACTCGCGCGCGGTACGCAGATAAACATTCAACTCTTTGACGATGTGGATCGGCAGTCGAATCGTACGGGTCTGGTTCATAATAGCCCGTTCGATGGTCTGACGAATCCACCAGGTCGCGTAGGTTGAGAAACGGAACCCGCGTTCCGGGTCAAACTTCTCAACTGCGCGGATGAGACCTAAGTTGCCCTCTTCAATCAGATCCAGCAGAGCCAGACCACGATTGCCGTAACGGCGGGCAATTTTCACGACCAGTCGCAGGTTACTTTCGATCATGCGACGACGCGAGGCAACATCACCACGCAAAGCACGACGTGCGAAATAGACTTCTTCTTCGGCCGTTAGCAGTGGGGAGTAACCAATCTCCCCAAGGTAAAGCTGAGTCGCGTCCAGCACACGCTGTGTGGCACCCTGCGATAACAGCTCTTCTTCAGCCAAATCGTTATCACTGGGTTCCTCTTCTACTAAGGCTTTTTCGTCAAAAGCCTCTGATCCGTTCTCATCAAATTCCGCGTCTTCATTTAAATCATGAACTTTCAGCGTATTCTGACTCATAAAGGTGGCTCCTACCCGTGATCCCTGGACGAGACACCCTGGCTGGCATGCCCCGTCAATTTATCGCTGCGGTAAATATTGCAGCGGGTTTACGGATTTCCCCTTGTAACGAATTTCAAAATGCAAGCGTGTAGAACTGGTTCCGGTGCTACCCATGGTAGCGATTTTTTGCCCCGCCTTAACTTCTTGTTGTTCCCGGACCAGCATAGTGTCGTTATGGGCGTAGGCACTCAGGTAATCATCGTTATGTTTGATGATAATAAGATTACCGTAACCGCGCAGTGCGTTACCGGCATAGACAACGCGTCCGTCTGCGGTCGCGATGATTGCCTGTCCTTTACTGCCTGCGATATCGATCCCTTTGTTGCCCCCCTCAGAGGTAGCGAAGTTCTCGATAATCTTGCCGTCAGTTGGCCAGCGCCAGGTGGTGATTGACGAGCTGGCATTCTGACTGCTTGCAGTCGGTACAGTAGAGCTAACCACAGGTGCCGTAGTCGGTGCTGTGACAACAGTCGCAGTACCTTTATTATTCGGCAACATTTTGTTAGGACTCTGATCACCTGAATCCTCAGAATACGTAATTACAGGTTGTGAAGCAACCACCGTGGTGGTTTTTTGTGCAGGAGTAACGCTGTTATTTTGCGCAGTTACGTCGGCCGCTGAAACGGTGTTGCCTGGCGTAAGCGGTGTCCCCGTCGCGTTGCCAACCTGAAGCGTTTGCCCGACTTCCAGAGCATACGGGGCCTGGACGTTGTTTCGCTGTGCCAGATCGCGGAAATCGTTCCCGGTGATCCAGGCAATATAGAACAGCGTATCGCCGCGCTTCACGGTATAGGTGCTGCCGCCGGTATAGCTACCTTTCGGAATGTTCCCATACTTACGGTTATACACTATGCGGCCATTTTCAGTCTGAACAGGCTGTTCCACTGCCTGAATCTGCGTAGGCTGCGTAACTGGACGCTGAACCGGCTGGATCTGCGGAGTTTGCTGCGCCGTTGAGGTGCCCATTTTAGGCGGAGGGGTGATCAACATTCCGCTGGACGTGTTACCCGAGCCGCTGGTTCCATTAACGGAACTGACGGGCGCAGGCGCGTTATTTGAACTTGTACAGCCTGCCAGCCAGAGCGAAACCAGTGATAATGCCGCAACACGGCTGATGGTGAATTTTGGGCTTCCCGCGCTCATTTATCCCCCAGGAATGTGTTAACTACCAGTGACTTAAAAATAACCGTGAAGGCACGAATCTATCGCGCCACACCATACGCTGAATTTGCCTTAATAACCCTGGAAAAATCCGAGTCTCAGGCCAGTTCGCCCTTAACCAGGGGCACAAAGCGCACGGCTTCCACGGTATCGATAATAAACTCGCCGCCGCGTCGACGAACGCGCTTCAAAAGCTGCTGCTCATCGCCGACGGGCAATACAAGAATGCCACCCTCGTCCAGCTGCGAAAGAAGCGCAGTGGGGATTTCAGGTGGCGCTGCCGTGACAATGATGGCGTCAAACGGGGCGCGAGCCTGCCAACCCTGCCATCCATCGCCGTGGCGTGTCGATACATTATGTAAATCAAGCTGTTTCAGGCGACGGCGCGCCTGCCACTGCAACCCTTTAATCCGTTCCACCGAACAGACATGGTGCACAAGGTGAGCCAGGATCGCGGTTTGATACCCTGAACCGGTGCCAATTTCCAGCACCCGGGACTCTGGCGTTAACTCCAGAAGCTCCGTCATACGCGCCACCATGTAGGGCTGCGAAATCGTCTGGCCTTGCCCAATGGGCAGCGCCACGTTTTCCCACGCTTTGTGTTCAAACGCCTCATCTACAAACTTCTCACGGGGAACCTGGGCAAGCGCGTTCAGCACCTGCTCGTTGGCGATCCCCTGTGCGCGTAATTGTTCCAGAAGAGTTTGTACACGTTTACTTACCATTGCGCGTTCACTCCGACCCGATCTAACCAGTCCGACACCACATCATGCGCGCTATAAGCGGTTAAATCTACGTGCAACGGCGTAACGGAAACGTACCCTTCATCCACCGCAGCGAAGTCGGTGTCTGGCCCGGCATCGCATTTATCTCCCGGCGGGCCGATCCAGTACAGGGTATTGCCGCGCGGATCCTGCTGGGGAATAACCTGATCGGCAGGATGGCGACTGCCACAGCGCGTCACGCGGATCCCTTTGATCTCGTCCAGCGGGAGGTCCGGCACGTTAATATTGAGGATACGTCCGGTACGCAGCGGCTCGCGGCCAAGCGCACGGAGAATGGAGCATGTCACCGCGGCGGCTGTGTCATAGTGGGTGTGACCGTTTAACGAGACCGCCAGCGCCGGAAACCCCAGGTGACGCCCTTCCATCGCCGCAGCCACGGTGCCGGAGTAAATCACATCATCGCCAAGATTTGGCCCGGCATTGATGCCGGAGACCACAACGTCCGGCCGCGGGCGCATCAGCGCGTTCACGCCCAGAAACACGCAGTCGGTCGGCGTCCCCATCTGGACGGCAATATCGCCATTCTCAAAGGTAAAGGTGCGAAGTGAAGACTCCAGCGTCAATGAGTTAGACGCGCCACTGCGGTTACGATCGGGAGCCACGACCTGCACATCCGCAAATTCGCGGAGGTGTTTCGCCAGCGTCTGAATACCTGGCGCATGGATCCCGTCATCGTTACTCAGCAATATTCGCATAATCCCCCGACGTGTTGATAAGTTCCCTGACAACACTGGTGGCAAAGCTACCTGCCGGCAGCCAGAAGCGTAACTCGACGGTTACGTCATCCCACCAGTTCCAGCTCAGCTGTTGCGGGTAGAGGAGCATCGCACGACGTGCCGCCTCGACCTTTTCCCGCACCAGCAACGATTGTAATTCTGGCGCATCCGCCACCGCTGACTGCTCAGCGGCCAGCGCCTCGCCCTGGGTTCCCCAGTCGCCTGAACCCGGCAAGGCGGCGGTAATCATCAGCGTTTTAGCGTCCACGCGCGACTGGACATCGGCCATCTCTTCGGCCGTTGCCACAAACCAGCTTCCGCGTCCCGCTAATTGTAGCGCATCGCCGACAACAACTTGATTCGCGTCCGGTTTTTTCAGCCGTTCGCTCACAATCTGATTAAACAACGCACTGCGGGCCGCCGACAACCAAAAACTGCGTTTATTACGATCGCGCACCGGTGCACCGCTTTGCGCCCAGCGCAGCGCGCCCAGCAGGTTGCTACCACCGATACCAAAGCGCTGAGCGCCGAAATAGTTTGGTACGCCGCGTTCGTTAATGGCCTTCAGGCGTTTTTCAACGTCCTCGCGTTCGGTCACTTCGCGCAACACCAGGGTAAAGGCATTGCCTTTCAGTGCGCCCAGACGCAATTTGCGTTTATGGCGGACATACTCCAGTACCTTACAGCCCTCAAGCTCAAATTTGCTTAAATCGGGCATGGCATTGCCGGGCACGCGGGCGCAAAGCCACTGTTCGGTCACGGCATGTTTATCTTTTTGACCGGCAAAGCTCACTTCGCGGGCGTGAATATTGAGGAATTTTGCCAGCGCGTCCGCCACGAAGCGGGTGTTGCAGCCGTTTTTCAGAATGCGCACCAGGATGTGCTCGCCTTCGCCGTCCGGCTCAAAACCCAGATCTTCCACTACCACGAAATCTTCAGGGTTGGCTTTCAGCAGACCCTTGCCCTGCGGTTTACCGTGCAGATACGTCAGATTGTCGAAATCCGTCATTTGGCCGCCTTCACCAGCAGCGCCACGGCTTCACAGGCAATGCCTTCGCCACGACCGGTAAAGCCCAGCTTCTCCGTGGTGGTCGCTTTGACGTTGACGTCGTCCATATGGCAGCCCAGATCTTCAGCGATAAACACGCGCATCTGAGGGATGTGCGGCAGCATCTTTGGTGCCTGAGCAATGATCGTCACATCAACGTTGCCGAGGGTGTAGCCTTTGGCCTGAATACGACGCCAGGCTTCGCGCAGCAGTTCGCGGCTGTCTGCGCCTTTAAAAGCAGGATCGGTGTCCGGGAACAGTTTGCCAATGTCGCCCAGCGCAGCGGCACCCAGCAGCGCGTCGGTCAGCGCATGCAGCGCCACGTCGCCATCAGAATGCGCCAGCAGACCTTTTTCGTAAGGAATGCGCACGCCGCCAATGATAATTGGGCCAACGCCACCAAAGGCGTGTACATCAAAACCGTGTCCAATACGCATTATGCCTTCTCCTGAGGGGTCGTACGGGTAAGATAAAATTCCGCGAGCTGTAAGTCTTCCGGGCGCGTCACTTTTATATTATCAGCGCGTCCTTCAACAAGCGTGGGGTGGAAACCGCAATACTCCAGCGCCGAGGCTTCGTCCGTAATGGTCGCACCTTCTTTAAGCGCTCGCGTTAAGCAGTCGTGGAGTAATTCGCGGGGAAAAAATTGTGGCGTCAGCGCGTGCCATAGATCGACGCGCTCGACGGTGTGGGCAATCGCCGGTTTACCCGGTTCGGCACGCTTCATGGTGTCACGCACCGGGGCGGCCAGAATGCCGCCCACTTTACTGGTTTCACTCAGGGCCAGCAGACGCGACAGATCGTCGTGATGCAGACAGGGACGCGCGGCATCGTGCACCAGCACCCACTGCGCGTTCCCGGCAGCCTGAATGCCCGCCAGAACGGAGTCAGCCCGCTCTGCGCCGCCGTCAACGACGGTAATCTGAGGATGATTCGCCAGCGGGAGCTGCGCAAAACGTGCATCGCCGGGGCTGATGGCAATAACAACGCGTTTCACCCGGGCATGCGCCAGCAGCGCCGCCACGGCGTGCTCGAGGATCGTTTTATCGCCAATTGAGAGATACTGCTTAGGACATTCTGTCTGCATACGCCGGCCAAAACCTGCGGCCGGCACCACGGCACAGACGTCCGAAAAAGTTGCTGCCATGTCGTAATCCTGGGCCTGATTATCGATTGTTTTGTGCGGAGCCCTGATTGCGTTTAGACGCATCCGGAACCAGGCGATAAAACGTTTCGCCCGGCTTAGTCATACTAAGTTCATTGCGTGCGCGCTCCTCAATCGCCTCCTGGCCGCCATTGAGGTCATCAATTTCAGCAAAAAGTTGATCGTTACGCGCTTTAAGTTTGGTGTTTGTCGCCTGCTGTGCCGCGACGTCATCGCTCACCCGGCTGTAGTCGTGCAGTCCGTTTTTGCCGAACCACAGCGAATATTGCAGCCAGACCAGCAAAGCCAGCAACAGCAGCGTTAGTTTACCCATCCTGCCCCCTGAAAAAACGGCATCATCATCCCATAACTTTCCGCTGGACTCTACTGCGGGGTTTTAATTATGCCGTAAGTTAGCCCATCAGCCATAAAAACAGCAGGCCAAAGATGACCACAACGGTGGCGATAGTGATGAGCGTACTATACAGGAGCTTGCCGTTGAAAAGGGAGTGCAGCGCCACGCCCACCACAACCGCAACGGGCATCAGCGCGAGGAAGAAAGGCCAGGTATAGAGGAAGAAAAAGAGGGTGTTTCCACCGTAGATCAAGAACGGGATACCCAGCGCCAGTAGCCACGACACAAAGCCGACAATCGCCCCAGGGAAGGACCAGGTCGTCTCGTCGTCGGTCGTTAACGGTTCCGACCCGGTGGTAATCATGTAGTTTTCACTGTTGCGCATAGCTAATCCTGTGACCGTGACTCATCGCTCGGGAAGACAGCTCCCGAACGATACCGTCTCAGGATCTGATAATATCGTCCCGTCTGAGCAGGTCTAATAATTGGCTTACTAAATTTGTTACCAATTGTTGACCTTCCAGATGAATCTCAGGGGATTCAGGCGCTTCGTAAATCGAGTCAATACCGGTGAAGTTTCGCAGCTCTCCCGCGCGGGCTTTTTTATACAGCCCTTTCGGATCGCGCGCTTCGCAGATTGCCAGCGGCGTATCCACAAACACTTCAATGAAGCGATTCCGGCCAACGCGCTCACGCACCATCTGACGTTCGGCGCGGTGCGGTGAGATAAACGCCGTCAGCACCACCAGCCCGGCATCCGCCATCAGGCTGGCGACTTCTCCCACCCGGCGAATGTTCTCTTTACGGTCTTCATCGCTGAACCCTAAATCGCTACACAGGCCGTGACGCACGTTGTCGCCGTCCAGCAGGTAGGTGCTCACTCCCTGCTGATGCAGCGCCTCTTCCAGCGCGCCTGCCACCGTGGATTTACCGGAGCCAGACAGCCCGGTAAACCACAGCACAAC
This sequence comes from Enterobacter cloacae complex sp. SYL001, assembly GCF_049237025.1. Taxonomy (NCBI): domain Bacteria; kingdom Pseudomonadati; phylum Pseudomonadota; class Gammaproteobacteria; order Enterobacterales; family Enterobacteriaceae; genus Enterobacter; species Enterobacter cloacae complex sp. SYL001. Next base: position 123,704 of record NZ_JBMKJI010000002.1, on the reverse strand, counting down.
CCCACGGTGACCGTGGAGCTGTTCGCGCTGGGCGACGGTGACCGGATGAGGATGCCAGACGACGTTCTCATCATGGGCAGCCATTACTTGCCTCCCAGCAAATCGCGTGCGCCCCAGTGCGGGAAGTGTTTACGCACCAGCGCATTCAGCTCAAGTTCAAACGCGCTGAACTCAGAGGCCACGGTAGCCTGCGCGTTTGGCTCACGGACCATCCCGGCGCCGACGGTGACGTTGGTCAGGCGGTCGATAAAGATCAGCCCGCCCGTCACCGGATTCTGCTGATACGGATCCAGCACCAGCGGCTCGTCGAAGGTCAGATCCACCAGACCGATGCCGTTCAGCGGTAGCTCGCTCACGTCACGGTGGGTCAGGTTGTTGATGTCCACCTGGAACTGAATGCCGTCCACGCGGGCGCGGGTTTTCTTGCCGGCAATTTTAATGTCATAGCTCTGGCCTGCGGTCAGGGGCTGTTCCGCCATCCACACCACGTCCACGGATGCGCCCTGCACCGCCGCCAGCGTTTCCTGCGCGTCGACCAGCAGATCGCCGCGGCTGATGTCAATCTCGTCTTTTAGCACCAGGGTTACTGCTTCACCTGCCCCTGCTTCGTCCAGATCGCCATCAAAGGTGACGATACGGGCAATGGTCGATTCCACGCCGGACGGCAGCACCTTCACGCGCTGGCCCACGTTGACCGAGCCGGACGCAAGGGTGCCGGAGAAGCCGCGGAAATCGAGGTTCGGACGGTTTACGTACTGCACCGGGAAGCGCATCGGCTGGGTCTCAACCACGCGCTGAATTTCAACGGTTTCCAGCACCTCCAGCAGCGTCGGGCCGCTGTACCACGGCATGTTCGCGCTCTGAGAGGCGACGTTATCCCCTTCCAGCGCCGACAGCGGCACAAAGCGAATATCGAGGTTGCCCGGCAGCTGTTCAGCAAAGGTCAGGTAGCTCTGGCGGATCTCGTCGAATCGCGCTTCGCTGTAGTCCACCAGATCCATTTTGTTCACCGCCACCACCAGGTGTTTGATCCCCAGCAGCGTAGAGATAAAGCTGTGACGACGCGTCTGATCCAGCACGCCTTTACGGGCGTCCATCAGCAGGATCGCCAGGTCACAGGTGGACGCGCCGGTCGCCATGTTACGGGTGTACTGCTCATGCCCCGGGGTGTCGGCGATAATAAATTTGCGCTTTTCGGTAGAGAAGTAGCGATAGGCGACATCAATGGTAATGCCCTGCTCGCGCTCCGCCTGCAAGCCGTCCACCAGCAGCGCCAGGTCGAGTTTTTCGCCCTGGGTGCCGTGGCGTTTACTGTCATTGTGCAGGGAAGAGAGCTGATCTTCGTAAATTTGTCGCGTGTCGTGCAGCAGACGACCAATCAGGGTACTTTTCCCGTCATCAACGCTGCCGCAGGTCAGGAAACGCAACAGACTTTTGTACTGTTGGGCGTGCAGATAAGCTTCTACGCCGCCTTCATCGGCAATTTGTTGGGCAATAGTCGTATTCATGGCGGCTCCTTAGAAATAACCCTGACGTTTCTTCAGCTCCATGGAGCCTGCCTGGTCGCGGTCAATCACGCGGCCCTGTCGCTCACTGGTGGTCGACACCAGCATCTCCTCGATAATCTCCGGCAGCGTCTGCGCACTGGATTCCACCGCGCCGGTCAACGGCCAGCAGCCGAGAGTACGGAAACGGACCATCTGTTTTTTGATCACTTCACCCGGCTGTAAATCAATGCGATCGTCGTCGATCATCATCAGCATGCCGTCGCGCTCCAGGACCGGGCGCTCTGCTGCCAGATACAGCGGAACGATCTCAATATTTTCCAGATAGATGTACTGCCAGATATCCAGCTCGGTCCAGTTGGAGAGCGGGAAGACGCGAATGCTTTCGCCCTTGTTGATCTGGCCGTTGTAGTTGTGCCACAGCTCCGGACGCTGGTTTTTCGGGTCCCAGCGGTGGAAGCGGTCGCGGAAAGAGTAGATACGCTCTTTGGCGCGGGATTTCTCTTCGTCACGGCGCGCGCCGCCGAAGGCCGCATCAAAACCGTATTTATTCAGCGCCTGCTTCAGCCCTTCGGTTTTCATGATATCGGTATGCTTGGCGCTGCCGTGCACGAACGGGTTGATGCCCATCGCCACCCCTTCCGGGTTTTTGTGCACCAGCAGCTCGCAGCCGTAGGCTTTGGCGGTACGGTCACGAAACTCGTACATCTCGCGGAATTTCCAGCCGGTATCCACATGCAGCAGCGGGAACGGCAGCGTTCCCGGATAAAACGCTTTACGCGCCAGGTGCAGCATGACGCTGGAATCTTTACCGATGGAGTACATCATCACCGGGTTAGAGAACTCGGCGGCCACTTCGCGGATAATGTGGATACTTTCCGCTTCGAGCTGCCGCAGGTGAGTAAGTCGTTTTTGGTCCATAACCGTTCCTTAAGCCAAATTTACAACAGAAGCGCCGAAGCCTTCTGTGTCGGTTGTGTGTTGGAACCAGGCGAGCGAGCTGTGCAACTGCACCACTTCTCCCACCACGATCAGGGCGGGCATCGGGGCGTCTTTCGCCAGGGTTGCAAGGTCTTGTAAAGTGCCGATGGCGACATGCTGATCGACGCGTGTCCCGCGGGAAATCACTGCTACCGGCGTCGCCGCATCGCGACCGTGCTGAATAAGCTGTTCGCTGATGTCTGCCGCTTTCATCGTGCCCATATAAATCGCCAGCGTTTGTCGGCTCTGGGCGAGATGCGACCAGTCAAACGGCGTGCTGTCGGCTTTATAATGCCCGGTCACAAAGGTCACGCTCTGGGCGTAATCGCGATGGGTCAGCGGAATACCGGCGTAGGCCGTGACGGCAGACGCCGCCGTAATGCCGGGGACCACCTGGAACGGGACGCCCGCTTCGGCTGCCGCCTGCAACTCCTCGCCACCACGGCCGAAGATAAACGGGTCGCCCCCTTTCAGACGCACCACGCTCTTGCCCGCTTTCGCGGCGGCAATCAGCATTTGATTGGTGTCGTGCTGCGGCACGGAGTGCTCGCCGGCACGTTTGCCGACGCAAATTTGCTCCGCGTCACGGCGGATCAGTTCGCGAATACCGTCGGTGACCAGATGGTCGTAGAACACGACATCCGCATCCTGAAGAACCTGGAGGCCACGCAGCGTGAGCAGCCCGGCATCGCCCGGCCCGGCGCCCACCAGAATGATCTCCCCGCCCGTACTGCCGGGGTTATCCAGTTCGTCTTCGAGTATTTGTTGCGCCGCCGTCTCGTTACCGGCATGCATCAGGCTGGCAAAGCGGCCGCGAAACACACGCTCCCAGAAGCGACGGCGTTCCGTCACGCTGGTCAGACGCGTTTTAAGGTGGTTGCGCCAGTAGCTGGCCTTCTCCGCCATGCGCCCGAGGCTGGTCGGCAGCAGCGCTTCGATTTTTTCCCGCAGTACGCGCGCCAGCACCGGCGCGGTGCCGCCGGAGGAGATCGCCACCAGCAGCGGCGAGCGGTCAACAATCGACGGGAAGATAAACGAGCACAGCGGCTGGTCGTCTACCACGTTCACCAGACGGTGACGGTCCTGAGCTGCGTCGGAGATTCGGCGGTTGAGCGCCCGATCTTCGGTTGCCGCAATCACCAGCACCACGCTGTCGATCTGAGACTCTTCAAAATCCGCCTCTGCAACGACCTGCACCTGCGCCCCGGCGCGTTGCAGGAACGCGATTTTGCGATCGGCAATTTCACCCGTCCCGACAACCAGTACCGGTCGGTCTTTCAAGGCGGCAAAAAGGGGGAGATAGTCCACAGGCAACAACTCACTAACAACCAGGAATAAAGGGACTATAGGGGGCGGCTTAGATCGAATGAAATTACGAATTGGAATGAGTAGTTACTCAATGGAATAACGCCGTGGAAAAGCAAATATCAAAAAGTGCTTAACACGCGAAATTTCGGGCATTTAAGCGCAATTCAAATTGTGTCTACCCGATCACAGTTTCATACTATGCGGGTTAAAATTTTGCTCTGTTTTTAAGGACTCACTATGTTTTCCGCAATGCGCCACCGATTCGTTGCCCTGGCGCTCGGCGTTTGCTTTATCCTTCCGGCTCAGGCAAAAAATCAATCTTACGGTGAAATAGCCAGTATGCAGGCGCGGCATATTGCGACGGTCTTTCCGGGCCGCATGACCGGAACCCCAGCCGAAATGCTCTCGGCAGACTATATTCGTCAGCAGTTTGCGGATATGGGCTATGAGAGCGACATTCGCGCTTTCCACAGCCGCTACATCTATACCTCACGCAATAAAACGCAGAACTGGCATAACGTAACCGGCAGCACGGTCATTGCGGCGCACGAAGGAAAGGCGGCTGAGCAGATTATTATTATGGCGCACCTTGATACCTACACGCCGATGAGCGACGCTGATGTCGATAATAACCTCGGCGGGCTGACGCTTCAGGGACTGGATGACAATGCGGCGGGGCTGGGCGTCATGCTTGAGCTGGCCGAACGCCTGAAGAATATTCCGACGAAATACAGCATTCGCTTTGTTGCGACCAGCGGTGAAGAAGAAGGAAAACTCGGCGCTGAGAATCTCCTTAAGCGCATGACCGCTGAGGAGAAGAAAAATACGTTGCTGGTGATTAACCTCGATAATCTGATCGTGGGAGATAAGCTCTATTTTAATAGCGGACAGAGCACGCCGAGCAGCGTACGTAAACTCACCCGCGACCGCGCGCTGGCGCTTGCCCGCACGCATGGCGTCTATGCCGCGACAAATCCGGGCGGTAACCCCGATTATCCCAAAGGCACGGGCTGCTGTAATGACGGTGAAGTGTTTGATAAGGCGGGCATTCCGGTGCTGTACGTCGAGGCAACTAACTGGGCGCTGGGCAAAAAAGATGGCTATCAGCAGCGCGCTAAATCGAAGGCGTTCCCAAACGGGACCAGCTGGCATGACGTGCGGCTGGATAATCAGCAGCACATTGATAAAACGCTGCCGCAGCGGATTGAGCACCGCAGCCGGGATGTCGTGAAAGTGATGCTGCCGCTGGTGAAGGAGCTGGCGAAAGCGGGGAAAGCCTGATGCAATTAAGCCCGGTGGCGCTGCGCTTACCGGGCCTACAACGGCACGAAACGTAGGCCCGGTAAGGCGTAGACGCCACCGGGCGAAAAAACATTACCCTTCGTGCAGCCCGCACTCGCGCTTCAGCCCAAAGAATCGCGTCTCTTCTTCCGCCATTCCCGGTTCCCATTTACGCGTGGTGTGGGTGTCGCCTACCGACAGGTAGCCTTGATCCCACAGCGGATGGTACTTCAGCCCGTGCTTTTGCAGATACTGGTACACCGTGCGGTTATCCCAGTCGATGATCGGCAGCACTTTGAACACGCCGCGCTGCACCGCCAGCACCGGCAGCGTTGCCCGGCTCCCGGACTGCTCGCGGCGGAGCCCAGCAAACCACGTCTGCGCATGAAGATCTTTCAGCGCGCGGTTCATCGGCTCGACCTTGTTGATCTCATTGTATTTCTCGATGCCCTCAACGCCCTGCTCCCACAGCTTGCCGTAACGCGCCTCCTGCCAGGCCGCGCTTTCGGTTGCGCGATAAACCTTCAGGTTCAGCTTGAGCTTGTCCGTTAGCTCGTCGATAAACTGATAGGTCTCCGGGAACAGATAGCCGGTATCGGTGAGGATCACCGGAATGTCCGGACGGATCTGATTCACCAGATGCAGACTGACCGCCGCCTGAATGCCAAAGCTCGACGAAAGCACATAGTCTCCCGGCAGGTTTTCCAGCGCCCACGCCACGCGCCCTTCGGCGTCGAGCTTTTCCAGTTGGGCGTTAGTTTCTGCCAGAGCCAGAATGCGTTCAACTTTTGGCAGGTCATTAAGGGCGTTTAGATCGAGTACGGACATAAGAACCTCGTTTGCCTGTTTCGCCGGGCGGCACTGCGTTTGCCCGGCCTACAAAACCCGTAGGCCCGGTAAGCGAAGCGCCACCGGGCAAAGGATGGATTACTCCCAGAAATCCCTTGCGGGATCGAGCACCGGGCGAATGATGCCCGCACGTACCGTAAAGTCGCCGAAGCCTTCACCCGCTTCGCGCTCTTTCGCCCAGCGTCCGATAAGCACGTCGAGGGAATCGAGAATTTCCGGCTCGGTGATGTTCTCGCGGAACATACGCGGAATACGTGTCCCGATACGGTTACCGCCCAGGTGCAGGTTATAGCGACCCGGCGCTTTCCCTACCAGACCGAGTTCGGCCAGCATCGCGCGGCCGCAGCCGTTCGGACAGCCCGTCACGCGCATAACAATATGCTCGTCCGGAATACCGTGTTTTTCCAGAATCGCTTCCACTTTATCAGTGAAGGACGGCAGGAATCGCTCGGCTTCGGCCATCGCCAGCGGACAGGTCGGGAACGACACGCAGGCCATTGAGTTTTCACGCTGCGCGCTCACCGCATTCATCAACCCGTGCTCGCGGGCCAGCTCTTCAATTCTCGCCTTATCGCTTTCCGGCACGCTGGCGACGATCAGGTTCTGGTTGGCGGTAATACGGAACTCGCCTTTGTGGATCTTCGCGATTTCCAGCAGGCCGGTTTTCAGCGGACGGCCCGGATAATCAAGAATACGGCCGTTTTCGATAAACAGCGTCAGGTGCCAGTTATTGTCGATGCCTTTCACCCAGCCGATGCGATCGCCGCGACCGGTGAATTCGTAAGGGCGGATCGGCTCAAACTTGATGCCCGCGCGACGCTCCACTTCTTCTTTGAACGTCTCGACGCCTACGCGCTCAAGGGTATATTTGGTTTTCGCGTTTTTACGATCGGTACGGTTACCCCAGTCGCGCTGGGTCGTAACCACCGCCTCTGCCACGGCCAGCGTGTGCTCCAGCGGCAGGAAGCCGAACTCGCTCGCGGTGCGGGCGTAAGTTTTCTTGTTACCGTGCTCAATGGACAAACCGCCGCCCACCAGCAGGTTAAAGCCGACCAGCTTGCCGTTTTCGGCAATCGCCACGAAGTTCATGTCGTTGGCGTGCAGGTCGATATCGTTCTGCGGCGGGATCACCACCGTGGTTTTAAACTTACGCGGCAGGTAGGTCTGGCCGAGGATCGGCTCTTCATCGGTGGTGGCGACTTTCTCCTGATCGAGCCAGATCTCCGCATAGGCGCGGGTACGTGGCAGCAGATGTTCGGAGATTTTTTTCGCCCACTCGTACGCTTCGGCGTGCAGCTCAGATTCGTACGGGTTCGAGGTGCAGAGCACGTTACGGTTCATGTCGTTGGCAGTCGCCAGCGCGTCCAGACCCACGGAGTGCAGCATCTGGTGCACCGGCTTGACGTTCTTCTTCAGAATGCCGTGGAACTGGAAGGTCTGACGGTTGGTCAGACGAATGCTGCCGTAGATTGTGTTTTCACCGGCAAACTTGTCGATCGCCTGCCACTGTTTCGTAGTGATTACCCCGCCCGGCAGACGACAGCGCAGCAGCATCGCGTGACGCGGCTCCAGCTTCTGTTCGGCACGCTCGGCGCGGATATCGCGGTCGTCCTGCTGGTACATACCGTGGAAACGGATCAGCAGGAAGTTGTCGCCTTTGAAACCGCCGGTCAGGCCGTCATTTAAATCTTCGGCAATGGTACCGCGCAGGTAGTTGCTCTCTACCTTCATGCGCTCGGCATCAGTCAGTTTGCCTTCGACCACCAGTGGGCCAGGATGTTTTTCGCTCATTAGTAGACATCTCGCTGATAACGGCGCTCTACGCGCAGCTCACTTAAAAATTCATCCGCCGTTTCGGCATCCATACCGCCGAATTCGGCAATCACTTCCAGCAGTGCCTGCTCAACGTCTTTCGCCATGCGATTGGCGTCGCCGCAGACATAAATGTGGGCGCCGTCATTGATCCAGCGCCACAGCTCTGCGCCCTGTTCGCGCAGTTTGTCTTGTACGTATACTTTTTCTTTCTGATCGCGGGACCAGGCCAGATCGATGCGGGTCAGCACGCCCTCTTTGACGTAGCGCTGCCACTCAACCTGGTAGAGGAAATCTTCAGTAAAGTGCGGGTTGCCGAAGAACAGCCAGTTTTTACCCGCCGCGTCGTCTGCCGCACGCTGCTGCATAAAGGCGCGGAATGGCGCAATACCGGTGCCTGGGCCAATCATAATCACCGGCGTTTCGGGGTTCGCCGGCAGGCGGAAGTTGTCGTTGTGCTCGATAAAGACGCGAACTTCACCCTCTTCTTCCACGCGGTCTGCCAGGAAGCCTGACGCCCCGCCCGCCCGCGCGCGGCCTTCGATGTCGTAACGCACCACGCCAACGGTGATGTGGACTTCGTTTTCCACTTCCGCCTGCGAGGAGGCGATGGAGTACAGGCGCGGGGTCAGCGGACGCAGCAGGCCGACCAGCGCGTCAGCATCCAGCTGTGCCGGAGAGAAACGCACCATATCGACAATCGGCGTTGTCGCCGCGTATTGCTGTAACTTCGCCTTGTCCCCGACCAGCGGAAGGAGCGATTCGCTGCGGGTTAAGGTGGCGTAGTTTTCAACGATGTTGGCGGTGTTCACCGTCAGTTCGAAATGCGACTGGAGCGCCTCGGAGATCGAGAGCGTTTTGCCATCCACGGTAACCGGTTCATCGCCTTTCAGCCACAGCAGCTCGACCAGCTCTTTCACCAGCGCCGGATCGTTCTGATACCAGACGCCCAGCGCATCGCCAGGCTGGTAACGCAGGCCAGAGTCACCGAGATCGATTTCGATATGGCGCACGTCTTTTTCTGAATCACGGCCCGTGATTTTCTGGTTTACTGACAGGCTCGCCGTCAGCGGCGCCTCTTTCGTGTAAGGGCTGGTGTGGATTTCGTTAACGGTGCCGGCTACGGTAACGGCGGCCTGCGCTGGCGTATCTTTCGGGACGCGGGCCTTCAGCACCTCAACGATGCGCGCCCGCCATTCGGCGGCGGCAGCCTGGTATTCCACGTCAGCGTCTACGCGATCCAGCAGGCGCTCTGCGCCCAGCTCCGCCAGCTTGCTGTCGAAATCTTTACCGGACTGGCAGAAAAATTCATAGGACGTATCACCGAGGCCGAAGACGGCAAAGGCGGTGCCCTCGAGCTTTGGCGCTTTTTTCGAGAACAGGAACTTATGCAGTGCGACGGCTTCTTCAGCAGGCTCACCTTCCCCCTGCGTTGACGCCACCACCACCAGCAGTTTTTCTGACGCGATCTGTTTGAATTTATAATCCCCGGCGTTGACCAGGTTAACGTTCAGCTTCGCGGCGAGCAGGTCATCACGCAGCGCTTCGGCCACACGACGGGCATTACCCGTTTGCGAAGCGGAGATAAGCGTGATGGCAGGAATTTCAACGGCCGTTGGCGGGACGCCTGCCACAGCACCCGGCTGCTGGTTCAGCATTCCCCAGAAATAGCCGGAGACCCAGGCAAGCTGGGTGGGTGAAAAATCGGAAGTCGCGGCCTGGAGGCGCGCCAGTTGCTCCGGGTTAAGGGGAAGCAAATTTGAAGGTGGGGCCTGTGTTGTCATGCGTCGTTATGTTCCAGTAGCAAAGCGGACTTTAAGCGAATAAATCCAAACTGAAGATAAGGTTAACGGCGGGGATAATAACAATTAAAGAAGGGATGGAAATAATTAATAACCAAATGGACTAACCTGTTTTAGTTATCGTTCTTAACGATAAAAGCGATTAAATAACCATATGAAATAAAACAACAAAAGTCGATATACACCATGAATACGAGGCGGTGACCGTTCAGAGCCGTTTTAGTTAATGATAAAAATTGTGCTTTCCGGTACTATGCGGCGGTTTTTTCCGCATTCCTGAGAGCTATGATGTCCACCACACTGTTTAAAGATTTCACCTTCGAAGCCGCACACCACCTTCCACACGTTCCTGCCGGGCACAAATGTGGCCGCCTGCATGGACACTCGTTTATGGTGCGTCTTGAAATCACCGGTGAAGTCGATCCCCATACGGGCTGGATCATGGACTTTGCCGAACTGAAGGCCGCGTTTAAGCCGACCTACGATCGTCTCGATCACTACTATCTGAATGATATTCCGGGCCTTGAAAACCCGACCAGCGAAGTGCTGGCGAAATGGATTTGGGATCAGATGAAACCGCTTGTGCCGCTGCTGAGCGCGGTGATGATCAAAGAGACCTGCACGGCAGGCTGCGTCTACCGCGGGGAGTGAATCTCCTCCGTTTCGGCCTCAAGAGGCACGAGCGGCGTAAACTCATAGAGCACCAGCGCATTACTCTCCAGTGATTCTGTCAGTTGCCAGCCGTCATCAATGCGTTCATCGTATAGGGAAAGCGTTGGACGCGCTTTGTGCGCTATCCAGCGCCACATCTCTTCGTCAGGGCCGCTTTCGCTGCCTACCCCTTCAAGGAACGGATAGAGCGCGCCGTTATGCTGATCGAAAAGATGGCGTTTAATTCGCCAAATACCGCGCATGCCCTTCAGATGTAAATGATACTGCTGGCGAAAACGCTGGATGAATGCTTCTTCACTGGAAAGGAGCGGATTAAAAACCACCACATTACGCAGCAGCAACTGGTAACCATTGTGATGGCGCGTGAGCAGAACACGCCCGTCGTTTACCAGCACCTCGCCCCGCAGGCGTTGCCAGAGCCAGAGTACCCAATAAACCGGCCGTGGGAGACCATGGTTGTACTGTAGCGCAAGGCTTGAGGTATCGATGGTATTATTCGCACGAGCTTCACCCTGAAGGCCCGAATTGAGCCAGAATCCCCCTAGCCAGACCTGCTCCGATAGCCCGAGCAGGCTCTGCATCAGCAGCGCCCCACGAAAAAACCAGCCGTTTGTCGCCCGCGTGTTCCCGGTGAGGGTATTCCAGGAGAGAAGCCAGACGGGAAGCGAACATTTGCGCAGACGAAGGGCGGCGATAATCTGGCGGATCTTCTGTACCGGATAATTTTCTGTAGAAGAGAGTTGGGCTGGCTCCCGCTGCGCAGGATCGAGAAGTTCATTGGCATCGGCTGAACAGGCAAGAAAATCGGCCTGCATCAGGATGGCTGAGCTGAACAGGGTATTGTCGCTCACGCCCGCGCTGTCGGGTGAAAATCGATGCCATAAACCAAACTTTGCCTGTGGCAGATAGTTGCGTATGACGTTTTGTTGCGCCAGCCAGACCTGCTCCCGGGTCTCCTCACTCGTCTGTGTTGACCAGTGCATGACAAAGTGCCAGCCCGCGGTGATCTCGGGCGAAAAATGATTGACCGACCGTTGTAAAAAACGGGCAAGTAGATCGCGACGGGTCGTTACGCCGGTGTGCAGCAGCACCGTCCATTGCTTTTTTGCCAGCCAGGTGAAGAGCTGATGCAGATTGTACCAGCAGGCGTAGCCCGCCATCTGGGGGTCATCCCACCCGGTGGCAAACAGACGGCTGCTGAGAAAAGGTTCGGCGATATCAATTCCCTCTATGGGAATGGCCTCATTTATCGCTTCAAGATTCTGACGAACGTCCTCACGCAGTAAATCGTCGAGCTCACGCAGGGTAATGACCACCCGCATACGACGCAGCGAGGTGGAGAGAGGATTAAGCTGCTCAAGATCCAGTGTCTGCTCCTGCTGCGGGCGATCGATAAGCGGGGAGGCTCCCCAGCCGCGCGCCACCGGTTCATTGAGCAGGCTAAACAGCTTATCCATGGCCACCGGATAGCGCTGCTCACACCTGTCCGTACGAACACGTGTGGCCTCCGGGTGCTGGCGTCGGGACTTACGAAACTCACCCGGGGACATATTGTGAACACGCCGAAACCGATCGGTCATCATACGCGTGCTGGCGAAACCCTGCTCAAGCGCAATCTGATGCAGCGGTCGGTTCGTCAGACGGAGCGCGTCAGCCGCCTTTTCCAGCCGCAGGGTAGTGATGTACTGCATGAAACTGATCCCCACTTCCTTTCTAAAGAGACGAGAGAGCCAGGCTTCAGAGACATATTCACTCGCGGCGATTTCCGCAAGCGTAATACGGCGAGAATAACTGGCATTGATCCGCTCTATCACCCGGGCAATGCGTTTGCTGTGCGCTGGGGAAAGTTCACGGGACAAAAACCGGGCGGGCTGCTGAAAGCGGCTGGTCAGCAACAGCAATATCTCGCTCAGCCAGCGGTACGCCTCCAGCCGGTAGCGGTGTGGGTCGTTGATGAGGGTGACCACAAGAAGCTGGCGCAGCAGATCGCGAAGCGCATCGCATTGGGGCCAGACGCCTCCGGCTTCTGCCGGTATAGCGTAATCATGGACAAAAAAATCATTGCAGAGCTGGACCACCCAGCGCCCGGAAAGGGACACGCGCAGGGTGATATTTGCCGTTTCGCTCGTGAACTGCCAGCGCCGATGACGGTTGATGATGGCAAGGGTATTGGCCTCCAGGATGTCACGTCCCACATCGGTATTCAGCTCAGCCCGCCCTTCCAGCACCCAGAGCAACGTTAGCGTATCGCCTTCATCCTCCACGCAGTGGCGAATGTCCTGGATCTCCACCCAAAATTCATCTCCCCGCTGATTCATCTTTCCCCTCATCAAAGACAAATAATGACCGGCTCTTTTTTGTCATAACGGAATTGTATGAAAAACAATCAAAACAAAACCGTCGCTTTACAACAAAAAAATGCATTTTCTGGCAGTGCGATCGTCATAGACTCGAAATTATCACCGTTTGGCATAAAAAGGATAACAAAAATGACACATCCAATTATCGAAGCTCTGCGCGGCAAAGAGGCCCAGTTCACTGAATTACGTCGCTATTTTCATCAGCATCCTGAAATTGGTTTTGAGGAGCACAATACGAGCGATCGCGTTGCGGCGTTGCTTGAGGAATGGGGATATGAGGTTCATCGCGGCCTGGCGAAAACCGGTGTGGTCGGCACGCTGAAGGTGGGTAAAGGGCCTAAACGCCTGGGTCTGCGCGCCGACATGGATGCGCTGCCTATGCAGGAAAACAGCGGCAAGGCCTGGAGCAGTACCGTTGAGGGTAAATTCCACGGCTGCGGTCATGACGGCCACACCACAACGCTCCTGTATGCAGCGGAGTACCTGGCACGCACCCGTAATTTTAACGGCACGCTGCACCTTATTTTTCAGCCCGCGGAAGAACTTCTGTATGGCGGACGCGTTATGGTAGAGGACGGTTTGTTTGACCTGTTCCCCTGCGACCACATCTTTGGTCTGCACAATATGCCGTCACAGCCCCTCGGAAAAATTGGTCTGCGCGATGGCGCCATGATGGCCTCTTCCGACACCCTTCATATTGAGGTTAACGGCGTGGGTGGTCACGGCGCGGTGCCAGAACATACCGTTGACGCCACCCTGGTTGCCTGCCATATCACTATCGCTTTGCAGTCCATTGTTTCGCGCAATATCACCCCTTTTCAGCCTGCCGTCGTTACCGTAGGCAGCATTCAGGCTGGACATGCCCCCAACATCATCAACGACAAAGTATTGATGAAACTTACCGTGCGCACGCTGGATGAAAGCGTGCGGCAAACCGTGCTACAGCGCATCCATGATATCGCCGTTGCGCAGGCGGAAAGTTTCAATGCCACGGCTACCATTCGACACATTAATGGCAGCCCGGTACTGAAAAACAATCCGCAAGCCAATGAGATGGTGCGCAACGTCGCCACCGATCTGTTCGGTCAGGATTCCGTCGCGGAGGTGAATGCGTTTATGGGCAGCGAGGACTTTGCGTTCATGCTCGAGAAAAATCCCAATGGCTGTTATTTCACCCTTGGCGCTGGCGATGAGCCTGACCGCTGCATGGTGCATAACCCGGGCTACGACTTTAACGACACTATTCTCCTCACCGGCGCGGCGCTGTGGGCCGCACTGACCGAACACTATCTGCGCTGATTCGCACCTTCCCGGGAGGGCTGCATTATGAGTACCGTTTCCCTGACAGACGCATCCGCCTACGCCGGTAACGATCGGCTGCTGGCGGGTATCGTCATGAGCGTTCTGACCTTCTGGCTGTTTGCCCAGTCGGTTATCAACGTGGTTCCGGCCATGCAGAATAGCCTCGACATTGCCCTCGAAACCCTTACGCTGGCCGTCAGCCTGAGCGCGTTGTTTAGCGGCTGTTTTGTCGTAGCCTGCGGTGGGTTTGCCGATAAGTTTGGGCGCATGCGCCTGACCATGACAGGCCTGATTTTGAGCATGATCGGAAGCGGTCTGCTGTTCATTTCATGGGAGCCCGTCCTGTTTCTGTTGGGAAGAGCGATACAGGGGCTATCCGCGGCCTGCATCATGCCCGCCACGCTGGCGCTGATTAAGACCTGGTATGAAGGGAAAGCACGCCAGCGCGCAATCAGCTTCTGGGTTATTGGTTCATGGGGCGGGAGTGGCCTGAGCTCGTTTGTGGGAGGCGCCATCGCCACCACGCTGGGCTGGCGCTGGATTTTTATTTTGTCGATAGTGGTGGCTCTGGTCGCGCTATTGCTTATCCGCGCCACGCCGGAAAGCCGCAGCCCTGATGCGTGTCGACACAAGCTGGATATCAGCGGCCTGGTGAGTTTTGTCCTTATGCTGGTGCTGTTCAATCTGTTTATCAGCAAAGGACACAGCTGGGGCTGGAGCAGCAGTTTATCGCTTCTTGTACTGTGTGGAGCCGTGATTGCACTGATGTGCTTTGTCGTTACCGGGCGGCGGAAGGGCGATGCGGCGTTGATCGATTTCGCCCTGTTTAAAAACCGTGCCTATAGCGCCTCGGTATTCTCAAATTTCCTGCTCAACGGCTGCATTGGCACCATGATGATCGCCAGCATCTGGTTGCAGCAAGGCCATCATCTGTCACCGCTACAGACCGGCATGATGACGCTGGGGTATCTGGTTACCGTACTGGCGATGATCCGGGTGGGTGAAAAACTGCTTCAGCGCTATGGCGCCAGGCTGCCGATGATGACCGGCCCGCTGCTGACCGCAACAGGTATTACGCTGATTTCATGCACCTTCTTAAGCAAAGAGGTCTACATTGTCACCGTCTTTCTGAGCAATATTTTATTCGGGCTGGGGCTCGGATGTTACGCCACGCCCTCAACGGACACGGCGGTAATGAATGCCCCTGAAAACAAAGTGGGGGTGGCTTCAGGGATCTATAAGATGGGCAGTTCCCTGGGCGGCGCAATGGGGATCGCGGTCACCGCATCGCTGTACGCCCTATGGCTGCCGATGGGAACGGCCAGTGCCGCGCAGTATGCCTTGCTGTTCAACAGTGCGATTTGCCTTGGGTCGGCAGTCGTGACCTGGGCTTTACTGCCAACAACAAAAGCCCCGCGTTAAGCGGGGCCACAAAAGTATCAGGCAATGTTCAGATATTTGTGCGTCTGCATCGACAGGCGCCAGTTGCGGGCGATACAGGTTTCAATGCACAGCCGGGTTGCATCGTCTTTCTGGCTGATAGGCTGTAGCGCGATCACGCGCTGCTTTTCGTCCGTCAGCGTCGCCAGCAGTTCGTCCAGCGCTTCGATGTCACGCACGCGCCCCACCGGATGTTTGATCTCATCCGCACGCTCAAGCGCCTGCGACAACACGTCATAACCGCCACGCATATTCACTTTCGGTGAAACCGTTACCCACGTTGAATGGGAGCAGCGCACTTCATGGGTACCGCTGGTTTCGATCTGACAGCTATAGCCGTTCTTCTCGAGCAGTTCGGTGAGGGGCATCAAATCGTGAATGCAGGGTTCCCCGCCGGTGATCACCACATGCCGCGCCGTCCAGCCCTGACGACCAATTATGGCAAGCAGATCTTCCGCGCTGCCCGCGCCCCATTTATCGCTCTCTTTGGTTTTCGCCAGAATGCTGAACAGCGACACTTCCCGATCTGCGAGCTTATCCCACGTATGTTTGGTATCACACCAGGCGCAGCCAACCGGGCATCCCTGTAAACGAATAAAGATAGCGGGAACGCCGGTAAAGTAACCCTCGCCTTGCAGGGTCTGGAACATCTCGTTAATCGGGTACTGCATAGTCAACTCTGTTAAGGGAATAAACGATAAGTATCGCAGATCCCCGTCAGATGATCATGCTCCATCGGTGCTTTGCGCGCCAATTGCCGCCATAAACCGTTCCGTAATTTGCTGCGGTCGGGTGATCGCCCCGCCGACGACAACCGTATGCGCCCCCAATTCCAGACACCTGGCCGCACGATCGGGGGTATCCACGTTACCTTCGGCAATCACGGGGATCGTGACGGCAGACAGCACCTCTTTCAAAAACGCGCAGTCATTTTCCGGTAGCGAATGGCCCGCGGTCTCTGCCGTATAACCGTAAAGGGTGGTTCCGACACAATCAAACCCCAGCGCCTGCGCGGTCACGGCCTCCTGCACGGTGGCAATATCCGCCATCAGCAGCAGCGAAGGGTAACGGGTGCGGATCTGCGCGATCAGCATGTCCAGCGATACGCCACCGGGCCGTTTCCGGGCGGTCGCATCCAGCGCAACGATGTCCGGGGCGACCGCCATCAGCTCATCCACTTCTTTGAGCGTTGCGGTGATAAACACCTCGCTATCCGGATAGTCCCGTTTGATGATGCCGATGACCGGCAGTGAGACCAGCCCTTTGATAGCCTTGATATCCACCACGCTATTGGCGCGGATCGCAGCGGCACCGCCCTGGGCTGCCGCCAGCGCCATTCGCGACATAATAAACGGGCTGTGCAGCGGTTCATTTTCCAGCGCCTGGCAGGAGACGACCAGTTTTCCTTTCAGGTTATCCAGTACAGTTTTCATTACGATAAGATCTCTTCCACTTCGTTTTTGATAAGGGTGACGTGCGGGCCATAGATGACCTGGACACCGTTGCCGCGGACGATAACGCCGCGCGCGCCGGTCGCTTTCAGTGCTGCTTCATTGACTTTGCTACCGTCTTTCACCGTGACGCGAAGACGCGTGGCGCAGCAGTCAACGTCATCCAGATTGTCTCTTCCACCCAATCCGGCGATCACCGCCGCGGCACGCTCGCTTTGCGGCAGGGTAGCCTCGTCAGCCAACGCCTCCTTTTCACGGCCCGGCGTGGCAAAATCAAAACGTTTAATCAGATAGCGGAAAGTACAGTAGTAAAGGAAGAACCACGGTACGCCTACCAGCGGGACGAACATCCAGTTAGTTTTCGCTTCACCCTGCAAAATGCCGAACAGCACGAAATCAATAAACCCGCCGGAGAAGTTTGCCCGATGGTGATATGCAGCATGTGCGCGAGCATAAACGCCAGCCCGTCAAACAGCGCATGAATGGCGTACAGCACCGGCGCAATAAACAGGAATGAGAACTCGATGGGCTCGGTAATGCCCGTCAGGAAAGAGGTTAACGCCGCTGACAGCAGCAGCCCGGCTACGCGCTTCTTGTTCTCGGGTTTAGCCGTGTGGTACATCGCCAGGCAGGCGCCGAGCAGGCCAAACATCATCGTAATAAAGCGCCCGGACATGAAGCGCGACGTGCCCTCATAGAAGTGCTGGGTGTTCGGGTCCGCGAGCTGAGCGAAGAAGATCCGCTGCGTGCCCTCAACCAGGTGACCGTTAACAATTTCACTGCCGCCAAGCGCGGTGGTCCAGAACGGCAGATAAAAGATGTGGTGCAGGCCAAACGGACCAAGCATGCGCAGGATGAAGCCGTACAGCAATGTCCCCAGATAGCCGGTGGCATCCACCAGACCGCCAAGGCCAAAGATCAGCTTCTGAAAATGCGGCCAGACCACGGTCATCAGCGCGCCGACGAGTATCGCCACCAGTGAGCTGATAATGGGTACGAAGCGTGAGCCGCCAAAAAAGCCCAGAAATTGCGGAAGCGCGATTTTATTAAACCGATGATGCAGTGCGCAGGTCACAAGCCCAATAACGACCCCACCAAACACGCCCGTTTCAAGCGTCTGAATACCCAGCGTCATGCCCTGCCCTACGGCGCCCGGGTTCTCATGCGCCAGTTTTCCGGTCAGGATCAGCAGCGCATTGATAGTGGCATTCATCACCAGATAAGCGAGTAATGCCGCCAGCCCTGCCGTACCTTTATCATTTTTTGCCAGCCCAACGGCGACCCCAATAGCAAACAGTACCGACAGGTTTGCGAACACAATCGAGCCTGCACTGCTCATGATGGTAAAGATGGCCTGTAGCCAGCCAACGTCTAAAAATGGATACGCGGTAAGCGTATTCGGATTCGATAGCGCCCCGCCGATCCCCAGCAACAGACCTGCTGCGGGCAGTATGGCGATGGGTAACATAAAGGATTTGCCAAAGCGCTGCGCTTTTTCAAACCATCCGCCGGAAGACGCTCCGCTGAACATTTGCATCATTTTTTTATCCCCCTGGTTGTTGATGAAAATTTTTACCACATATAATTTTAATTGTGAAAATTACCACCAAAAACCAGGACGCCGATCATACTTTTTCGAAATGACTGGCATCTCTCCCCCGCTTTCCGCCACACTAGTTGGCAGAGAAACGCATTAAGGATCTAGCATGTCGGACCATGAAAACCTGCTGCTGAAGCTACGCCAGGAGGCTTCCGGGTACAGCCCAACGCAACAAAAACTGGGGGAGTTTGTTCTCAACGATCCTGCCAGGGTGCTCTACCTGACGATCACCGAGCTGGCGCGTGAAAGCGGCACCAGCGAGGCCAGCGTCACACGCCTTTGCCGCACGCTGGGCTGTAAGGGATATAACGAATTTAAAATGGCGCTTGCGCTGGATATTCAGCAGGGTTTGCCAGAGCGTCAGGCAGGAGATGCGATAGATAACGTGGTGGATGAGTCTGTCCAGGCGCTGCAAGATACCGCAAAACTCCTCGACCGGGCCCAGCTTGAACAGGCGACACTGGCCCTGCATCAGGCGCAATCAGTGCAAATTTACGGGGTGGCAGCCAGCGCGATTCTGGGGGAGTATTTGCATTACAAGCTGCTGCGACTCGGCAAACCTGCACAGCTGTTTAGCGATATGCATCGCGCCGCCATGAATGCGACGACGCTCTCGAAAGAGACGCTGGTGGTGGCCATCTCAAGTTCTGGCTCTACACGGGATCTGCTTCACGTGGTGAAACTCGCCCGCAAGCGTGGCGTTAAGGTACTGGCGCTCAGCAATACGCCCCGCAGCCCGCTGGCCTCCCTGAGCGATTTACAGCTGGTTGCAGCCAAGCCCGAGGGACCGCTGAGCGCAGGTGCGCTCAATGCCAAGGTTGGCGTGATGCTGCTGGTTGAACTGCTTACCACTTCCCTTATCGCAGTAGACAGCCATTACGGTGACGTAAGCCAGCAAACGGCCAGCGCCACGCTGCCGCTTCTGCTATAGAAAACAAAAAACCCGCCGAAGCGGGTTTTTTCATAAGAACGAAAGTTCAGGCTTATGCCTGGCCTTTGATCTCTTTACGACCGTTGTAAGGTGCTTTTTCGCCCAGCGCTTCTTCGATACGAATCAGCTGGTTGTATTTAGCAACACGGTCAGAACGGCTCATAGAACCGGTTTTGATCTGGCCAGCAGCGGTACCCACAGCCAGGTCAGCGATGGTAGCGTCTTCAGTTTCGCCAGAACGGTGAGAGATAACAGCGGTGTAGCCAGCGTCTTTCGCCATTTTGATCGCAGCCAGCGTTTCGGTCAGAGAACCGATCTGGTTGAATTTGATCAGGATGGAGTTAACGATGCCTTTCTCGATGCCTTCTTTCAGGATCTTGGTGTTGGTTACGAACAGATCGTCACCAACCAGCTGGATTTTGTCGCCCAGTACTTTGGTCTGGTATGCGAAACCATCCCAGTCAGACTCGTCCAGACCGTCTTCGATAGAAACGATTGGGTACTGTTTGGTCAGGTCTTCCAGGAAGTGGGTGAACTCTTCGGAGGTGAACGCTTTGTTGCCTTCGCCAGCCAGAACGTATTTACCGTCTTTGTAGAATTCAGATGCTGCACAGTCCATCGCCAGGGTGATGTCTTTGCCCAGCTCGTAGCCTGCTGCTTTAACCGCTTCAGCGATAACAGCCAGCGCTTCTGCGTTAGAACCCAGGTTTGGCGCGTAGCCACCTTCGTCACCAACAGCAGTGTTCATACCTTTAGCTTTCAGAACTTTAGCCAGGTTGTGGAACACTTCAGAACCCATACGCACAGCTTCTTTCAGGGATTTCGCGCCAACAGGCTGAATCATGAATTCCTGAATATCAACGTTGTTGTCTGCGTGCTCACCACCGTTGATGATGTTCATCATTGGTACAGGCATGGAGTATTTGCCTGGGGTGCCGTTCAGTTCAGCGATGTGCTCGAACAGTGGCATACCTTTAGCAGCAGCTGCTGCTTTGGCGTTCGCCAGGGAAACTGCCAGGATTGCGTTCGCACCGAAGTTAGATTTGTTTTCAGTACCGTCCAGATCGATCATGATCTTGTCGATGCCAGCCTGATCTTTGGCATCTTTGCCAACGATAGCCTGAGCAATAGGACCGTTAACAGCGCCAACCGCTTTCAGTACGCCTTTGCCCATGAAACGGGATTTGTCGCCATCACGCAGTTCCAGCGCTTCGCGGGAACCTGTAGATGCGCCTGATGGAGCAGCAGCCATACCGACGAAACCACCTTCCAGATGAACTTCGGCTTCAACGGTCGGGTTACCACGGGAGTCGATGATTTCACGACCGATGACTTTAACGATTTTGGACATTAGATTTTCCTCAGTACAAGTTAAACTAAAACTCCAGACAAACAACGCGTACCAGGGGTACGCGTTGCCGTTCTAACTTTTTTTACTTCGCCTGACGCTTCTGGTACTCGCTGGCGGCTTTCACGAAGCCTGCAAACAGCGGATGCCCGTCACGCGGCGTTGAAGTAAATTCCGGGTGGAATTGGCAGGCCACGAACCACGGATGGTTTGGCACTTCGATGATCTCGACTAACTGATCATCCCCGGAACGGCCCGCAACACGCAGACCCGCAGCTTCAATTTGTTTCAACAACATGTTGTTGACTTCATAGCGGTGACGATGGCGCTCGGTAATCACCGGCTCGCCGTACAGCTTGCGAACCACGCTATCGTCTGACAGCTGGCAGGCCTGTGCGCCAAGACGCATGGTGCCACCCAGATCGCTCTTCTCGGTACGGACTTCGACGTTACCGTCTTCGTCGCGCCATTCCGTAATCAGCGCCACGACAGGATACTTACAGTCTGGCACAAATTCCGTAGAGTTCGCGTTTTCCATTCCCGCTACGTTGCGCGCAAATTCAATCAGCGCAACCTGCATACCCAGGCAGATGCCGAGGTATGGAATATTGTTTTCACGCGCATAGCGTGCAGTGGCGATCTTGCCTTCAACACCACGGTAGCCGAAGCCGCCAGGGATGAGAATCGCATCCAGATCTTTGAGAATTTCAACGCCGCGCGTTTCAACATCCTGCGAATCAATCAGCTTGATGTTGACGGAGACGCGATTCTTCAGACCACCGTGCTTCAGCGCCTCGATAACTGACTTATAGGCATCCGGCAGTTCAATATACTTGCCGACCATACCGATAGTCACTTCGCCGCCCGGATTGGCTTCTTCGTAAATCACCTGCTCCCATTCAGACAGGTTAGCTTCCGGACAGTTCAAGCTGAATCGTTTACAAATATAATCGTCCAGACCCTGTGATTTCAACAGGCCCGGGATTTTATAAATGGAATCGACGTCTTTCATTGAAATAACGGCTTTTTCAGGCACGTTACAGAACAATGCAATTTTCGCGCGTTCGTTCGCCGGAATCGCGCGATCGGAACGGCAAACCAGGATATCAGGCTGAATACCGATGGAGAGCAGCTCTTTAACAGAGTGCTGAGTCGGTTTGGTTTTCACTTCACCTGCTGCCGCCATGTAAGGCACCAGCGTCAGGTGCATGAACAGCGCGTTCTCACGACCAATATCTACCGCCAGCTGACGAATCGCTTCGAGGAACGGCAGGGATTCGATATCCCCTACGGTACCGCCGATTTCAACCAGCACAACGTCATGCCCTTCGCCACCGGCAAGGACACGCTCTTTGATGGCGTTAGTGATGTGTGGGATGACCTGCACGGTCGCGCCCAGGTAGTCACCACGGCGCTCTTTACGCAGAACGTCAGAGTAGATACGGCCAGTCGTAAAGTTGTTACGACGGGTCATTTTGGTACGGATGAAACGCTCGTAGTGGCCAAGATCCAGATCGGTTTCAGCGCCGTCTTCAGTAACGAACACTTCCCCGTGTTGGGTTGGGCTCATGGTGCCTGGATCGACGTTGATGTACGGATCCAGTTTCATCATGGTCACATTGAGGCCACGGGCTTCAAGAATGGCTGCGAGGGAGGCTGCGGCAATGCCTTTACCCAGAGAGGATACGACCCCGCCGGTCACAAAAATATAGTTCGTTGTCATGCTGAACCTGAGAAGTTAGGGTGAAACGATGGAATAACCAGGACGGGAAAGTAGTATACCCGAACACGACGAGCGCCACAAACTTTCATTCTCCGTCTCCTTCCCAGGCCATGACAAACATAAGGAGTGAGAAAATAGCCCCTTTTGGGTAAATGTTTTTGACACAAATCAAGCGCTTGTCATTTAAAAAATCACACAAATTGCGCTTGATCGCAAAATTTCGTTAGAGATCATGTTCCTGGCGTTTTACTTCCTGCCAGACTTCTTCCATCGCCTCGAGGTCAATGCCGCTCATTTCCAGGCCGCGCGAGGCCACAATGCGCTCAACCTCGCGGAAGCGACGTTCGAATTTAATGTTCGCTTTTTGCAGGGCGGTTTCCGCTTTTACACCGAGGTGGCGAGAAAGGTTGACGGTCGCGAACAGCAGATCGCCCATCTCCTCTTCCAGCTTTGCTTCATCCACAACGGCCTGCTGCGCTTCATGCATCACCTCGTCGATCTCTTCGTGCACTTTTTCCAGCACCGGGCCGAGAGAGGTCCAGTCAAACCCTACCGCCGAGCAGCGCTTTTGAATTTTGTGCGCGCGCATCAGCGCAGGAAGGTTCAGGGGAATGTCGTCCAGCGCCGAGTGCTGGGATTTTTCAGCGCGTTCGGCGCTTTTGATCTGCTCCCAGCGCGCCAGCACTTCCGCACTGTTGCCTGCGGAGGCATCGCCAAAGATATGCGGATGACGGCGCTCCAGCTTGTCGCTGATAGCGGCGCAGATGTCGTCAAAGTTAAAGCGCCCCTCTTCCTGCGCCATCTGTGCGTAGAACACCACCTGGAACAGCAGGTCGCCCAGCTCACCGCGCAGGTCGTCGAAATCTTCGCGCGAAATCGCGTCCAGCACTTCGTAGGTCTCTTCCAGCGTGTAAGGCGCAATGGTGGCGAAAGTCTGCTCTTTATCCCACGGGCAGCCGTTTTCCGGGTCGCGCAGGCGTTTCATGATGCCAAGCAGGCGGTCGATTTGAGTCATAGTTCTGTCCTGATGTCAAAATGCCGGGTGGCAGCGTTGCCTTACCCGGCCTACAGAAGAGGATGTTCAGCCGCCGTGCAGACGACGCGCGTCAATCACATCCGGCACCTGGTTCAGTTTACCGAGCACCCGGCCCAGCACCTGCAGGTTATAGATTTCGATGGTCATATCGATGGTGGCAAGCTGCTCGCGGGTATCGCTGCGGCTGGCAACGCCCAGCACGTTGACCTTCTCGTTGGCGAGAATGGTGGTGATGTCGCGCAGCAGGCCACTGCGGTCGTTGGCAGTGACGCGCACCACCAGCGAGTAGCCAGCGGAGTAGCTTTCACCCCAGACGGCTTCCACGATACGTTCCGGCGCATGCGATTGCAGCTCAGCAAGCTGATCACAGTCGGAGCGGTGAATTGAGATCCCGCGCCCCTGGGTGATAAAGCCGACAATATCGTCACCCGGTATCGGCTGGCAGCAGCGGGCAATATGGTGCATGAGGTTACCCACCCCTTCAACCACCACGCGGCCATTGTCCTTGCTGCGCTGCTGCGGAGCGTAGGTTTTCTGCTGGAGCTGTTTCAGCGCTGCCGCATCCTGCTCTGCCGCGCTTGGCTTGTTGAACTGCGCTTGCAGGAAGTTCACCATCTGGTTCAGGCGGATATCGCCGCCGCCAATCGCCGCTAACAGTTCGTCGAGCTCGTTGAAGTTGTAGCGCGGCAGCAGGAACTTCTCCGCCTCTTTCAGGTTTATCCCGATATGCTCCAGCTCGTCGTCAAGGATCTGACGACCGGCAAGGATATTCTTGTCACGATCCTGCTTGCGGAACCAGGCGTGAATTTTAGAGCGCCCGCGGCTGGTGGTCACGTAACCGAGGTTTGGATTCAGCCAGTCGCGGCTTGGGTTTGGCTGCTTCTGGGTGATGATTTCAATCTGGTCACCCATCTGTAGCTGGTAGGTAAACGGTACGATACGTCCGCCGATCTTCGCCCCGATGCAACGGTGCCCCACGTCGCTGTGAATGTGGTAGGCGAAATCGAGCGGCGTAGAGCCTGCCGGCAGATCAACCACATCCCCTTTCGGGGTAAAGACGTAGACGCGATCGTCGAAGACCTGACTGCGCACTTCGTCGAGCATTTCGCCGGAGTCGGCCATCTCTTCCTGCCACGCGATCAGCTTACGCAGCCAGGCGATACGGTCCTCGTGTCCGGAGCGCGCGCCGCCGGAAGTGCCTTCTTTGTACTTCCAGTGCGCGGCGACGCCCAGTTCGGCGTCTTCGTGCATCTGTTTAGTACGGATCTGAATTTCCACAGTTTTGCCGCCGGGGCCGAGCACCACAGTGTGGATGGACTGATAGCCATTCGGTTTGGGGTTCGCGACGTAGTCATCGAACTCATCCGGCAGATGGCGGAAGTGAGTATGTACTATCCCCAGCGCGGCGTAGCAGTCCTGGAGACGCTCCGCCACGATACGCACGGCGCGCACGTCAAACAGCTCGTCAAAGGCGAGGTGTTTCTTCTGCATTTTGCGCCAGATGCTGTAGATGTGCTTCGGACGCCCGTAGACCTCGGCGCGCACATTCTCCTCTTTCATCGACTGGCGCAGCCCGCTGACAAATTCCTCGATATAGTGTTCGCGGTCGATGCGGCGTTCGTGCAGCAATTTTGCAATGCGTTTGTATTCCGCCGGATGCAGATAGCGGAAGCAGTAATCTTCCAGCTCCCACTTCAGTTGCCCGATACCCAGACGGTTCGCCAGCGGCGCATAGATATTCGTACACTCTTTGGCGGCCAGGACGCGCTCGTCTTCCGGCGCATCCTTCACTTCGCGCAGATGGGCAACCCGTTCGGCCAGCTTGATCACCACGCAGCGAAAATCATCCACCATCGCCAGCAGCATGCGGCGGACGTTATCCACCTGCTCGGAAGAGACAGAATCCGTTTGCGCGGCTTTCAGTTGACGGATGGCGGCCATATCACGCACGCCGTGGATGAGCGCCACGACGGACTGGCCGACGCTTTCACGCAGCACGTCTTCCGTCACCACGTTAGCATCTGCCAGTGGGAACAGCAGTGCGGCCTGTAGCGTTTCGATATCCATGTTAAGCATGGAGAGAATTTCAACCATCTCCACGCCGCGCCACAACAGCAGTTCAGCGTCCGGATGCCCCTGCGTTGTGCGTAAACAATAGGCCCAGGTTTCGGTTAAGCGTTCACACGACTGCTGGCTGGAAATCCCCAGACTTGCGATCCATTTTTGAGGGTCAAACTCACCAGCTTTATTTAAATGTGCACTTCTTACCGCAACCATCGTCCTCTCCTTTAGGGACAAGGGCCTGTCGAAGTCGACAAGCCAAACTCATTAGATGTGCTCGAACAACACCATTGATTCCAGATGTCCAGTGTGCGGGAACATGTCCAGCATTGCCAGACGCCGAATCTGGTAACCCCCGCTCAATAATGCTTCGCTGTCACGGGCCAGCGTCGCCGGGTTACAGGAAACATAGACCACGCGTTCAGGCGCGAGTTTAATTATATGCTGCATCACGCCCGGCGCACCTGCGCGCGCCGGATCGAGCAGGATCTTATCAAAGCCCTGCTTAGCCCACGGTTGCTGAGTAACATCATCCTCAAGATTTTGATGAAAGAATGTCACATTTTGCAAGCCGTTCTGTTGGGCGTTCTCCTGGCCTTTCGCCACCAACGCCTCAACGCCTTCCACCCCGACCACGCTTGCGGCTTTGCGGGCCAGCGGCAGGGTAAAGTTACCCATACCGCAGAACAGATCGAGCACCCGATCGGTGGGCTGGACGTCAAGCCACGCCAGCGCGTTCGCCACCATCTGCTGGTTCACGCCGTCATTGACCTGGATAAAATCCCGCGGGCTAAACGTTAAGCGTAGCCCGTCTGACGCATACCAGGGCGCGTCTCCGCTAACCTGCTCAAGTATCTCGCTTTGCGGCGCGAGGAAAAGCGCAAGCTCATGAGAATGCGAAAAGCGTTCCAGTTTTTCGCGATCTGCCCTGGACAGCGGTGCGGTGTGGCGCAGCACCATCAGCGGGCCGCCGTTGGCCAGCACCAGTTCGACATGGCCCAGCGAACGCACACCATCCAGCGATGCAAGACAGTGGTGCACGGCCGGGAGCAGTGCCTCAAGTTGGGGCACCAAAACAGGGCATTGCGTGATGGAGACGATATCGCTGGAGCTGGCTTTGCGAAAACCCATCTCCAGCCTTTCAGTTTTTGGCTGGTAGCTTAGACTCAGGCGAGCGCGGCGACGGTAGCCCCACGGCTGGTCAGCAACGATGTCACTGACGTCATGTTTTAGCAGGCGGGCCAGCGCGTTGCTTTTACTTTTTTGCTGTAATTCTGTGCTGGCATGCTGTTGCTGACAGCCTCCGCAAACGCCAAAATGGGGGCAGCGAGGCGTCACGCGCTCCGGGCTATCATTAAGACGGCGCTTGACCTGGCCGCGCGCATACTGGCGTTTGTCTTCCGTCAGCGTAATATCTGCGCGTTCTCCTGGCAGCAAACCTGTGATAAACAGTGTCTTACCCTTGTGACGCGCTACCCCCTGTCCAAAAGGGTCGAGGTCAGAGGCTTCAACAGTTATGATCTGACGCGTCGTCACGCGTCGTTTTGCAGAGTAGAATTGCGCCATCGCCGAGATTGTTCTCAAATAAACATAATTAGCCTGATTGTCCCATAACGGAACTCCATGACCAACTACAGCCTGCGCGCGCGCATGATGATTTTGATCCTCGCTCCTACCGTTCTCATCGGTTTGCTGCTGAGCATTTTCTTTGTGGTGCATCGCTATAACGATTTGCAGAGACAGCTTGAAGATGCCGGGGCCAGCATTATCGAACCGCTGGCCGTCTCCAGCGAGTACGGTATGAACCTGCAAAACCGTGAATCCATTGGTCAGTTAATCAGCGTGCTGCACCGCCGTCATTCAGAGATTGTGCGCGCCATTTCCGTTTACGATGAGCATAACCGTCTTTTCGTCACCTCGAATTTCCATCTGGATCCCACGTCGCTGAAAATCCCGGAAGGTACCCCTTTCCCGCGTCATCTCACGGTCCTGCGGCGCGGCGATATCATGATCCTGCGCACGCCGATTATCTCAGAAAGCTATTCACCCGACGAATCCGCCCAGTCCGATGCGAAGTCCAGCAATAATATGCTGGGATATGTGGCGCTGGAGCTGGATCTCAAGTCGGTGCGGCTCCAGCAGTACAAAGAAATATTCATCTCCGGCGTGATGATGCTGTTCTGTATCGGCATCGCGTTGATCTTCGGCTGGCGGCTGATGCGCGACGTCACGGGGCCTATCCGTAACATGGTGAATACCGTTGACCGGATCCGCCGGGGTCAGCTGGACAGCCGCGTGGAAGGCTTCATGCTCGGCGAGCTGGATATGCTGAAAAACGGCATCAACTCAATGGCGATGTCGCTGGCGGCTTATCACGAAGAGATGCAGCACAACGTTGACCAGGCCACCTCTGACCTGCGCGAAACGCTGGAGCAGATGGAGATCCAGAACGTGGAGCTGGATCTGGCGAAAAAACGCGCTCAGGAGGCGGCCCGTATTAAGTCTGAGTTTCTGGCGAACATGTCGCATGAGCTGCGCACGCCGCTGAACGGGGTGATTGGCTTCACCCGTCTGACGCTCAAAAGCGAGCTCAACCCGACCCAGCGTGACCACCTGCATACCATTGAACGCTCAGCCAACAACCTGCTGACCATTATTAACGACGTACTGGACTTCTCGAAGCTGGAAGCGGGCAAGCTGATTCTGGAGAGTATCCCCTTCCCGCTGCGCAGCACACTGGATGACGTGGTCACGCTTCTCGCCCACTCCTCGCATGATAAGGGGCTGGAACTGACGCTCAATATCAAAAATGACGTACCGGATAACGTCATTGGCGACCCGCTGCGCCTGCAACAGGTCATCACCAATCTGGTGGGCAACGCGATTAAGTTCACCGAGAGCGGCAACATCGACATTCTGGTCGAAAAAAGGGCGCTCAGTAATAATAAGGTCCAGATTGAAGTTCAGATCCGGGATACCGGCATCGGCATTCCGGAGCGCGATCAGTCGCGTCTGTTCCAGGCGTTCCGCCAGGCCGATGCGAGCATTTCCCGTCGGCACGGCGGAACGGGCCTGGGTCTGGTGATCACCCAAAAGCTGGTGAAAGAGATGGGAGGCGATATCTCCTTCCACAGCCAGCCTAACCGGGGCTCGACCTTCTGGTTCCATATCAATCTTGATCTTAATCCGAACGTGCAAACCGACGGTCCGGTCACCGACTGCCTGAAAGGGATGCGTCTGGCCTATGTGGAACCGAACGCTGCCGCGGCGCAGTGTACGCTGGATGTATTAAGCAGCACGCCGCTGGAGGTGGTCTACAGCCCGACCTTCTCCGCGCTGGCGAACGATCATTACGATATTCTTTTGCTGGGGATTCCGGTGACGTTTACCGGAGAACTGACCATGCAGCAGGAACGGCTGGCAAAGGCTGCCTCAATGACGGACTACCTGCTGCTGGCTCTGCCGTGCCACGCCCAAATCAACGCCGAAGAGCTTAAAAACGACGGGGCGGCGGCATGTCTGCTGAAACCCCTCACCGCCACACGGCTGTTACCTGCGTTGACCGAATATTGCCGTCTGACGCATCAGTCCCTGCCGCTGGAAAACGACGAACATAAGCTGCCGATGACGGTGATGGCCGTGGATGATAACCCGGCAAACCTTAAGCTGATTGGCGTGCTGCTTGAGGATCAGGTTCAGCACGTTGAACTGTGTACCAGCGGCGCCGAAGCCGTAGAACAAGCCAAACAGATGCAGTTTGACCTGATCCTGATGGATATTCAGATGCCGGGCATGGATGGCATCCGCGCCTGCGAATTAATTCGTCAGCTTCCGCACCAGCAGCAGACGCCGGTGATTGCCGTGACGGCGCACGCGATGGCGGGACAAAAAGAGAAACTGCTGGGTGCGGGCATGAACGATTATCTGGCGAAACCGATTGATGAAGAGAAGCTGCACAGCCTGCTGCTGCGCTACAAACCGGGTCACATTGGCGGGACGTACACCATTTCAGCTGAATCGCCGGAAATCAGCGTTAACCAGAATGCCACGTTTGACTGGCAACTGGCGCTGCGCCAGGCAGCAGGCAAAGCCGATCTGGCCCGCGATATGCTGCAAATGCTGGTGGACTTCCTGCCTGAGATCCGTAACAAGGTTGAAGAACAGCTGGTGGGCGAAAACCCTGAAGGGCTGCTGGAGGCCATCCATAAACTGCACGGTAGCTGCGGCTACAGCGGCGTGCCGCGGTTGAAAAATCTCTGCCAGTTGCTTGAACAGCAGCTCCGCGCGGGTACGCCAGAATCCGATCTTGAGCCGGAGTTTCTGGAGCTGCTGGACGAGATGGACAACGTGACGCGGGAAGCGATGAAGGTGTTGGGAAGCTAAGACAAAAGCCCGGTGGCGCTTCGCTTACCGGGCCTACAGGAGCACGATCGTTAACGCGACATCCCCTGCCCCACCTTTATCACCGTCGCAATATTCCTTGCGGCCATCTGTACATTCTGTTGCGCATTTTCCAGCGCATCCTCCAGCGAGCAGATGGTGTAAATCACGCTGAATACCGCATCCAGTCCGTGCTCGTGCACCACGCCAACATCCGCCGTCAGGCTGCCGGCAATGCCGATAACCGGTTTGTTATAGCGTTTCGCGACTCTCGCCACGCCAACGGGCACTTTGCCGTGGATCGTCTGGCTGTCGATACGCCCTTCGCCCGTGATCACCAGATCGGCGTCCGCGACCTGTTCATCGAGATGCAGGGCATCGGTGACAATCTCAATCCCCCGACGAAGCTGTGCCCCGCAAAATGCATACAGCGCCGCCCCCATTCCGCCAGCTGCTCCGCCCCCCGCCAGGTTTAAGACGTCAATATCCAGATCCCTGGCGATAATGTTTGCGTAATGCGCAAGCGCGTTGTCCAGCGTCCTGACCATCTCCGGCGTCGCCCCTTTCTGCGGACCGAATACCGCAGAAGCGCCAGTCTCGCCAATCAGGGGGTTGGTCACATCGCAGGCCACTTCAATTCGACAGTCTGCCAGCCGCTCATCCAGCCCACTAAGATCGATATGCGCAAGGCTTGCCAGTTCGCCGCCGCCCGGCCCAACGGGCTGTGCTTTCGCATCCAGCAGTTTTACGCCCAGCGCCTGCACCATGCCTGCGCCACCGTCATTGGTCGCGCTGCCTCCAATGCCAATAATGATATGCTTAACGCCCGCATCCAGCGCATGACGGATCAGTTCCCCGGTCCCCCACGAGGTGGTGATTAACGGGTTACGCTTTGCAGGAGCAACAAGCTCCAGACCGCTCGCGGCCGCCATCTCGATAAACGCGCTTTTCCCGTCTCCGGATAACCCGAAAAACCCTTCCACGCGTTCTCCCAAAGGCCCGGTAACGGGAACATGGACAAGACGCCCATGGGTGGCTGCCACCATCGCTTCCACCGTCCCTTCGCCACCATCGGCAACCGGTAATTTGACGTACTCCGCTGAGGGGAAAATTTCGCGAAAACCGACCTCTATCGCTGTCGCCACCTCCAGCGCGCTCAAGCTTTCCTTATACGAGTCCGGAGCGATAACAATTTTCATAAGCCATCCTTACGCATGTTAGTTACGTTAAGCATACACCACGTAAGGGACCGCCAATGGGAGCGGTCCCAGTTGGCTTATCGTACCATGCACGGACGTTTATTGTCGAATGACCACTCTGGGATCAGGTACTGCATCGCCAGCGCATCATCACGTGCGCCCAGCCCGTGTTTCTGGTAAAGCTCGTGCGCTTTCATGACCTGATCCATATCCAGTTCAACGCCCAGCCCCGGCGTAGCTGGAACCTGCACCATCCCCCCCTTGATCTCAAACGGCTGTTTAGTCAGGCGCTGATTGCCCTCCTGCCAGATCCAGTGGGTGTCGATAGCGGTAATGTTGCCCGGCGCAGCAGCCGCTACGTGGGTGAACATCGCCAGCGAGATGTCGAAGTGGTTGTTGGAGTGCGAGCCCCAGGTCAGGCCGAACTCATGGCACATCTGCGCCACGCGAACCGAGCCCTGCATCGTCCAGAAGTGCGGGTCTGCCAGCGGAATATCCACCGATTGCAGCGAGAGCGTGTGCCCCATCTGGCGCCAGTCGGTCGCGATCATGTTGGTGGCGGTTGGCAGCCCGGTGGCGCGACGGAACTCCGCCATCACTTCACGTCCAGAGAACCCCTGCTCTGCGCCGCACGGATCTTCCGCGTAGGCCAGCACGCCTTTGAGCTGCTTACCAATTTTGATCGCCTCATCAAGGGACCAGGCACCGTTCGGATCCAGCGTGACGCGCGCCTGCGGGAAGCGCTTCGCCAGCGCGGCAATCGCCTCAGCTTCTTCTTCACCCGCCAGTACGCCGCCTTTCAGCTTGAAGTCATTAAAGCCATATTTTTCATACGCGGCTTCAGCCAGGCGCACCACCGCATCCGGGGTCATCGCTTCATCGTGACGCACACGATACCAGTCGCATTTTTCGTCCGGCTGGCTCTGGTACGGCAGCGGGGTGAGTTTGCGGTTGCCGATAAAGAACAGGTAGCCGAGCATTTCCACTTCGCTGCGCTGTTGGCCGTCGCCCAGCAGGGAGGCGACATTGACGCCCAGATGCTGGCCTAGCAGATCCAGCATCGCGGCTTCAATGCCCGTGACCACGTGGATAGTGGTACGCAGATCAAACGTTTGCAGACCACGGCCACCCGCATCACGATCGGCAAAGGTCGTACGCACGCTGGTCAGCACATTTTTGTACTCGCCCAGCGTTTTACCTACCACCAGCGGAATGGCGTCCTCCAGCGTTTTACGGATCTTCTCCCCGCCCGGGATTTCACCGACACCGGTATGCCCTGAGTTGTCCTTGATCACCACAATATTACGGGTGAAGAACGGCGCATGGGCGCCGCTCAGGTTCATCAGCATGCTGTCATGTCCCGCGACAGGAATGATCTGCATGGAGGTGACTACAGGGGTAGAAAATGTGCTCATCGTTCGATCCTTTTATCAGTGACGTCCAAATACAGGGCGCTTACGGTCAAATGTCCAGCCGGGGATAAGGTACTGCATCGGGCCTGCGTCGTTGCGCGCGCCGCCCGGCAGTTTTTTATACGCTTCATGCGCCTTGTGGAGCTGATCCCAGTCAAGCTCCACGCCCAGCCCCGGCGCATCCGGTACGGCAATGGTGCCGTTTTTGATTTCAAGTGGATTTTTGGTCAGGCGCGCTTCGCCTTCCTGCCAGATCCAGTGCGTATCGATGGCGGTCGGGTTACCCGGCGCCGCCGCGCCAACGTGGGTAAACATCGCCAGCGAAATGTCGAAATGGTTATTGGAGTGGCAGCCCCAGGTGAGCCCCCAGTCATCGCACAGCTGCGCCACGCGCACCGCGCCGGAAAGGGTCCAGAAGTGCGGATCAGCCAGCGGTATGTCCACCGCATTCAGCATCACCGCGTGGCCCATTTCGCGCCAGTTAGTGGCGATCATGTTGGTCGCAACCGGCAGCCCGGTAGCGCGGCGGAATTCGGCCATCACCTCGCGACCAGAAAAGCCCTGCTCGGCGCCGCACGGATCTTCCGCGTAGGTCAACACGTCGCCCAGTCCTTTGCACAGCGCGATAGCTTCATCCAGCCGCCAGGCGCCGTTCGGATCGACGGTGATGCGTGCCTCCGGGAAGCGTTTTTTCAACGCGCGCACGCTGTCAATCTCCTGTTCGCCCGGCAGAACGCCGCCTTTCAGCTTGAAGTCTTTAAAGCCGTAGCGATCCTGCGCCGCCTCTGCCAGGCGTACCACCGCCTCGCCAGAGAGCGCTTCCTGATGACGCAGGTGATACCACGCGTGGCTGCCCGGCGAGCGTTCCAGATACGGCAGATCGGTTTTCGTCCGGTCGCCAACGTAGAACAGATAGCCCAGCACCGTTACCGCATCACGCTGTTTGCCTGGCCCCAGCAGTTCGCAGACCGGCACATTCAGCGCCTTGCCCAGTAAATCAAGGAGAGCCGCCTCCAGCGCCGCCACCGCGTTAACGCGCAGTTCAAACGTCCAGGCGCCTTTGCCGAAGGTATCAAAATCAGCCGACTGGTTGCCCTTATGCACCCGCTGAACCACCTTGTTCAGGCGGGCGACCTCCTGCCCAACCACCTGCGGGATGGCGTCGACCAGCGTCTGGTAAATCACCTCTCCGCCAGGCGCTTCCCCGACGCCGGTATTCCCTGCGCTGTCGGTCAGCACCACGATGTTGCGGGTGAACCAGGCGTTATGCGCGCCGCCAATGTTGAGCAGCATGCTGTCCTGACCCGCCACCGGGATGACTTTCATCTCCGTCACGATCGGGCTTGATTGCGTTGTCATCATCCGCGCTCCCCAACAGGTTTCAGTTCGATTCGTTTGATGTCCCCCACCAGCACCAGGTAACTGAGTACCGCCACCAGCGCATGGACGCCTACATAAATCAGCGCACCATTGAAGGAGCCGGTGGTGCCGACGATGTAACCGATAGCGATTGGGGTGACAATGCCGGAAATGTTGCCAAACATGTTGAACAGACCGCCGCTCAGGCCGCTGATCTCTTTCGGCGCGGTATCTGCCATCACCGCCCAGCCCAGCGCGCCGATGCCTTTACCGAAGAAGGCCATCGCCATAAAGCCGATAATCATCCACTCCGCGCTGACGTAGTTACAGAACACCATGGTCATGGAGAGCAGCATGCCGAGCACGATTGGCGTTTTACGCGCAATATTCAGCGAACCGGTGCGACGCATCAGCCAGTCGGAGATGACCCCGCCGAGCACCCCGCCCACGAAGCCGCAGATGGCTGGCACAGAGGCGACAAAACCCGCCTTCAGAATCGACATCCCGCGCGCCTGCACCAGGTAAACCGGGAACCAGGTGATGAAGAAGTAGGTTAAGGCGTTAATGCAGTACTGGCCGAGATAGATACCGATCATCATCCGTGAGCCGACGAGCTGTTTGATCTGCCCCCATTTCTGGCTGAACGGGACTTTTGCTTTCTGGGTTTTCTGATCCATGTTGATCAGCGCCCCGCCTTCAGCAATGTAGTCCAGCTCTTTCTTGTTCACGCCCGGGTGCTGGTTTGGTTCGTGGATCACTTTCAGCCAGATAAAGCTGATGACGATCCCCAGCCCGCCCATGAAGAAGAAGACGTGCGACCAGCCCACTTCGTGCGTCAGCCAGCCCATAATTGGCGCGAAAATAACCGTCGCAAAGTATTGCGCCGAGTTAAAGATTGCTACCGCCGTTCCCCTCTCCTGCGCCGGGAACCAGGCGGCCACAATGCGGCTGTTGCCCGGGAAAGATGGCGCTTCCGCTAAACCCACCAGGAAGCGGAGGGTAAAGAGCGCAATGATAATGCCGAAGCCGCTGAAGATATCCACGAAGCCCTGTAACAGGGTAAACATCGACCAGATGAAAATGGACCAGAAATAGACCCGTTTTGAGCCAAAGCGGTCCAGCAGCCAGCCGCCAGGGATTTGGCCGATTACGTAGGCCCATGAAAATGCGGAGAAAACATAACCCATACCCACCGGATCAAGTCCGATGTCCTTTGCCATCTCAGAGCCGGCAATGGATAACGTGGCACGGTCGCCGTAGTTGAAAGAGGTGACGATAAACAGCATCACCACTATCCAGTATCGGGCGTTGGTGCGCTTCTCAGCGCTGCTCGCCGCGTGGCTTAATGTACTCATTGTTGCACTCCTGAAACATAGCTTTCGCCTGGTTCATTCTGTACAGCACCTGTAGGGTAATCAGAATGAGAGATTTGTGTTTGGTTTTGGTACGGCCCGAAGCCGTTTTATAGTGACGGGAAAAGTATATGAAGGAGTGACCGGTTCTCTCACCGTGCAGAAACACAACATTGACGGGCGTGGGGAACGTGGTTTGGGGCATAAGCCCAAAGTGGTGGAAGATACTTCACGGAATTGAGGATATGGTGCAGCTTCGTTGCCGGGTGGCGGCTACGCCCTACCCGGCCTACAGCTCGTATAGTACAGGGTTAGTTCAGGAGCGTGGCCCAATGTTCAACCCAGGGATTTGACTCGCTTTCCGGTTCGGGGTGCTCGCCAGCATCAATCAGTAACATCTCGCCGACCCGCTGAGCGTGCTGTTCCTGCAACAGCGCGTCGAACTGCTTACCGCCGCCGCAGAAATTGGCGTAAGAGCTATCGCCGAGGGCGATGATGCCATAGTGAACATCTGGCTGATAGCCAAGCTGGTCTTTAATGCCCTGGAAAAGCGGGACGATGCTGTCCGGGAGATCGCCCTGCCCGGTGGTGGAGGTCACCACCAGAATGTATTTATCTTTATACTTTTCCCAGTCCGCCAGCTCCGGGTCTTCATAGACCGTTGCTTTATGGCCCTGATTGACGAGGATTGCTTCTGCTTCCTCCGCAACCAGCAGCGAGTTGCCGTACATCGTGCCGACAAAAATACCTACTTCAGCCATGCTTTGCTCCCGTAATTATTGCGCTTGCTGTTCATCCTGAACGTTGCCTGCGGCAAACTCAACCCTTTCATTTTCGGGGAGTTGTCCCAGCCAGCCAAACTGTGACAGCGCCTGCATCCAGACCTCGTCCAGCCCCGCGCGAATAGTCAGCGGTTCGCCGGTAAACGGGTGCGTCAGGCTTAGCTCGCTGGCGTGCAGCATCAGTCGGTTACAGCCAAAGTGCTCTGCCGCGCTGCGGTTCTGCCGCAGATCGCCGTGCTTGCTGTCGCCGATAATTGGGTGGCGCAGATGTGCAAGGTGGCGGCGAAGCTGGTGCTTGCGCCCGGTTTTGGGCAAAAGCTCAACCAGACTGTATCGCGTAGTGGGAAATTTGCTGGTCGCCACCGGCAGTTCTGTGGTCGCCATACCGCGATAGTTGGTCACCGCAGGCTGCGGACCTTTATCTTCGCGGGCAAATTTATCGGCGATTTTATCCAGTTCCTCCACCAGCGGATAATCCAGCGTGGCGGAATCCGTCAGCCAGCCGCGCACAATGGCGTGGTAGCGCTTCTGGATCTGGTGCTGTTCAAACTGCTGCGACAGCAGGCGCCCGGCCTCACTGGAAAGCCCCATCAGCAGAACGCCAGAGGTTGGCCGATCCAGACGGTGGGCAGTAAAGACGTGCTGACCGATTTGGTCGCGCACGGTTTGCATAACAACCACTTTCTCATCGCGATCGAGCCAGCTTCGGTGTACCAGCCAGCCGGACGGTTTATTCACCGCCACCA
The DNA here is from genome assembly GCF_049237025.1 of Enterobacter cloacae complex sp. SYL001. Taxonomy (NCBI): domain Bacteria; kingdom Pseudomonadati; phylum Pseudomonadota; class Gammaproteobacteria; order Enterobacterales; family Enterobacteriaceae; genus Enterobacter; species Enterobacter cloacae complex sp. SYL001. The sequence continues at coordinate 87,012 of NZ_JBMKJI010000002.1, read as the reverse complement.
GCCACTCATCCTGATACAGGATCTCAAGCGTCATGCGTCGTCACCGGCGAAAAGCGTATCCAGCTTTTCCAGCTCAACCAACATAACGTCGCGCGCCGGGTGGGTCGCCTCCAGCGCCATTTCGTAATAGGGAGAGACGGCAAACGCCTGGGGCAACGCGTGTCCCCCTTCCAGCAGCGCGTGCATGCGCGGAATTAATACCCACTGGAGCCATTCGAATGGAGACAGCGTATCCAGACAAAACGGCTGGGTGCTGGCGAACGCGTCTGGCTGCGGCGCACTTTCCTGCCACAGCTGATGCTGGCGCATAAGGGCTTCGATGGCGTGCAACTGCGCACGAACGCTATCGTGATGCGTCATAGTAACCTCAACTGAAAAACGGAATGGCGCGAAGCATAGCATTGCGGAAGACAGAAATAAAAAAAGGGAGCACTGTAAAAACAGTGCTCCCGGTTCGTTTCGCAGCATTCCAGCTACAATACGTGCTCCCTGCTCATCCGTGACAACTTTTCCTGATGCCCGAAGGCCTGGTCATCCCTTTACCTTTTGCTTCCTGCTCACATCATCCTGACGTGTAGGTTTCGTCCTGAAACGTCCTGGCCATCCTGACCCACCGACCATCCTGACCGGCTCACGTTCTCCTTCCTGGAGGTGTCCCTTACGCATCCTGCGTGATCCACTTTGCTTCATCCTGAAGCCTTCCTGCGGCGTCGTCCTGACGTGTTCCTGGTGAGAAACGCCATCATCCTGATGTTCGTTTCTCGCGTCGGCATCCTGTCGACACAGATAGAATCCGCTATTCTGCCTCGTCTTACAACCCACCCTGTGAGCAAGGTAAGCCTGGCGAAACGGGGATAATCGTTTCAGGAAATCGCTAACCTGTTGAAAGGGAAACTAATATTAATCTGAAATCTCTAAGACAATGCTAATTGTTTCGGCGATGTCTCACAGTGCGTGTAAGAGATCTCTCACACGTCCAGTAGCATCATGGATTACAGAAGCGGCTCAAGTCGGGTAAGAAAATCCGCAAGAGAAGGCGCGAGAACGTCGCGATTGCGGGTGCCGAGCGTCTCTTTAATGACCTCGCCAGACAGGTTGCAGACTGAAATGACGTCCAGTTCACTGTCGAGCGTCGCAATAAAGAGAGTCGGGGAGAGCTTAAGGCGTTTTTGCGTGACCAGGTGACCAATGAGGTTTTCCTGAACGCGTTGAAGATCGTCTTCGCTCCAGGTTTGCAGCAGCGTCAGCGGCTGTCCTGCAAAACATGCAGTCATATCCCCGGCAAACTGCGTGGTATAAATTGCATGAAGCGCAGGTTGTATCACAATGTCCATTGCGCGTTCAACCGCATTTACATTCTGCTCGCCCGTGAACGGTTTCGGTTGCCAGATAACGTAATCATCCTGCGAAGCGATAATGCACGGTGACGGCACGCCATATAAGTCAGTACTTTGCGGCCACGTCCCCCGCTTTTCATGCCAGGCATCGCAATAGCGGGTCGTGAAGGACGTCAGAGCATTTGCAGTTTCGATATCCACCGATTTCTCTCTTCTTGTAAGACAGGATAAACTCAGCCCCTAAGTGTACCTGTAAAGTGGCTATGAAACATGTCTTACGAAAATCATCAGGCGTTAACGGGCTTAACGCTGGGTAAATCGACCGATTACCGCGACACCTACGACGCAAGCCTGCTTCAGGGTGTGCCGCGCAGCCTGAACCGCGATCCGCTTGGCCTTCATGCCGACGCGCTGCCGTTCGTCGGCGGCGACATCTGGACGCTGTACGAACTCTCCTGGCTGAATGCGCGCGGTCTGCCGCAGGTGGCCGTGGGCCATGTCGAGCTGGATTACGCCAGCGTAAACCTGGTCGAATCCAAGAGCTTTAAGCTCTATCTCAACAGCTTTAACCAGACCAAATTTAACAGCTGGGACGAGGTACAACAGACGCTTGAACGTGATTTAAGCGCGTGCGCGCAGGGGAACGTAACCGTCTCGTTATACCGTCTGCATGAGCTGGAAGGTCAGCCCATCGCCCATTTCCACGGCACCTGCATCGACGATCAGGACATTGATGTGGAGAGCTACGAATTTAGCACCGACTATCTGGAAAACGCGGCGGGCGGAAAAGTGGTCGACGAAACGCTGGTCAGCCATCTGCTGAAATCCAACTGCCTTATCACCCATCAGCCGGACTGGGGCTCGGTACAGCTCCAGTATCGCGGCCCGCAGATTGACCGGGAAAAGCTGCTTCGTTACCTGGTGTCATTCCGTCATCACAACGAATTCCACGAGCAGTGCGTGGAACGCATCTTCAATGACATACAGCGTTTCTGCCAGCCCGAAAAGCTGAGCGTTTATGCCCGCTATACCCGTCGCGGCGGCCTGGACATTAACCCATGGCGCACCAATACCGATTTTGTGCCTGCCACCGGACGGCTGGTGCGCCAGTAAGATAAATATTTTCACAATATGCGGGCGGTATTCCGCCCGAAGTGTTGTGAAACGTCATAAGCCAGGGCTATTGTAATCAACAGGGAAAGACGATAATCGTCCCATAAGGAGCTCACTTGATTACACATATTAGCCCGCTTGGCTCTATGGATATGTTGTCGCAACTGGAAGTGGACATGCTTAAACGCACCGCCAGTAGCGACCTGTATCAACTGTTTCGTAACTGTTCACTTGCTGTACTGAACTCCGGAAGCCTGACCGACAACAGTAAAGAGCTGCTGTCCCGCTTCGAAAGTTTTGATATCAATGTGCTGCGCCGCGAGCGCGGGGTGAAGCTGGAAGTGATCAACCCGCCGGAAGAGGCTTTTGTCGATGGGCGTATTATTCGCTCACTTCAGGCCAACCTTTTTGCCGTGCTGCGCGACATCCTGTTTGTTAACGGACAGATCAGCAACGCCGGTCGTTTCCAGCATCTCGATCTGGAAAGCTCCGTTCATATCACCAACCTGGTTTTCTCCATTCTGCGTAACGCCCGCGCCCTGCACGTTGGCGAAGCGCCGAACATGGTCGTCTGCTGGGGTGGTCACTCCATTAACGAAACCGAATACCTGTACGCCCGCCGCGTGGGTAATCAGCTCGGCCTGCGCGAGCTGAACATCTGTACCGGCTGCGGTCCTGGCGCGATGGAAGCGCCGATGAAAGGCGCGGCAGTAGGACACGCGCAGCAACGCTATAAAGAAGGCCGTTTTATCGGCATGACCGAGCCGTCGATCATCGCCGCTGAGCCGCCTAACCCGCTGGTTAACGAACTGATTATTATGCCGGATATCGAAAAACGTCTTGAGGCGTTTGTCCGTATCGCGCACGGCATTATCATCTTCCCGGGCGGCGTAGGTACGGCGGAAGAACTGCTTTATCTGCTCGGGATCCTGATGAACCCGGCCAACAAAAATCAGGTTCTGCCGCTGATTCTGACCGGCCCGAAAGAGAGCGCCGACTACTTCCGCGTGCTGGATGAATTTATCGTGCATACGCTGGGGGAAGACGCGCGCCGTCACTACCGCATTATTATTGACGATGCCGCAGAAGTGGCCCGTCAGATGAAAAAAGCGATGCCGCTGGTGAAAGAGAACCGTCGTGATACCGGGGATGCCTACAGCTTTAACTGGTCCATCCGTATCGCACCGGATCTCCAGATCCCCTTCGAGCCGTCGCATGAGAACATGGCGAACCTCAAACTCTATCCGGATCAGCCGGTGGAAGTACTGGCAGCTGACCTGCGTCGCGCCTTCTCTGGCATCGTGGCGGGGAACGTGAAGGAGGTGGGGATCCGCGCGATTGAGGAGTTCGGGCCGTATAAAATCCACGGTGACCCGGAGATGATGCGCCGCATGGATGACATGCTGCAGGGCTTTGTGGCTCAGCACCGCATGAAACTTCCGGGTTCTGCCTATATTCCCTGTTACGAAATCATCAAATAAAGCGTCCTTTCCCTCCTCTCAAGCCGGATTGTCATCCGGCTTTTTTATTAGTGATGTAATTCATAGCGATCTTCAATGTTATTAACAAATCTGGCGCCCACGCAAACGATTACCTCGTTTTTGAAACCGTAAATAATCAGCCTTAATCGAAATTACCTGCCAGAAAATCCTAAAATCCTATTTCTTTACAGCGAAAGACACCTATCTCGCGGGTCAGCCTTTTCGAAAACATGTCGTTAATGGTAGCCTTCGCGCCCGTAAATCCTCTTTGATGTTTTTTTAACAGATAAATGGTCTAAATATGCCCACATCATAAGTGGATTATTGCATTTGGGATCGCGATCACTGATAGATTCATAACGAGAATGTATCTTTCCGCCCGCCAATAGTTACGGGCAAAAATTATTAAAAAACCGTCACTGAACGAATTTCATATTACCGTCAGGCACTTTTTCATCGGATTTGACTAAAAACCTGACAATTTGCTTCCTCCAGGAGATACAGATGGAAACCACTCAAACCAGCACCGTTGCTTCGATTGAATCCCGAAGCGGTTGGCGCAAAACGGATACCATGTGGATGCTTGGCCTGTACGGCACGGCAATCGGCGCTGGTGTACTGTTCCTTCCTATCAACGCAGGTGTCGGCGGTCTGATCCCGCTGATCATCATGGCCATCATCGCCTTTCCGATGACCTTCTTTGCACACCGCGGCCTGACCCGCTTCGTGCTGTCCGGTAAAAACCCGGGCGAAGACATTACTGAAGTCGTTGAAGAACACTTCGGCGTCGGCGCAGGTAAGCTGATTACCCTGCTCTACTTCTTCGCGATTTACCCGATTCTGCTGGTGTATAGCGTTGCTATCACCAACACCGTTGAAAGCTTCATGATGCACCAGCTGCAGATGACCCCGCCGCCGCGTGCGATCCTGTCCCTGATCCTGATCGTCGGTATGATGACCATCGTGCGCTTTGGCGAGCAGATGATTGTCAAAGCGATGAGCGTGCTGGTATTCCCGTTTGTTGCAGCCCTGATGGTGCTGGCGCTGTACCTGATCCCACAGTGGAACGGCGCTGCGCTGGAAACTCTGTCTCTGAGCAGCGCATCCGCAACCGGTAACGGCCTGCTACTGACCCTGTGGCTGGCGATCCCGGTAATGGTGTTCTCCTTCAACCACTCGCCAATCATCTCCTCCTTCGCGGTGGCGAAGCGTGAAGAGTACGGCAATGGTGCAGAGAAGAAGTGCTCCAGCATCCTGGCTCGCGCACACATCATGATGGTACTGACAGTTATGTTCTTCGTGTTCAGCTGCGTGCTGAGCCTTTCCCCGGCGGATCTGGCGGCGGCGAAAGAGCAGAACATCTCTATTCTGTCCTACCTGGCAAACCACTTTAACGCACCGCTGATTGCGTGGATGGCACCGATCATCGCGATTATCGCCATCACCAAATCCTTCCTGGGCCACTACCTGGGCGCACGTGAAGGCTTCAACGGTATGGTGATTAAATCTCTGCGCGGTAAAGGCAAGAGCATTGAAATCAACCGTCTGAACAAAATCACCGCGCTGTTCATGCTGGTGACCACCTGGGCGGTAGCCACCCTGAACCCAAGCATTCTGGGCATGATTGAAACCCTGGGCGGCCCGATTATCGCGATGATTCTGTTCCTGATGCCGATGTACGCGATTCAGAAAGTGCCAGCGATGCGTAAATACAGCGGCCATATCAGCAACGTGTTCGTTGTTGTGATGGGTCTGATTGCCATCTCCGCTATTTTCTACTCGCTGTTCAGCTAATACCTCCTGCGCCGTCTGCGGATGGCGCACTCCTCCCCTCTGACTGAAGCAATGGACGCATCATGATTAGCGTATTCGATATCTTCAAAATCGGTATTGGTCCTTCCAGCTCTCACACCGTCGGACCAATGAAAGCCGGTAAACAATTCACGGATGACTTGATTGCACGCGGCATTTTGCACGACATCACCCGCGTGGTTGTCGATGTATACGGTTCCCTTTCCCTGACCGGTAAAGGCCACCATACCGATATTGCCATTATCATGGGGCTGGCGGGTAACCTGCCGGATACCGTTGATATTGACTCCATTCCTGGCTTTATCCAGGACGTGAACACCCATGGTCGTTTGCTGCTGGCCAACGGCGAGCACGAAGTTGAATTTCCGGTTGACCACTGCATGAATTTCCATGCGGATAACCTGTCGCTGCACGAAAACGGCATGCGCATTACCGCGCTGGTCGGCGATAAAGCGGTTTACAGCCAGACGTATTACTCCATCGGCGGCGGGTTTATCGTCGACGAAGACCATTTTGGTCAAACCAACGGCTCCGCCGTTGAGGTGCCGTACCCGTACAAAAACGCGGCCGATTTACAGCGTCACTGCCAGGAGACAGGCCTTTCTCTCTCCGGCCTGATGATGAAAAACGAGCTGGCCCTGCACAGCAAAGAGGAGCTGGAACAGCACTTCGCAAACGTCTGGGAAGTGATGCGCAGCGGCATTGAGCGCGGGATTACCACCGAAGGCGTGCTGCCGGGGAAACTGCGTGTTCCACGTCGTGCGGCTGCGCTGCGTCGCATGCTGGTCAGCACCGACAAAACCACCACCGACCCGATGGCCGTTGTCGACTGGATCAACATGTTCGCGCTGGCGGTGAACGAAGAGAACGCCGCGGGTGGCCGCGTCGTCACCGCGCCAACCAACGGGGCGTGCGGCATTGTTCCGGCGGTCCTGGCGTATTACGACAAGTTTATCCGTGAAGTGAATGCAAACTCACTCGCGCGGTATATGCTGGTCGCCAGTGCGATTGGCTCACTGTACAAGATGAACGCCTCGATTTCCGGCGCGGAAGTGGGCTGTCAGGGTGAAGTGGGCGTAGCCTGCTCTATGGCGGCGGCGGGTCTGGCCGAATTGCTGGGCGCAAGTCCTGCGCAGGTTTGTATTGCGGCGGAAATCGGCATGGAACATAACCTGGGGCTGACCTGCGATCCGGTCGGCGGACAGGTCCAGGTGCCATGCATCGAGCGTAACGCCATCGCCTCTGTGAAAGCGGTGAACGCGGCCCGTATGGCGCTGCGCCGCACCAGCGAACCGCGCGTGTGTCTCGACAAGGTTATCGAAACCATGTACGAAACCGGTAAAGATATGAACGCCAAATACCGCGAAACCTCCCGCGGTGGCCTGGCGATGAAGATCGTTACCTGCGATTAAGCCTCTCAGGAAGCCTCGTTTTGCGAGGCTTCTTCCTGTTTTCCCCACCATTCATAGTTTCATGCTGCGCTCAGTGTTACCCTTCCCCCATTAGACAGAAGGGAGATTATCTGTGGCCATTCATTTGCTTATCGTCGATGCGCTTAACCTGATTCGCCGTATTCACGCGGTACAGGGCACCCCCTGCAAGGACACCTGTTTACACGCGCTGGAGCAGCTCATTCGCCATAGCGAACCCACCCACGCTGTTGCCGTATTCGACGATGAAGCACGCAATACCGGCTGGCGGCACCAGCGCCTGCCGGACTACAAAGCCGGGCGTGCGCCGATGCCGGACGATCTGCACGCCGAAATGCCCGTTATACGCGCGGCCTTTGAACAGCGCGGCGTTCCGTGCTGGGGCGCACACGGTAATGAGGCTGACGATTTAGCCGCAACGCTGGCGGTTAAAGTCGCGAGCGCCGGGCATCAGGCGACTATCGTTTCAACCGACAAAGGCTACTGCCAGCTGCTCTCTCCAACGGTCCGCATCCGCGACTACTTCCAGAAACGCTGGCTGGACGCGCCATTTATTGCCAGCGAGTTTGGCGTATCGCCTGAGCAATTGCCGGATTACTGGGGGCTGGCGGGGATCAGCAGCTCCAGAGTGCCGGGTGTCGCCGGTATTGGACCCAAAAGTGCCGCACAGCTGCTGACGGAGTTTCAGAATCTGGAAGGGATTTACGCAAGGCTTGAGGAAGTGCCGGAAAAATGGCGCAAGAAGCTGGAGGCGAATAAAGAGATGGCGTTTATCTGCCGGGAAATCGCAACGTTACAGACGGATTTACAGCTGGACGGGAATTTACAGCAGTTAAGGTTAGAACGTTAAAACAACTACACGATTTTGTAGGCCCGGTAAGCGCAGCGCCACCGGGCGTTACAAACGTTATCGCTCGTCGCGACGCCCACCCACGGCCGCCCACCAGCGACGGATATGCACCGTCACTTCTTCACGGTCGTGATACAGCTGACGCGCCTGGATTTCCGCGTTAATCCCGTGTTCGTCCAGTTGCTGCTGAATATAAGCCAGGTTCTGCGACACCTCTTCGTAACGCTTTTTCATCGGCAGCTTGAGGTTGAAAATCGTCTCACGACACCAGCCGTTCACCAGCCAGGAGGCCATCAGCGCTGCGACTTTCGCCGGTTTTTCTACCATGTCGCACACCATCCAGGAGATGTTGTTACGGGTAGGACGGTAGCGGAAACCATCTTCACGCAGCCAGGTGACCTGCCCGGTGTCCATCAGGCTTTGCGCCATCGGGCCGTTATCCACAGACGAAACCCACATGTTGCGTTTCACCAGCTGATAGGTCCAGCCGCCCGGGCACGCGCCAAGATCGACGGCATACATGCCGTTTGCCAGACGTTCGTCCCACTCGTCCGCCGGGATAAAGACGTGGAACGCCTCTTCCAGCTTCAGGGTTGAACGGCTCGGCGCGTCTGACGGGAAGCGCAGACGCGGGATCCCCATAAAGAACGGCGAGTTATTGGTGGTATACGAGTAGCCGGTGTAGCAACATCCTGGCGCAATAAAGAAGATATGCACGACTGGACGCTTTGGCGTTTCGTAGTTTGTCAGCACTCCCGCATCACGCAGTGCCGCGCGGAGCGGCACGGTAAACTTACGGCAGAACTTCATCAGCTCTTTGCTTTCATTGGTGTCAGCCACTTCCACGCGCAAATCGCCGCCCTTCTCCACCACACCCTGCAACAGGCCAACAATCGGCGTGATGCGATCTTCCGGCGGAAGATCTTTCAGTAATTCGCCCGCGACAAACATCTGACGGGCGAAAATCAGCGAGCTGAACGGCAGTTCGCGCGCCAGCTTGTCGGCATCATCAGGCTGATAGCATTCAAATACCACATAGCCCGCGTTCTCTTTGACGCGAGCGAATCCGAAGACTTCACGCTTCGCCGCTTTATCGGTGATTTCCGCGGCGCACTCTTTCTCAAACCCCGGGCGACAATATAAAACAACCTTATTCATGAACAACGCCCTTGCGTTTCAGACGGATAGCTCCGATAAACATTAAAACCCAACCCGCCAGGAAGCTGACGCCGCCGACAGGTGTAACAAACGCCCACAGGCGTAAATGCGACAGCGCCAGACAGTAGAGACTGCCGCTGAACAGTACGGTACCCAGCGCCAGAAAGACGCTGCTCCAGTAAAACCAAATGCTGATACGGCGCTGCATCGCCACCGCCAGCCCAAAAATTGCCAGCGTGTGGAACGCCTGATATTCAAGGCCGGTCTGGATCCAGCCCATCTCCACAACGCCCAAAGACTTGCTTAAGACATGCGCGCCAAACGCGCCCAGAGCTACAAAAATAAAGCCACTCACCGCGGCGAAAATCAGCATGAATCGGCTGGTCATGTTTAAGTCCTGAATTAATGCGTGCCCGGCACACAAACGTTATTGTTCATACCTGAAGCGGAATTTTTCTTGCTCGCTTGCCGCTTTCGCCAGTATCCACTGCCGGAAAGCGGCTATTTTACCCAGTTCTGCCTGACTGTCATGACAAACCAGATAAAATGCATTCTTGCTGACCAGTACATCGTTAAATGGGCAAACCAGACGGCCTGCCTCAATTTCGGACTGCGCCATGACGTTATTCGCTAATGCCACGCCCTGCCCGTGAATGGCAGCCTGTAACACCATCGCGCTGTGGCTAAAAATGGGCCCCTGCTGCACGTTTATATGATTAAGACCTAACTGGCGGGTATAAGTTTGCCAGTCGCGACGCGACGCATCGTGCAAAAGCGTGTGTTGCGCCAGATCGGCGGGCGTTTTGAGCGCTTTCTCCCCCGTCAGCAGCAGCGGTGAACAGACCGGCAGCAGATATTCTGCGTATAATTTTTCAACACGCAAGCCCGGCCAGTTACCACGACCGTAAAAAATCGCGACATCCACATCGTCTGCAAGCTTGTCTTCCTGACGGTCCACCGCCTGGATTCGTACATCGATTCCCGGATAAGTTGAGTTAAAGCTTGAGAGTCGCGGCACCAGCCACTGAATGGCAAAACTGGGCAATAAACTCACAGTCAGGGCGCCTTTTGCGCTCCGTGCCTGAAGCTTACGGGTGGCTTCCGTCAGCTGGGAGAAAATCTCTTTAATATCCTGAAAATAGCTCTGCCCTTCTTCGGTCAACAGCAACGAACGGTTGCGGCGACGGAACAGCTTAAGCCCCAGAAAATCCTCCAGAGACTTGATTTGATGACTTACTGCGGCCTGTGTCACAAAAAGCTCATCGGCTGCGCGGGTGAAGCTGAGGTGGCGTGCTGCTGCATCAAAAACACGTAATGCATTTAGGGGTGGCAATCGCTTGGACATGGTTATCTGGCTTAGATGTTAACGAGATTTAACATATAGGAAACAACGTTTAACCTATTAGTTTTTTTTATCTGAGCCATTATAATTTGTCCGTTGAGGAACTACCAGCAAATACCTATAGTGGCGGCACTTCCTGAGCCGGAACGAAAAGCTTTTTTTGGAATGCGTGTTCTGAAGGGCTTTTGGCTTACGGTTGTGATGTTGTGTTGTTGTGTTTGCAATTGGTCTGCGATTCAGACCACGGTAGCAACGCTACCAATTTTTCACTTCCTGTACATTTACCCTGTCTGTCCATAGTGATTAATGTAGCACCGCCAACTTGCGGTGCTTTTTTTTCGCTTATCTAACTGTTAATGCTCGATTTCCTTCATCTCTTTCACGTCACTGCGATTGATCTGCTGTTTGTTCCCGTTAGCATCTTTGTATGAAATCATCCCGGTATCATTATCGGTTGTCGGTTTCCCTTCAGAGACGATAGATCGACCATCGTTGGTATGCATTACGTAGTTATTACCAGAACATGCGCTCAGGGCAAAGGTCAACGCACAGGCAGAAATGATTGCAGCTGTCTTTTTCATGATTATTCTCCTTTAGCAATTAATGCTATTCAAACCTCGATTTATAACAGGCTAAAACATCCGCCTAACACTATTTAGCATAACCTGCTTTTTCAGACTCGCCAGGATAAGCAGACAAATCTGATAGATATCAACTTCCTTGCCCTGCCGATGAATTTGCGCGACGATCGTAGAATCGATATGAGGAATTCCATGAACGCTTTCAGTCCTGCGCAGTTTCGCGCACAGTTTCCTGCGCTGGCCGATGCCGGCATTTATCTTGATAGCGCCGCCACGGCCCTTAAGCCGCAAGCGGTGATTGAGGCAACCCGCCAGTTTTACAGCCTGAGCGCCGGGAACGTGCATCGCAGCCAGTATGCCGACGCGCAGCGCTTAACGGCGCAATACGAAGCCGCACGGGATCAGGTCGCGCGCCTGATCAATGCTGACAGCGCTAAGAACATCGTCTGGACTCGGGGCACTACCGAGGCCATTAACATGGTGGCGCAATGTTACGCGCGTCCGCTGTTGCAGCCCGGGGATGAGATCATCGTCAGCGAGGCGGAACACCACGCCAACCTGGTGCCCTGGCTGATGGTGGTCGAACAAACCGGGGCACGGGTTGTAAAACTCCCGTTGGGTACAGACTTCCTGCCTGACGTGGCGCGTCTGCCTGAGCTGATTACGCCGCGCAGCCGTATTCTGGCGCTGGGGCAGATGTCCAACGTCACCGGCGGCTGTCCGGATCTGGCGCGCGCCATTGAGATTGCCCATGCCAGCGGCGTGGTGGTAATGGTCGACGGTGCGCAGGGTGTGGTGCATTTTCCGGCTGACGTTCAGGCGCTGGATATCGACTTCTATGCCTTCTCAGGGCATAAATTGTACGGGCCAACCGGTATCGGCGCGCTGTACGGCAAACCTGAACTGCTGGCCCGGATGACGCCGTGGCTCGGCGGCGGCAAGATGATTACCGAAGTCACCTTCGACGGTTTCAAAACGCAGGATGTGCCTTACCGCCTGGAAGCCGGTACGCCGAACGTGGCAGGGGTTATCGGTCTGAGCGCAGCGCTCGAATTTCTCGCAGATACGGACGTGGCTCAGGCTGAAAGCTGGAGCCGGGGCCTGGCGACGCTGGCAGAAGAAGAGCTTAAGAAACGCCCCGGGTTTCGCTCGTTCCGCGTCCAGGACTCCAGCCTGCTCGCCTTTGATTTTGCGGGCGTACACCATAGCGACATGGTGACGCTGCTTGCCGGATACGGCATTGCCCTGCGCGCAGGACAGCACTGCGCCCAGCCGCTGCTGGCGGCCATGGGGGTGAGCGGTACCCTGCGCGCCTCGTTTGCACCGTACAACACAAAAAGTGACGTCGACGCGCTGGTTTCCGCCGTCGACCGCGCCCTGGAATTACTGGTGGATTAATGACAAGTTCAGCCTTAGCCGGGCATCCGTTCGGCACCGTTATCACTGAAGAGACGTTAAAACAGACCTTCGTCCCGCTCACGCAGTGGGAAGATAAATATCGTCAGTTGATCCTGCTGGGCAAACAGTTGCCCACGCTGTCAGACGAACTGAAATCGCAGGCGAAGGAGATAGCTGGCTGCGAGAACCGCGTCTGGCTTGGGTTTAGCATATCCGGTGAGAAACTGCATTTCTTCGGCGACAGCGAGGGACGCATTGTTCGCGGTCTGCTGGCGGTGCTGTTGACCGCAATCGAAGGGAAAAGCGCCGCAGAGCTGCTGGCGCATTCTCCGCTGGCGCTGTTTGATGAGCTGGGACTTCGCACGCAGCTTAGCGCCTCGCGCGGTCAGGGACTGATTGCGCTAAACGACGCGGTGCTGGATGCCGCCCGTCAGGCTCAGGCCTGACGTTCCGCCTTCGCCATCATCTTCTTCAGGGCGTGAGAGACCGCCACAAAGCCGAAGGAGGCGGTCACCATGGTGGCCGCTCCAAACCCTGAAGCACAATCCATCCGCTTTGGCCCTTCCGCCGTGCTTTTCATTGCACAGACCGAACCATCCGCCTGCGGATAAACCAGCGCTTCTGTCGAGAACACACAGTCCACGCCCAGCTTGCCTTTACTGTTCTTCACCACGTTGAAGTCGCTTTTTAAGCGCTCGCGCAGCTTAGCGGCCAGTGGATCCTGAATGGTTTTCGCCAGATCTGCCACCTGGATCTGCGTCGGATCAATTTGTCCACCCGCGCCGCCCGTTGTCACCAGCGGCACCTTGTAACGACGACAGTAAGCGATCAGCGCCGCTTTTGGCCGCACGCTGTCGATGGCGTCAATCACATAGCTGTAGCCTTTGCTCATGTACTCCGCCACGTTATCTGCCGTCACAAAGTCGTCAATCACCGTTACGCGGCACTCCGGGTTGATGAGACGAATACGCTCCGCCATCACCTCGGACTTCGCCAGACCGACGTTATCACGCAGGGCGTGGATCTGACGGTTAGTGTTAGTGACGCAGACGTCATCCATATCAATCAACGTAATTGCGCCAATGCCGGTTCTCGCCAGCGCTTCTGCCGCCCACGAACCCACGCCACCAATGCCCACCACGCAGACATGCGCATCCGCGAACAGTTGCAGGGCTTTTTCACCGTATAACCGTGCCGTGCCGCCGAAACGCTGGCGCCAGGCATCGCTGATTACCACAGACATAAAACCTCAGATGTAAAAAGGGTGAGGTATTCCTCACCCTGAACCGTAATCCGTCTTGCGCTCAGAATACCACACTCAGCCGCTAAATACGTTCCCGGTACCCGGCGCTGTCTTCAGCACCCACACGCGCCCGTAGTGGTTATACCAGCCTGCACGGTGGCCGGCATCCGGGCCGATGCCCTGATAAATGTCGAAGTGCTGGCCTTTAATCGCCCCGCCCACGTCCAGCGCCACCATCAGGCGTAATTCATACTTGCCGTTGAATTTGCCGTTGTTGTCGAGGAGAGGAACTTCCGCCAGCAGCGTGGTACCCGCCGGGATAATCGAACGATCCGATGCCACAGAAGCGCGGCCAATCAGCGGGACGGCGCTCGCCCCTTTCACCGGCGCAAAGTTCTGCGGTTTGAAGAAGACAAACGATGGATTCTGCTCAAGCAGCTCACGCACTTCCGCTTCGCTGTGTTTTTCGCCCCACTCGCGGATCGCCTGCATCGACATATCTTCTCGTTTCACTTCACCACGGTCGATGAGCACCTTACCGATGCTGCGATAGGCATGGCCGTTTTTCCCGGCATAGCTAAAGAAGTTCAGCGGCGAGCCGTCGCCAAAATCAATATAGCCGCTGCCCTGCACGTCCATGATGAAGTTATCCATCAGCGAGTTGCTGTAGGCCAGCACGTAATTTTCGCTAAGCGCACCGGCATAGATTTCAGCGCGGGACGGGAGACGACCGCGTTTTGGCGGCATGCGGTAAATCGGATACTGGAATTCGCCCTGACGCGTGTGTCGTGCCTGGACAACCGGGGTGTAGTAGCCGGTAAACTGAACGTTACCGTAGTTATCCGCCCCTTCCATCTGCCACGCGTCAATACCAAACTGGCGCATATTGCGCGTATCACCGCCAGCGCGCAGCCAGTCCTGCACTGCACTATAAACGTTGTTCTGTGAGCCATACAGGCGCGGCGACGCTTTGCGGATCTGGTACACCTGCTCGGAGAAATCCCCGGCATTGATTGGAGCACCCACGGCATCTGGCTGGTTAACTAAAGAGAAAGGCTGGGATAACTTCCCGTCTTTATACTGTTGACCGCGATCGGTCGGTTTGGAAGAGCAGGCCGCAAGAATCGCTACCATTGCGCCTGTCATCAGATACTTCACCCAACGTCCTTTCATTATTTCTCGTCTTTTAGTTGCCCAATTCCGCGTGATGAAGATAACAAACCCATCGTGGTAATGAAATGCGATCGCCTTCCCTTTGGCAAATTCTGGACAAAAAATAGTCCAAAGTGGCTATTCCCGTTCATTTTGCATACAAAATAATGAATTATGCGAAAAAGGGGTTGCATCACAAACCTATCCGAGTATAGTGCGCTTCCACGGACGCGGGGTGGAGCAGCCTGGTAGCTCGTCGGGCTCATAACCCGAAGGTCGTCGGTTCAAATCCGGCCCCCGCAACCAATTAAAATTTGATGAAGTATCTTCTACGACTGTAGAAAGACGGACGCGGGGTGGAGCAGCCTGGTAGCTCGTCGGGCTCATAACCCGAAGGTCGTCGGTTCAAATCCGGCCCCCGCAACCAATCAAATTTGAAGAAGTAAGTTTCTACAAGTGTAGAAAGACGGACGCGGGGTGGAGCAGCCTGGTAGCTCGTCGGGCTCATAACCCGAAGGTCGTCGGTTCAAATCCGGCCCCCGCAACCAACACTTCTTAAAACAATAAACACCCTTAAGGGTGTTTTTTTGTATCTGCCGTTTGTGAAAGTGCCGGGCGAGATACCCGGCGTAGTACCCTATCCCCGCCGCGCCAGCGTTTCCCCGTCTGAGAAATAGGCCCGAATACCCGCCAGAATCGACTCCGCCACTTCCTGCTGGAATTTAGCCGTCTTGAGCTTGCGTTCCTCTTGCACGTTACTGATAAACGCGGTTTCGACCAGAATGGACGGAATATCTGGCGCTTTCAGTACCGCAAATCCGGCCTGCTCGACGCTGTTTTTGTGCAGCTTGTTGACCCGGCCCAGTTTGCCCAGCACCGCTTTACCAAACTTCAGACTGTCGGTAATGGTCAGCGACTGCACCATATCAAACAGCGTATGGTCGACGTAACGATCCCCGCTTTTACTCACGCCACCGATTAAATCCGAGGCGTTCTGCGTGTCCGCCAGGTATCTCGCGGCGGTACTGGTCGCCCCTTTCGTTGACAGGGCAAACACCGACGATCCGCTCGGCTGGCGGCTGGTGAAGGCATCCGCATGAATAGAGACAAACAGATCCGCGCGCTGCTTCTGCGCTTTCGCCACGCGGACCTTCAGCGGGATAAAGACATCTTCGTTGCGCGTCATGTAGGCGCGCATATTGCCCTCTTTGTCGATTAACGCCTTCAGACGACGGGCAATTTGCAGCACCACATCTTTTTCGCGGGTGTGATATTTCCCAACGGCGCCGGAATCTTCTCCGCCGTGGCCAGGATCGAGCATGATCACAATCGGACGATCGCGCCCCGCCCTGCCCGGCTTAGGACCACTTTGCGCAGGTGGGACCTGCCGCTGGAGATCGCCTTTGTTGTAATCTTCAAGTAACGCCAGGAGCGGATCCTGAATATCCGTTGCATTCGCCGGATAGAGATCCATTACCAGGCGCTCCTTAAAGGCAGCAACAGGCGCAAGGGCAAAGAGCTGCGGTTTCACGTTCTGCTTCAGCTCAAACACCATGCGCACGGTTTGCGGATCGAACTGCCCGACACGCGCCGATTTGATAAAAGGATCGTCGCCACGGATCTGCGCCGCCATGCCTTTAAGCACGGAGTTGAGATTCACACCTTCGAGATCAACCACCACACGTTCAGGATTGCTGAGGGCAAATTGTTTGTATTTCAGCACGCGGTTGGACTCGACCGTCACGCGCGTATAGGTCGACGACGGCCAGACGCGCACCGCGACTACCTGGCTTGTGGCGGCAAGACCCACCTGGCTGACGCTAAGCAACCACATCGCCCCGGCCCCTTTTAACAGGCGGCGGCGGCTTATTGCTGAATTGGATCCCGACATGCTTCTCCCGAGCAAGAAATCTGATTGATGAACAAAACGCCCAAATTGACCGAAAACTTTAACGAATGACGCATAAACTGTCATCTATAAAAGGGTAAACAATCATACGTTAACGCACGGATTACTTATTATTTTCTGTGTGTCGCAGAAAATTTTGGCTTGCACACGCGGCCACAATCGAATAAAAATACATAAATAACGAATAAACATTCATTAAGGGTTGTGTCATGGTTAAGGAACGCAGAACCGAACTGGTCCAGGGATTCCGCCATTCTGTTCCCTATATCAACACCCATCGGGGGAAAACCTTTGTCATCATGCTTGGCGGCGAAGCCATTGAGCATGAGAACTTTTCCAGTATCGTCAATGATATCGGCCTGCTGCACAGCCTCGGCATCCGTCTGGTGGTGGTGTATGGCGCACGTCCGCAAATCGAAGCCAACCTGGCCGCCCATCACCATGAGCCGATCTACCACAAACATACCCGCGTGACGGATGCGAAAACCCTCGAACTGGTCAAACAGGCGGCGGGTCTGTTGCAGCTCGATATCACCGCCCGCCTGTCGATGAGCCTGAGTAATACGCCGCTGCAGGGCGCGCACATCAACGTGGTGAGCGGCAACTTTATCATCGCTCAGCCGCTCGGCGTGGACGATGGCGTGGATTACTGCCACAGCGGCCGCATCCGGCGCATTGATGAAGAAGCCATTCACCGCCAGTTAGACAATGGCGCGATCGTCCTGATGGGACCCGTTGCCGTTTCCGTAACGGGTGAAAGTTTTAATCTGACCTCAGAAGAGATTGCCACCCAGCTGGCCATCAAGCTGAAAGCGGAAAAAATGATCGGCTTTTGCTCCTCACAGGGTGTCGTGAACGATGAGGGCGTGATTGTGCCAGAACTTTTTCCGAATGAAGCCCAGGCGCGCGTCGAAGCGCTGGAAGCACAAGGCGATTACTATTCCGGTACCGTGCGTTTTCTGCGCGGCGCCGTCAAAGCGTGCCGCAGCGGGGTACGCCGCAGCCACCTGATCAGCTATCAGGAAGACGGCGCGCTGTTGCAGGAACTGTTCTCCCGGGACGGGATCGGTACGCAGATCGTAATGGAGAGCGCCGAGCAGATCCGCCGTGCCACCATCAATGACATCGGCGGCATTCTGGAGCTGATCCGTCCGCTGGAACAACAGGGCATTCTGGTTCGCCGCTCCCGCGAGCAGCTGGAGATGGAGATCGACAAGTTCACCATCATCCAGCGAGATAACCTGACCATTGCCTGTGCGGCGCTTTATCCGTTCCCGGAAGAGCAGATTGGCGAAATGGCGTGCGTTGCCGTGCACCCGGATTACCGTAGCTCCTCGCGGGGGGAACTGCTGCTTGAACGCGTGGCGGCACAGGCGCGCCAGATGGGTCTGAGCAAGCTGTTCGTGCTCACCACGCGCAGCATTCACTGGTTCCAGGAGCGCGGCTTCACGCCGGTGGATATTGATTCTCTGCCGGAAAGTAAGAAAGAGATGTACAACTACCAGCGCCGCTCGAAGGTGTTAATGGCGGACCTGGGATAACAATCACCCTCTCCTGTCGGAGAGGGTGATTACTCAGACAGATTCAAAAATCGCGCTTAATCCGCTTCTGCGCTCGGTGCGAGTGGCAATCGCCTGACCCAGCACGCGCTCATCCGCATACAGCGACAGACGCTGGCGCGCACGGGTAACGGCGGTGTAGACCAACTCACGGGTTACGACCGGCGAAAGCTGTGTCGGCAGGATCAGCGCCGCATGGTTGAACTCTGAGCCCTGAGACTTGTGTACCGTCATCGCCCATGCCGTTTCATGCTCTGGCAGACGGCTGGGCTGGACGGACTTCACGCTGCCGTCCGGTAGCTGGAACCAGACGCGCAAACCGTTACCGCGATCGAGCGCAATACCGATATCCCCGTTGAACAGCCCCAGCGTACTGTCGTTGCGGGAGATCATCACTGGCCGGCCTTCATACCATCGCGAATGCTGCTGACGGTTAATTTTGCGTTTCTGCACGAGCAGCTGCTCCAGCCTGTCGTTCAGGCCCGCAACGCCGAACGGCCCTTCCCGCAATGCGCACAGAAGCTGGTATTCGCCAAATGCGGCAATGACCTGCCCGGGCTGACTGCGCTGCTGCACGCAGCTCAGAAAACGCTGGTATCCATGGAGAGCCTCCTCAAGCATAGCCTGATACTCTTCTCCGCTTTGCAGCGATTTCTTTTCAATGTCAGTGAAAGAGCCGTCAAACACCGTGCGCGTGGCATGCCGATCGCCACGGTTGACCGCCGCAGCCAGCTGGCCGATGCCGGAGTCGCTACCGAAACGGTAGCTTTTTTGCAGCAGGCACAGGCTGTCACGCAGTGCGCCTGCGACCGGCGAGTGATCGGGTTCAAGCGAGCAGCCGGTCAGGCGGGCAAGCTCCTGCGCCCGCGCGGCGGTATAACCGTAGCTGGCGTAGGTACAGATATCCCCCAGTACCGCCCCGGCTTCCACGGAGGCGAGCTGGTCGCGATCGCCCAGGAAAACCACGCGCGCATGCGGCGGCAGAGCATCGATCAGGCGCGACATCATGGTCAGGTCAATCATGGAGGCTTCATCCACCACCAGCACGTCCAGATGCAGCGGATTACCCGCATGGTAGCGCAGCCGCTGGCTACCCGGCTGCGCGCCGAGCAGACGGTGCAGGGTACTCGCTTCACCCGGGAAAAGCGCAAGCTGCTCCTGAGTGAGCGGCAGCTGTTGCATCGCACCGCCCAGTGATTCGGTCAGTCGCGCCGCAGCCTTCCCGGTGGGTGCCGCCAGACGAATACGGCATCGCTGCTCGCCTGATAGCTGGATCAGGGCTGCCAGCAGCTTTGCGACGGTCGTGGTTTTCCCGGTCCCCGGGCCACCTGAAATCACCGAAATCCGCCGCGTCAGGGCGACGGCCGCCGCCACTTTCTGCCAGTCTGTAGGCTCACCGGAGTCAAACAGCCTGTCCAGTGTCTGGCGAAGCTGCGCTTCGTCGCAGGGAAGCGGCGCGTTGGTCTCACTAAAGAAACGCGCTACCGTCAGTTCGTTTCGCCACAGACGGTTCAGATATAAGCGCTCCCCCGTCAGGATCAGCGGCGCCTGGTTTTCTCCCGGCCCGACGGCCGACGATTCGCGCAAAATTTTCTGCCAGTCCACCCTCTCCCCCAGCAGCGCAAAGCAGGACTGGAGGACATGCGGCATTTTCTCGTCAACAACCAGACGCGAGAGCGGCAGACACACATGCCCCTCTCCGGCGTCTTTACTTAATAGGGCAGCGGCAAGCATCACGGCGGGCTGGTCAGCGGCAATCATCATGGCAAACTGCACATCCAGCTGACGCAGCACGCGTTGCTCTACCGCTTCCAGCAATAAGTCCTGCATCGTCATGCCATCTCCTCCGTGTTTGCTGCAAACAGGTTATCCATTTTATTAATCAATTCCGCATCCGGACGGGTGCTGAAGATCCCGGAGCGCGGATCGGCAGCGTCGACCCCGCGCAAGAAGAGGTAGATGACGCCACCAAAATGATCGTCGTAGCGGTAATCCGCAATACGGTGGCGCAAATAGCGGTGCAGCGCTAGCGTGTAGAGCTGATATTGCAGATCGTAGCGATGCATTTGCATGGCTGCCGCCATCGCCTGCTGGGTATAGGCTTCGCTGTTCTCGCCCAGCCAGTTCGATTTGTAATCCAGCAGGTAGTACCGTCCTTCGTGACGGAAGACCAGGTCGATAAAGCCTTTCAGCATGCCCTGCACTTGACGGAAGTTCAACGGCGGGCAACCGGCTGAGAGCGGATCGTACTGACGGATAAGCGCATCGAGCGCGTCGGCCTTAAGCGGGCCTGCGACAGGCAGATAAAACTCCATCTCAACCTGTTTATTTCTGGCCGTTAGCTGACGAAGAGCGAAGCCCTGCTCAGTCAGCGGTGCCTGCAAAATGGCGTTGATCCAGTCAGTGAGAACGGGCTGCCAGTGCGCGTCATAGCCCCCGCTCTGTAGCATCTTCAGCACCCACTCCTCACTGACAGGCTGAGTAAAATCAAGCTCTTCAAAGAGGCTGTGCAAAAAGGTGCCCGGCGACGCGCCGCGTGGGAACTGATGCGGAGTTAACGTCGGTTCAACCGGAATATCACCCACCCCTGCGGCATCCACGTCCAGCTTCGGCATGAGATCCAGCGCAATACTTTGCCCATGCTGTTGCAGGCCAGAATAGCTGGTGACGCGCCAGTCGTCGGCAAGCACCCGCGTGATCTGGCGCGCATTAAGATCGGTCGCGGGCTCTTGCGCCATTTGCCAGCGGCTATTGTCTGGCAGAGACGGGATATGCAGCGCGATATCGTCACCGCAGAGCGACTCAATGCAGAGGCGCAACCCCGCCGCATCTTTCGGCTCGCCACGCTGAATAAGCCGCCCTAACGCGCTTAAATGGAAATCGCTTTCCCCTGTTTTCTCCCCGCGACGGCGGAAAACCGGGGCGACGCCCAGGCTGCAATGCCAGACAGAACGGGTCAGCGCCACGTAAAGCAGGCGCAAATCCTCCGCCAGACGCTCCGCTTCTGCCAGTTCAACGCTGGTCTCCGCCTTGCTGAGATCGAGCACCGCATCGAAAGTCTCGCGGTCATGGTAAAAGGCCTGATCCTGAACCCGGTAGTTCGCGATGAAAGGCAGCCAGACCAGCGGATATTCGAGACCTTTGGATTTGTGAATGGTGACGATTTGCACCAGATGCTTATCGCTCTCAAGACGCATCTGCTGGCTTGAAGAGTTACTGTTTGGATCCGCGATTTGCTGCGCCAGCCAGCGCACAAGGGCATGTTCACTTTCAAGCTGGGTACCCGCTTCCTGTAACAGTTCGCTGATGTGTAAAATATCGGTCAGACGCCTTTCACCGCCGGATGTCGCCAGCATATTTTCGGCAATCTGACGCCGTGTCATCAGCTCGCGCAACATCGCCATGACGCCGCGCTTTTGCCAGCGTTCACGGTAATGGACAAACTCTTCTACCACCGCATCCCATGCGTTTTCGTCATGGTTGAGTTCATCAATATCCCGTGCGTTCAACCCCAGCATAGAACTGGCCAGCGCGCTTCGAAGCGTATTTTCGCGCTCCGGCGCCAGCACCGCCTGAAGCAACCAGAGCATTTCCTGGGCTTCCAGCGTGTCGAACACGCTGTCGCGGTTAGAGAGATACACTGACGGAATATCCAGCAACGTTAGCGCATCGCGGATTAACGCCGCTTCCTGACGACTGCGCACCAGCACGGTAATATCAGAGGCCTTTACAGGATATGCCTGTTCCCCCTTCCACAGTAGTGCCTCGCCGCGCGCGCCTGCGCTTAGCCAGTCACGGATTTGCGCGGCGCAGTGCTGGGCCATCGCCGCCTGATAATCGGCAACGCCATAGCCTTCCCCCTCAAGCAGCCAGAAGGTCATGGCGGGTTGCACCGCACCGCTGACTTCAAAGCGCAGGGATGCGTTGTTTGGGGCGGATTTCACCGGCAGGAAAGGGATTTCATTGAACATAAACGCAGTCTCCATACGGCTGAACAGCGCATTGACGCTCTCAACCATCCCCGGAGCGGAGCGCCAGTTGGTATCTAACGTGTAATGCGCGACCACCTCACTACGGGCTTTCATATAGGTGAAGATATCTGCCCCACGGAAGGCGTAAATGGCCTGTTTAGGGTCGCCTATCAGCAGCAGGGCAGTGTCGGGCTGCTGTCGCCAGATGCGGCGAAAAATGCGGTACTGCTGGGGGTCGGTGTCCTGAAATTCGTCAATCATCGCCACCGGAAAACGGGTACGGATCGCGCTGGCGAGCGCTTCACCATTCTCGCTGGACAGGGCTTCGTCCAGGCGGCTCAGCATGTCATCAAACCCCAGCTCGCCCCGGCGACGTTTTTCGCGCGCGACGGCCTGGCGGATCTCCGTCATGGCGCGGGTGATCATCAGGTCATTGAGCGTTAATGGCTCCGCAAGCAGCGCTTCAATCGCCACAAACAGGGGATGCTCAGGCACAATACCGTCGGCTTTGGTTCGCTCGGTCAAAAAGCGCTGCGAAAATTTTTCCAGTGCGTCCGGAAGCTGGTAACCCCGCGTCTCCTCCTGGGCCCAGGCGCTGATCTTTTCGATCCACTTCCCCTGGTTCCCACGGTTGAACTTGCGTCTGTCGATGCCTGAGTTTTCGATGATTGCATCAATTTCACCAACCGACTCATTCCATTTCTGCTTAAGCGCGGTAATTTTGGCGACGATCTTTTCATGGCGCGAGGCCAGCGTTTCATCGGCAGGCGGAGGAGATTTAATGACCGGCGCTTCGCCTTGCAGGTAACGGTCGATGGCGCGAAGAAGCTCTTCCGGACCTTTCCACAGGGCGTGAACCGCTTCAGCAATGTCGCGCTGCAACGGATAACAGTGACGACGCCAGAAATCCGCACAGGCCTGATAGCGAAGCTCGGATTCATCTTCAATAAGCTGCTGCTCAAAGAGCATGCCGGATTCAAACGCATTCAGGCTCAGCATGCGCTGACAAAAACCGTGAATGGTGAAGACGGACGCTTCATCCATTTGCCGTTCGGCCAGCAGCAGCCATTGCGCAGCCTGTTGCTTATCCGCAATCTCGTCCAGCAGGCTCGCATAGAGGGGGTTATCCGTCGTCTGACGCAGACAGGCGATGCGCAGCTCATGAATGTTGCTGCGAATACGGCCACGCAGCTCGGCAGTGGCCGCTTCGGTGAAGGTTACCACCAGCAGCTCTTCCACGCTTAACGGGCGCGAAAAAGCGGCGTTGCCGCCGAGCCCCAACAGCAGACGCAGATAGAGCGCGGCGATGGTATAGGTTTTTCCCGTTCCCGCTGAGGCTTCAATCAGTCGCTCACCCTGTAGAGGTAAACTTAGGGGATCAAGCGGCTCAGCGGTATGGGTCATTCTTTCTTACTCCAGGGCATAGTTTGTTGCAGCGCGCTGACGCTCTTCCAGACGGTCCACTCTTTTGATTTTACGTAGTCCGTTTTCCCGTTCTGGCTGCCAGAAACCTGAGACAGGATGGCCATACCCTGCGGTTTTACTACCGCCTGATGGAAGAAATCGGCAACTTTTTGTGGCGTCAGCTGTTTTATTTCGGCCACTATTTTATCACGCGAATCAAATTTCATATTACCGCGATCAAAATCTTTGCTCAGCTGCGAGGCCTCTTCACCCAGCGTCTGCGGCGGTTGCATCACCTGGGCGATAACCGCCTGCTGGATCTGGGCAAACTCTTCCGGCTTCATGGCGCGCAGTTTTGCTTCCGCCTGCGGGAAGAATGCCTGATAACGTTGCCACAGGTAAGCGGGTTGTTTGTCGCTGCTTTGCAGAAGGAAGCCCAACCCCCACTGACGGCCCACATTCATCGAGAAAGCGAATACCGCATAACCCAGCTGCTCTTCGGTGCGCAGCTGGTTGTAAAACCACGGCTGAATAATTTGACCGAGCACCGCACTCTGGGCAGAGCTGGTAAATTCGTCATATCCGACAGGGACAAACACCGCGGCCAGCGCGGAATCCGTGCTGCTTCCCGCTTTTTCGAAGATCGCATTCTGCTTTTTCTCTACCAGCACATCCTGGTTACGGCACCACTCATCGCCTTTTGAACCCAGTTGCGCACGCACGTTTTGTGCCAGCGTTTTAGCCTGATCTTCGCTCATGTTCCCTACAACCAGGAACTCCGGACGAGTATTGGTTTTCAGCGAATCACGGTAAGCCAGCACCTCTTTTAAGGTGACTGAGGGCAATAACGCGCGGCGATCTTCGCGCTGGAAATAAGGAATTTGGGACAACATCTGTGCTGGCATAATCGCCTGATCGTAGGCTTTACCCTTCTCGGCAGAATCCATCATCTGGGCATACCAGGACTTAGCCTGCTCGAGCTGTTCTTCCGTAGGCGTATAGCTGAAATAACCGTCCAGCAGCGCCTGGAACAGCTGCGGCAAACGCTGGGTATAGCCGTTGGCATTCACCATCAGACCGTTATTGGCATTGGTGGAGAAACTGATACCGCCAACGGCAGCCTGGTTGCTGAGCTGATCGAGGGCAATACCGGCCAGATAATCGTTAAGCGCAAACAGCACCTGGTTTCTGGCGCTGTCCATTGCTTTAGGATTACGCAGCACTACGCTGACATCCGCTTTTGGCTCGTCGCCGAAATAGCGGCTTGGGGTGTAGACCACGCGCAGCGTCGGCTCATCAACAATCAGCTCCGGATGCGGATAGGCCTTTGCGGGTTTGATCAGCGAGAAATCGTCCGGGATGTAGGGGTTAAGCTCCGGTAACTTCAGCGCAATTTCCCCCGCCTTTTTCTGCCAGCCCGCGAAGGTCTGTTCGCTGATTTTTTCAACCTGATACGGGGCATCAACGAAGTAGGCCATTTTGTTATGCGGTTCGTTCGGGCTGATATACCAGACGCGGGCATTCTGCGGAGTCATCATCGCCAGACGCGCTTTGAGCGCCCCGGCGTCATACTGATCGGCAATATTTACCGCATCCAGCGTATGTTCCACCGGCACGCGGATCATGGTATCTGCCAGCCACTCGACGTAGTCCATATCACGCGTAATAGAGGGATAGCGGAAATCGAGATCCAGCACGTGCGCCAGCTCGTCGAAGTAGCGTTTATCGACGCCTTTGTCGCGCAGCAGAGAGAGATAACTGAAAATGGCCGCAACGACGTCGTCACGGTGAGCCAGCCCTTTATCGGTCAGCGTCGCGGAGATGGCCAGCACGCCGCTATTCCCGTTTACGACGGGATCGGAGTCAGCGCGAATACCTTCCACCAGCCCCTGCTTTTGCAGCCAGTCGGAGAGCGTACCCGGGCTGCGGTTACCGATAAGATAAGTCACCAGCTCGTCGGTTTTGCTGCGGAACTGCGCCGTGTTGTTATCAATACGGAATTCAACGCGTAACACCTTGCGCGGCAAGGCCGGCACATAGTGAATAACAATGCCTTTTTGCGCGTCCGTGACAACCGGCACGTTAATCTGCGGCAGATCGATATTTTTATTTGGCACCCTGCCATAGGTCTGCGCAGCCATGTTTGCCAGCGTCGGCAACGGTTTATTGCTGTAAATAACCGCATTCATCAGATTGGCGGAATAGTATTTTTCACGAAACGCATGCAGCGCATCGAGCACCGGGCTACCCGGCTTGTCGCTCAGCGTTTCAAGGTTGCCGCCTGAGAAGCGCGAACCCGGGTGCGCCGGATTGATGGTTTCAGCGCTAACCTGCGCCATGCGCATACCGTCTCGCGTGCGCGCCATCGTCAGTTCGGCGTTTACGGCGTTGCGTTCCCGGTCAGCATATTTTTTATCCAGCAGCGGTGCGGCGATGGCATCCGCCAGACGGTCCACCGCCCCGTCAAGCGCATCATTTTCCACTTCCAGGTAAAACGCAGTACGATACGGCGCAGTGCTGGCGTTGTGGCTGCCACCATGCATTTTCAGAAATTCGGACAGGCTGTCAGGCTGTGGGTATTTTTTAGACCCCATCAGCGTCATGTGCTCAAGGTAGTGCGCCAGTCCCGGATGGTCATCAGGATCTTCCAGCGATCCGACCGGCACAACCAGTGCGGAGAGCGATTTAACCGCCTGAGGATCGGAAACCAGCAGCACGGTCATCCCGTTATCAAGACGAATCGCCTGATACTGACGGGTGTCCTTATCGCTCTTACGGATTGTTTCCTGGACAGGTTGCCAACCGGAATCGGCCTGAGTGACGGGAGCCCAAAGGGCGATAAACAAAACAAACGCTTTGAACAAGGTGCTGCCTGGCATTACGACCTCTTTATCACGGCTACATCATTAACAACGTGCGTGCTGGACACGCCAGCATCTCTTTCTCTGGGTACATCAGTCCGTGATAAGAGGTGCATCATAAATGAACACCCCGTGCTGTGCAATTTTTATACAGCACTCAGGACTGCTTAAATTTGAACAACGGTAACAGGTAGCGTTGCGCCTCTTCCGTGATAATGTCGAAATATTCTGGCTCCAGCGTTCGCCATAAACGTTGATACCAGACATCGTCGCCCTCGCCACGTACCATCATGTTCCCTTCGTAGGCCTGCAAAAACTTGCTGCGCGCTTTCTGGAGCGAAGCCTCATCCGTTAACATGGCATCATTCTGCGCGTCGTAACAGGCTTTTATCCATGCCCCCCCACTTTCAGGCAGCAAAAGCAGAGGCTTGTTCATGCCCTGACGATAACCTTCAATATAAAGCGACAGATACGTCAACGCCTGCTCAGGCTCCATCGGCGGGAAGCGCCACTCGCCGTCCTTACGTACAAACAACCGGCTTTCGCCTTCGTGACCACTCGCACTGTAGACAAGATGTTCGAGCCAGAGTTGCAGGCCATGTGAAACGCTGAGCATAGATGGGCGCCAGCGTAGCAGCCCGTCAGACTGCACGTGCGTGAGCCAGCCGCTGAGGTGCATACCGTTACAATCGAGATCAATTTCAATGCTGCTCGCCGGTTGCCGACACGCGATAACCCGGTCAGCAAGCGCTTGCATCTCCTCACACTGGGCATCCCAGACGATTTCGCCGAACGCACCATACGGCAGTAATCCCGACGCCCTGTAACGTCGGAACAGTTTACTGGCGTCTTCTTCGTCAACCAGCGCATTCAAAAGCTGGGAATTAAGCTTAAAACGCTCCAGTCCATCAAGAATAAACGGTTCCGCATCAGGGATTTCGCTCTCTTCCGAGCGGAAGTTCACCTGCAAGCGTTGCTGGAAAAAAGCCCGAACCGGATGGGCCCAAAAGCGCTGCAGCTGCTCAAACGTAAGGGTGTCTATGGCGCGCGGTTCGAGCGCCTGAATGAAATCGGTTTGCGGTGTGCCCGCGTTCTTCGCAGCGGGAAGCCACTCGCGGGCGTAGCTTTGCAGTTCATCAGGAACGTAATTGACAGGATCAAACGGCATACGGCTATGGTGACAGGTAATATGCGCTTTCACCCGACGTTCGCTTTCGTCGCAGTTACAGGCCTCATCGCCCGGCAGATAGTGACTCTGCCCGATGTAGTCCATCAGCTCCTGCACCAGCACGGATGGGAAACGCTCGCTGTTGTCCTGAATTGAACGGCCGATATAGCTGATATAAAGCCTGCTTTGCGCAGACATCAGCGCCTCAAGGAAGAGATAACGGTCATCATCGCGGCGGCTGCGGTCGCCCCGCTTCGGCTGTGCGCTCATGAGATCAAAGCCAAGGGGTGGCAGCGCACGTGGATAAATACCGTCGTTCATGCCAAGCAGACAGACTACTTTGAACGGGATTGAACGCATCGGCATCAGGGTGCAGATATTCACCGGCCCAGCAAGGAAGCGCTGGCTGATGCGCTCCTGATCGAGACGTTGCGTCAGCTCATCACGCAGAAGCGAAAGGGGAACCGCCTCGTGATAGTGCGAATTAACCCCCTCATCAACGATGGCCTGCCACTGCTTCTCGATAAGCGCCATGGCGGCTTCCGTTTCGCTGTCCGGCAGGAAGAAGTCATTTAGCATTTCGCGGCAAATCGGCAGCCACTCTTCGAGTGGACGGGGCTGCATCAATGCACGGCGCCAGCGGTTGAGCTGCATCAGCAGCGAGGCTAAGTGACCAACCAGTTCCGCAATTAACCCACTGGACTCATCGTACGGCAGCACGTCATTCCATTCGCCGTGGATGCTCTCCATCGCATACCCCAGCAGCATACGCGTCAGGCCAAACTGCCAGGTATGCTGGCCAGTCGCGGGCAGCTCAAACTCCTGGACGTTATCATCGTCGATTCCCCAGCGGACGCCGGATTCGTTGACCCACTGGCGCAGGTAGCGCAAGCCCTCTTCGTTAATGCTGAAGCGTGCGGCCAGAACAGGCACATCCAGTAATGCCAGCACATCCTCAGAGATAAACCGGCTATCAGGCAGCGAAAGCAGGCTGATAAAGGCCTGTAGCGCCGGGTGTGACTGACGAGCACGGCGGTCAGAGATCGCGTAGGGAAGATAGCGGTCGCCCGTTGCGCTGCCAAATACAGCCTGAATAAACGGGCTGTAGCTGTCGATATCCGCCACCATCACCACGATATCGCGCGGTGTCAGGGTTGGGTCGCCCTGCAACATAGCCAACAGGCGGTCATGAAGAATTTCAACTTCACGCTGTGGGCTGTGGCAAACGTGGATCGCGATACTGCGATCGTCAGGATCCAGTTTTCGCTTCTTATCGCTTCGCGCAAACTCCTCGGCAGTGATCCCGGCCACGGCACGGTTTTCTAAATCCAGAATATCAAGCTGAATATTGTGCAGCAGGCTGTCCGGCGTAATATCCGCAAACGCGTCCACGTCCCCCTCTCCCGAGGAGGTGATATCTGAAAGCAGATAAATATAGTCGCGCCCCAGCTTGCCCCACGAGGCAAGTAGCGGGTTCGGCAGGTTCTGAATCCCCTCTTCATCGAAAAGCTGCGCCGCGTTTTCACTGTCTTTAAACAGCGGCACGGCGCGTTCCTCAAAGAGGCGTTTACGCTGGCGGGTGACCAGCCGTGAAAGCCAGCGCGGATCCTGAATATCTCCCCAATAGTGCCGACATGGGTTGGTAAAGAGGATATGGATATCAATGTGCTTACCGAGCGCTTTTAGCGCGTTCAGGTAGACAGGCGGCAGCGCGGAGATACCGCAAATGAACACGCGTGACGGCAAACGGGCTGGCCGTTCTGCGGTGTTCTCGAGTGTTGAGATAAAGCGATCGTACAAGTTAGCACGGTGCCATTTAGGCTGACCGAGCTGCCCGGTATGCTCGACCAGCGCTTTCCAGAGCGGCGCCTGCCAGATTTGCGCTTCCGGTAACCCATCGACTAATTCTCCCGCTTCCCAGCGAATCAGCCATTCTGCGCGGTAAACCAGATACTGGTCATAGAGGTCAGCAGTGCGTGAGGCCAGCTGAAAAAGTTTGCGCTTGTCGGTGTCGTCATTCAGATAGTGGCGCAGCATGGCGAACTCATCATGCGCCAGCATGTCCGGCAGCAGCGTCATCAGTTTCCAGGCCATGCTTTGTTTGTTGAAGGCACTCTGCTCAGGAATATCCGGCAGGACGCGTACAAACATCTCCCAGATAAAGCTCGCGGGCAGCGGAAAATCGATATTCGCCGCAATGCCAAACTTCTGCGAAAGGGACATTTGTAGCCACTGCGCCATACCGGTGCTCTGCACCAGCACCATTTCTGGCTCAAACGGATCGTCAAGACGCTCTTGCTCAACGATATACTCCATCAGTGCTTCCAGCACATCCAGACGATTTGAGTGGTAAACCCTTAGCATAAACGCTCCCGACTAGCGGCTAACCGGGCAATGCAGACGCGTCAACGCGCCCTGCCGCCCCAGAGGAGAAATAAGTGTGACCGTGATGCTGACACATCCGGACTGTGTTGTCTGCCCCCGACTGACCTGCCAGCCCGGCGGGAGCGTTAATGTTGAGATCTGCGACTGATTCCACGCATGATGCCATAGCTGGCGATACTGGCTAAGCGCCGCATACCGGGCTGCCAGCGCGCGATGATATCCGGATAACGCCGTCACAACTACAACCAGCAACATCATTGCCAGCAAAACCTCAACCATGCTAAATCCTTTTTGTCTGCTCAGGGTAACTGACATAGCGCACTTTCCTTAAGGGGGCAGAAGTCGCTCCAGCCGTGGGCAGAAAAGCGTATTTGTCCTTCCGCGATATCCCCGCCTCGCCATAGCAACAGATCGTCATTTCCGGCAACAAGCAAAACACGCTCCTCAAACAGCCTTACACAGACCCGCAGACCTTGTGTCTGCTTGCACTGAACCTCTGGCTGTAAAGCCCAGTCTTGAACGCGTCCCCACTCCAGTGCAGATTGCAAGGCAGCCTGCTGGCGAACAGACAAACTCTCGACATTCACCAACGTACTAAAGGTTTGCAACTGCTGGTTTAATCCGGTGAGGATCAGCGTGCCGAGCACCAGCAATAGCAGGACCAGCGCCAGCGATGACATGCCCCGCTGACGATTCACAGATTAAACCCCGTTACGGTGTGGCGAGCCGAAAAGGGTGCGGTCAGTTCACCTTTGCGGCGGGCACGCAGCTCGATACTGATGACCGGCGCAAAGCCAGCACGATCGGTTTTAATGACCATAAACTGCTCTATCAGGACCCGATCCGGGTCAGTGAGCTTATCCCATCCCTTACCTTCACAGGATGTCGCGCCCCGCAGCGTTTCGAGCGTTCCGGACTCAAGCCGGAATCCCGTGCTGTCATTTTCTGACGCGGTGCTATCCCACTGGCCGTTGCTGTTTGCATCCCACTGCACAATTGCACATCGTCCTTGCCTGCCGATGATCACCCCCTGCCCCTGGCAATGCCCTGCACAATATCCTGCTCGCTGGAACTGTTTACCCATCGCAAGCAGGCGTTGCCACACCTCATCTTCCAGCTCCCGTTGCCCGGATTGCAGTAAAACACCCCGCTGTAGCCCCGGTAAAAAACGTGACGTGCTGAGTAACAGAATGCTGCTTATCGTCATCGCAATCAGGACCTCCAGCAGGGAAAACCCTTTTTGTTTTACTGGCATAGACTTTCTCCTGCGGCATTACACAGCCTGATACGTCCGCCATTTGAGACAATAACCCACCACGCACCGGCGCGGCTCTGCACGCGAATATGTCCGGCCCATGCGGTATCCCTTAAGCCGTAAAATCCCAGCGCAGGCGTTACGTCGCTCAGCGTGACCTCCGGCCATAACGGTTTCATCACGAACGGGCCGCCGCTGTCGCAGCCCGGGACCACAGCGCTGACAAGGCAGGCCTGATTCCCGTCAGCGTGAAGCGCGATCCTGTGCTCGCTGTTGTGACGATTTGCGTCGTTTCGTAAGAACGCCAGGTAATCCCGCACCTGACAGGCTGTCTGCCAGAGCCGCTGCCGCTGTTGCCAGCTGTCCCAGCCATAAAGTCCCGTCGCGCTGAGGATCACAACCAGCGAGATGGCGAAAAGGGTTTCGATAAGCGTAAAGCCATGTTCGTTTTTCATGGCGGGAGTGTGGCGGAATGGCAGAAAAGGCGCGAGCGTTAAACCAGAACATTACGAGCCGCTTTCCGGAGATTTTCACCCGTTGCAACGCGTTACATCGTCTCTGGAAACAGGCTCGAAGAACAAAACGAGCGCGAAAAAAACCGGCGCTAAAGAGCACCGGTTATGTCAGGATTCGCCGTATCAGATGGCGACAGGGGCTTTGATGCCAGGATGCGGGTCGTAGCCTTCAATCTCGAAGTCATCAAAACGGTAATCGAAGATCGAGTCCGGTTTGCGTTTGATCACAAGCTTCGGCAATGCACGCGGTTCGCGCGTCAGCTGGAGATGCGTCTGTTCCATATGATTGCTGTAGAGGTGGGTATCACCGCCCGTCCAGACAAAATCGCCCACTTCAAGATCGCACTGCTGCGCCATCATGTGCACTAACAGCGCGTAGCTGGCGATGTTAAACGGCAGGCCGAGGAACACGTCGCAGGAGCGTTGATACAGCTGGCAGGAGAGTTTGCCGTCCGCCACGTAGAACTGGAAAAACGCGTGGCAAGGCGCCAGCGCCATTTTATCCAGTTCACCCACGTTCCAGGCAGAAACAATGATACGGCGCGAGTCCGGGTCATTTTTCAGCTGGTTCATGACGGTCGTGATCTGGTCGATATGGCGGCCGTCCGGGGTAGGCCACGCGCGCCATTGCTTGCCGTAAACCGGCCCCAGGTCGCCGTTCTCATCTGCCCACTCGTCCCAGATGGAGACATTGTTTTCATGCAGATAAGCAACGTTGGTATCGCCTTGCAGGAACCAGAGCAGTTCATGAATGATCGAGCGCAGATGGCAGCGCTTCGTCGTCACCAGAGGGAAGCCTTCTTGCAGATTGAAGCGCATCTGGTGGCCAAAAATGGAGAGCGTACCGGTGCCGGTGCGGTCGTTTTTCGGCGTGCCCTCGTCGAGCACTTTTTTCATCAATTCAAGATACTGTTTCATGATTCCTCAGGAAAGTTGTTGCTGTGGACGACGACGATACGCCCAAATCATCATAATGGCACCCGCGACAATCATCGGAATGGAGAGGATCTGCCCCATGCTGATGTACTGTACCCACTCGCCGGTAAACTGTGCATCCGGCTGGCGGAAGAACTCGACGATGATACGAAACGCGCCGTAGCCAATCAGGAACAGACCAGATACTGCCCCCATTGGGCGCGGTTTGCGGATATACAGATTCAGGATGATAAACAGCACCACACCTTCCAGCGCCAGCTCATAAAGCTGAGACATATGACGCGGCAGAACGCCGTAGGTATCGAAAATGGACTGCCACTCAGGATGCGAAGGCAGCAGCGCGATATCCTCTGCGCGGGAGCCCGGGAACAGCATGGTAAACGGCACGCTCGGATCGACACGCCCCCAGAGTTCACCGTTGATGAAGTTGCCCAGACGCCCTGCACCCAGCCCAAACGGGATTAATGGCGCAATAAAATCAGCCACCTGGAAGAAGTTACGTTTGGTGCGTTTGGCGAAGATCACCATCACGAGGATCACACCAATCAGTCCGCCGTGGAAGGACATGCCGCCGTCCCAGACGCGGAACAGATAGAGCGGGTCGTTCAGGAATACCGGGAAGTTGTAGAACAGGACATAGCCGATGCGCCCGCCCAGGAATACGCCAAGAAAGCCAGCATAAAGCAGGTTTTCCACTTCGTTCTTCGTCCAGCCGCTGCCCGGACGACTGGCGCGACGACCAGCAAGCCACATGGCAAAGACGAAGCCCACCAGGTACATCAGTCCGTACCAGTGAAGCGCTACAGGTCCTATTGAGAAAATAACCGGATCGAATTCCGGAAAATGCAGATAACCACTGTTCATCTGTCACCACAAGATGTTGTTATTCCGCTGAAAGTGGACAGCGGCTGAATTGCATTCCCGCCGTTGGCAGGTGCTCCAAAGTTGCGAATCATAGCATAAGGCAGGCGCGGAGGATGCGCCTGAGATGTAAAAGATGTGTATAGGGTTTTATGCGCGCTGTTCCCCCTCACCCCATTCCTCTTCCTCAAGGGAGAGGGGGTCGTCCGAGCAGTCATTATTTTGTGGGGATCAGCGGCCGCCGCGGATCAAACCGCCCATGCCGCGTCGCTCCATAAACGCCGCCACCTGATGGCGCACTTCGGCTGCCAGCTGTGCCTCCAGGCTTCGCGCGGCCAGCTCATGCGCCTCATCTTGTTCGATGTGACGTAACAGGTATTTCACACGCGCAACGGAACGTCCGTTCATTGACAGGTGACGGAAACCGAGGCCAATCAGGATCGCCACGCACATCGGATCGCCGGCCATTTCACCGCACAGGCGCAGGTCGATATTATGCTGCTCGGCTTCGCGGGCGATCATCGCCAGGGCACGAAGCATCGCCGGATGCAGGCTGTCGTAGATACTGGCCACGCGCGTATTGTTGCGATCGACCGCCAGAATGTATTGCGTTAAGTCGTTGGTGCCAACGGAGATAAAATCAACGCGGGTCGCCAGCTGCGGTAACATAAAGACCATCGAAGGCACTTCCAGCATCACGCCAATACGGGGTTTAGGGATCGCGTAGCCGATCATCTCTTCCACTTCGCGCCCTGCACGTTCAATCAACCGCCGCGCTTCGTCGATCTCGTCAATACTGGTGACCATCGGCAGCAAAATGCTGAGATTCCCCGTGGCCGCGTTGGCACGCAGCATCGCACGAACCTGGATAAGGAAAATTTCCGGCTGATCGAGGGTAATGCGGATCCCACGCCAGCCGAGGCAGGGATTCTCTTCACTGATGGGCATATAGGGCAGTTGCTTATCCGCGCCGACGTCGAGGGTGCGCAACGTGACGGGTTTGTCGTTAAACATCTGCAACATGCCCTGATACTGCGCAACCTGCTCCTCTTCTGACGGGAAGCCGCTTTGCAGCATGAACGGTATTTCGGTGCGGTAGAGACCAATGCCATCGATGCGGCTGCCGAGCTTCTCTTCATGCTCGGGGCTTAATCCCGCGTTGAGCATCACCTTCACCCGCTCACCGCTCTTGAGCTGCGCGGGCAGGTTGACGTCATCTTCCGCCAGCTTGCTTAATTCATTCTCTTCGCTGATAAGACGCTGGTACTCCTGAAGAAGAACCGGCTCAGGATCCACCAGCAACTCACCGCGATATCCGTCCACCACCAGCGTACGGCGATGCAGTACGGAGGGCTGAATATCCGCCCCCATCACGGTCGGAATACCGAGCGCACGCACCATAATGGCGGCATGAGAGTTAGCTGCGCCATCGCGCACCACCACGCCCGCCAGCCTGTCCTGCGGTAATTCCGCCAGCGTCGTCGCCGAGAGTTCATCGGCCACCAGCACAAACCGGTTCGGCCAGGCATTAGCCCCCTGAATAGTATCATCGAGGTGGAACAGCAGACGTTGCCCAAGCGCGCGTAAATCGCCGGCGCGCTCTTTCAGATAGCCGTCAGTCAGTACCGCAAACTGCTCGGCAAATTTTTCAATGACCTTTTTAACCGCCCACTCTGCCACCGACCCCTTATCGACCTCGGCAAATAACTCACGACGCAAACGCGCATCGGAAAGCAGGTGTGAGTAGAGATCGAAAATGGCCGCCGTCTCTTTTTGCGCGCCAGCGGCAAAGCGTTTGCTGTAGCGACGAAACTCATTCGCCGCCTCTTCCAGCGCAGCGGTGAGCCGTTCGCGCTCAAGCGCCTCATCCAGCGTAGAGGCTTCGTAGACCTGCTCCATCAGCGGGAGCGTGGCATCCATCCAGCCTTCGGCAATAGCGACCCCCGGCGAGGCCGGAAGCGCGCGAATACGCGTATGACGATACTGACCAAAAAGGGCTGTCAGTTGGGACTGAGAGAGGATCGCCGCCATCTGCGTTGCCAGCGTGACGAGGAAGGACTCCTCGCTTTCATCGTACTGGCGCAGCTCGCGCTGCTGAACAACAAGCACGCCAAGCAGCTGGCGGCGCTGAATAATCGGTACGCCAAGAAACGCGCGGAAACGCTCTTCTTTGACGGAAGGAATATATTTGAAGCTGGGGTGTTTTTGCGCATCGGCAAGGTTGATTGGCTCCGCCAGTCGCCCGACCAGGCCAACAATACCTTCATCAAACGCGAGCGTGACGGTACGTCCCCGTGGTTTTTTTAAACCGCGGGTTGCCATAAGGTAGTAGCAACGTCGGTCATGGTCGGCCAGGTAGACCGAACAGACCTCGGTTTCCATCGCAAGACAGATGTCCGTCACCAGAATATTCAGCGCCTCGTTGAGGCGAGGCGCACTGGCGACCTTTTCAACTATTTCTCGCAAGCGGGTGAGCATGATTTGCGTAGCTTAACCTCTTTTACGTCGCCAGGCAGGTGCGCTCTGTGGCTTCGGAGTCGTCTCCTGAAGCTGCATCACGACACTTGCGAACTCTTTCATCACCCTACGGTATACATCGCGCTTGAATGACACGACCTGACGAACCGGATACCAGTAGCTTACCCAACGCCAGCCATCAAACTCTGGCGTGCTGCTGGTTTGCATATTGATATCTGAATCGTTGCCCACCAACTGCAAAAGAAACCACTTCTGTTTCTGGCCGATACAAACCGGCTTTGTGTCCCAACGCACCAAACGTTTCGGTAACTTGTAACGCAACCAGTTGCGGGTCGAAGCCAGGATGCGAACATCTTTTCGGCTTAAACCAACCTCTTCAAACAGCTCCCGGTACATCGCTTGTTCTGGGGACTCTCCAGGATTGATCCCGCCTTGCGGGAACTGCCAGGAGTGCTGACCATATCGCCGGGCCCACATCACCTGGCCCTGACGATTACAAATTACTATTCCTACGTTTGGGCGGTAGCCATCGTCATCAATCACCGGACTACCCCAAACTAAATCTGATATATGAATGATTGTTTCACACTACAGGGAGGCGGTAAACCACTCTCTTACAGGCCTGCAACCTAATAACATTTGAATAACTCACAATTTTGTGAGGAGTTATAAACAGATGAGGGCGACTGAGACCATTTTTATTCACCTTTTCTGTGGATATAGTTGTGAAGAAGTATGGAATTACCGATGAACAACCTTGTGGCCCGGCGAATCGGCAATTTTCATCACTTTAAATAAATTATTTAAATTCATCTAGTTAAACGTAAACTTAGGGTATCAAAGGCGATTAACGTGACGATCGTCACATCAAAGATCTTCCTGGTGATGAAAGATCGAACAGCGTCGGTTTTATCCACAGATTGTGCCAATAAGTTAGGCACAATTTGTGTGAAAATTCGATTTTCATCGCACGTCAAGGCTGTAAATTGAAACAGTAGTGGCGGTTATTCGCAGTTATCCCATTTTTCTGTGGATAACATGGTGTAAGATCCTGTTTATTGTCAGTGACCAGAATTGCACAACCTGTTTTTTTGCCATGGCGCGACGGGATACATTCGTAAAAAACATAATATAAATCATCCACATGGAATATATACTCAGAAAAAAGTAAACTCTATCCACAAGGGATAAAATATCAGTTCATTTTTTAACCAAAAGGTTGTCAGCATGCATTCTCTCGCCCCACTGCTCTCTCCTCCCGTCAGTGAAGCCCAGTTGTTCCAGCAGGCACAACGTCTGGCAGGCTATGCACTGGGCGAGCTGGCCGTGATGGCGGGGTTGACGATACCCAACGATCTGAAGCGCGATAAAGGCTGGATCGGCGTGTTGCTTGAACGTTGGCTGGGCGCAAGCGCGGGCAGTAAACCCGAGCAAGATTTTGCGGCGCTGGGGGTGGAACTGAAGACGATCCCCATTGATAGCCTGGGGCGGCCGCTGGAAACTACCTTTGTCTGCGTTGCGCCGCTAACGGGTAATAGCGGAGTGACATGGGAAACCAGCCACGTCAGGCATAAGCTGAAGCGGGTGTTGTGGGTACCCGTTGAGGGTGACAGGCAGATCCCGCTGGCAGAGCGTCACGTTGGCGCCCCGCTGCTCTGGAGCCCGGATGAAGAAGAAGAAAGACAGCTTTCCCAGGACTGGGAAGAGCTGATGGACATGATTGTGCTGGGACAGGTTGAGCAGATCACCGCCCGGCATGGCGAAGTGCTGCAACTCCGTCCCAAAGCCGCCAACAGCAAAGCGCTCACTGAAGCGGTAGGTGCACAGGGCGAACCGATCCTGACGCTGCCGCGCGGCTTCTATCTTAAAAAGAATTTCACCGGTGCACTGCTGGCACGACATTTCCTGTTGAAAACATAGTTTTTTACCAATTTTGCGCTCCGGCTAACATAATCTCCTCCTTTTTAAGATTTCCCCCCTTTCACCTGTCGTAATATCAGGTTATTACTACACTATGATTTGATACGAGCCAGGTGAGGATGAGAACGATGAAAAAATGGGCAGTAATTATCTCAGCAGTCGGTTTAGCGTTTGCGGTATCGGGTTGTAGCAGCGACTATGTCATGTCAACGAAAGATGGTCGTATGATCCTGACCGATGGCAAACCCGAAGTCGACGACGATACCGGTCTGGTGAGTTACCGCGATCGCGAAGGCAATCAAATGCAAATTAATCGCGACGAAGTCTCCCAGATCATCGAGCGTTAAACAGATAAAGGTCAGTAGCTTGCTGGCCTTTTTGATTTTTTCCTTCCCCTTTTGCCTTCCCTCTGCCATGTTTATATTCCTTTGTCGGGAGGTTCCTGACGCGGTCTGTATGTCTAAAAAAGGAAACCGGCTATGCATTATCACCGTATCCCCCATAGCGCTCTGGAGATCAGCCAGCTGGGGTTAGGCACCATGACATTTGGTGAACAAAACAGCGAAGCCGATGCCCATGCACAACTCGATTACGCCGTCAGCCAGGGCATTAACCTGATTGACGTGGCGGAGATGTACCCAGTTCCTCCCCGCCCGGAAACTCAAGGTCTTACCGAAACGTATGTCGGCAACTGGCTGGCGAAACGCGGCAATCGCGAAAAGCTGGTCATCGCTTCTAAGGTTAGCGGCCCTTCCCGTAATAACGATGCCGGGATCCGCCCTAACCAGATCCTCGATCGCAAGAATATCCGTGCTGCGCTGGATGCCAGCCTCAAGCGC
Source organism: Enterobacter cloacae complex sp. SYL001 (assembly GCF_049237025.1). Taxonomy (NCBI): domain Bacteria; kingdom Pseudomonadati; phylum Pseudomonadota; class Gammaproteobacteria; order Enterobacterales; family Enterobacteriaceae; genus Enterobacter; species Enterobacter cloacae complex sp. SYL001. The sequence continues at coordinate 48,054 of NZ_JBMKJI010000002.1, read as the reverse complement.
CTGCAAACCGACTATCTCGATCTTTATCAGGTGCACTGGCCGCAGCGTCCGACGAACTGCTTCGGTAAGCTTGGCTACACCTGGAACGAGAGTGCTCCGGCCGTCACCCTGCTGGAAACACTGGAGGCGCTTACGGAATGCCAGCGCGCGGGTAAGATCCGCTACATCGGCGTTTCCAACGAGACGGCGTTTGGCGTAATGCGCTATCTGCATCTGGCCGATAAACACGACCTGCCGCGGATCGTGACCATCCAGAACCCGTACAGCCTGCTGAACCGCAGTTATGAAGTGGGTCTCGCGGAAGTGACGCAGTACGAAGAGGTGGAGCTGCTCGCCTACTCTTGCCTGGGCTTCGGAACTCTGACGGGCAAATACCTGAACGGCGCGAAACCGGCTGGCGCGCGTAACACGCTTTTCAGCCGCTTCACCCGCTATAGCGGCGAGCAGACACAAAAAGCCGTGGCGGCCTATGTGGATATCGCGAAGCGTCACGGACTCGATCCGGCGCAGATGGCGCTGGCCTTCGTGCGTCGTCAGCCGTTTGTGGCAAGTACCCTGCTCGGCGCAACGACAATGGATCAGTTGAAAACCAATATTGAGAGTTTCCACCTGAACCTGAGTGAAGAGGTCTTAGCGGAGATTGAAGCGGTGCATCAGGTTTATACTTACCCGGCACCTTAAGTTGACGATTTGCCCGGTGGAGGCGTTGCCTTACCGGGCCTACAAAATCCGCCAACATCACGAAACGTAGGCCGGGTCAGGCGGAGCCGCCACCTGGCAAAGATATCACCGCCGACGCTGCCAGACCCACAGCCCGGTAATCGCCAGCGCAAACAGTGCGCCAAACCCCACCCCGATTGCCACAACCGGCGCACCTGCTTTTACCGCCAGCGAGTAAATCCCCAGCATCAGCAGCATCGCCATGTTTTCGCCAAGGTTTTGCACCGCAATGGCGTTGCCAGCCCCGACGGTCTGCTTGCCGCGCTCCTGCAAAAGCGCGTTGAGCGGCACCACAAAGAAACCGCCTAATACGCCGATCAGTAACAACAGGGCATAGGCTGGCAATATGGCATGTTGCAGGGAGAAGAACAGAACGCCGACGCCGATCAGGATCCCCGCAGGCATGCAGCGCGCAACGGTTTCGAGCGTCACCAGTTTTGCCGCAGCCCCGGCCCCGACCACAATCCCGACGGCGACCATGGCATTCAGGTAGGTCGGCGTGGCGTTGTCTGTTATACCCAGCGCCACCGGCACCCACAGCACCAGCAGGAAACGCAGCGTAACGCCGGCCCCCCAGAACATGCTGGTGCCCATCAGCGAGAAGCGTGTTTCACCGTTACGCCACAGTACGCGGCAGGCGTTAAAGAAGCTGCCGGTCATTGGCCCGAAGCGCCAGGATTGTCCCGGACGCGCCACGGCCAGTTTGGGGATAAACAGGTTGGCGATCACCGCGCCACCGTACATCAGGGCACAGATGCCAAGCGCGGCGAGCACGTGCCAGTCTGCCAGCACGCCGCCCGCCACCGAACCCAGGAGAATAGCCGCAATGGTGGAGGACTCCATCAGGCCGTTGGCCTTCACCAGCTTATCGCCGGTGGTGAGCTCACCCAGAATGCCGTACTTCGCCGGGGAGTAAGCTGCCGCGCCAATGCCCACCAGCGTGTAGCCGACAAACGGGTTGATACCAAAGCAGATGCTTGCCGCGCCCAGAAGCTTAAGGCTGTTGGCAAACATCATGACCCGACCTTTCGGGAAGCTGTCTGCCACCTGGCCGACAAACGGCGCAAATACAATGTAAGCACCCACAAACACCATCTGTAGGATCGGCTGGCTCCAGTCGGGATAAAACTCAGCTTTCAGCAACGCCAGCGTAGCAAACAGCAACGCGTTATCGCCGAACGCGGAAAGAAACTGGGCGGCGATAACCGCCATCATGCCTTTCGACCAGATTGAAGTGTTAGTGTGTACTGACTCACGCATTATGCTGTTCCGCCTCTTCAACCATGCCCTTCAGGGTCACAAAATCGGGTTTACCGCTGCCCAGCACCGGTAACTGTTTGAGGTAACGAATATCACGGGGGACCGCCAGCTCGGGGATACCATGTTCGCGCGCATACCTGAGAAGCGCATCACGCTTCAGTTCACCGTCGGTAGTAAAGAGCACCAGCGCCTCGCCTTTACTGGCATCACTTTTCACCACGGTCGCATGCATTTTCTCCGCCGAGACTGCGGTCGCCAGCGTCTCGACCATTTCAAGAGAGACCATTTCCCCGGCGATCTTGGCGAAGCGTTTTGCACGTCCCTGGATCTGCACGAAGCCCTGATTGTCGAAGCGCACGATATCGCCCGTGTCGTACCAGCCCGTTTCAACCTCGCCATTGACGTTCTCGGCCGTCGGCGCCTCAAGCACGCCCGGGTTTTCCACACGCAGATAGCCGTTCATGACGTTCGGCCCTTTCAGCTGAAGACGTCCGCCGTCTTCAATACCCGGCACCGCCAGCAGACGCGCGTCCAGCCCCGGCAGAATGCGGCCAACCGTTCCCGGTTTCGCCGCCATCGGAACGTTGATGGAGACCACCGGCGCGCACTCCGTCACGCCATAGCCTTCCAGAATCCGCAGGCCAAACTTGTCCTGCCAGATCTGGCGCGTACTGTCCTGGAGTTTTTCCGCCCCCGCCACCACGTAGCGCACGCGGAAGAAATCATACGGGTTGGCGAAGCGCGCGTAGTTTCCGAGGAAGGTGGACGTCCCGAACAGCACCGTGCAGTTACGGTCATAAACCAGCTCCGGCACAATGCGGTAGTGCAGCGGGCTTGGGTAGAGGAACACCTCGGCACCGGTCAGCAGCGGCGTAAAGAGACCCACGGTCAAACCAAATGAGTGGAACAGCGGCAGCGCCGACATAAAGCGATCGTTGGCGGTAAAGTCAGCGATGGTTTTAATCTGTTCGACGTTTGCCAGAATGCTTTTGTGGCTATGAACCACACCTTTCGGGTTGCCTTCAGAGCCGGAGGTAAAGAGGATAATGGCATCATCCTCCGGCTGCTGCTTAACCTGCGCCAGACGCGGCATCAGCAGGTGCGCGAAAATCCACAGCTTGTCGGCGGTCGTGACGTCTGCTTTCAGATCTTCCAGGAACACCCAGCGCACCTGCGTCAGCTGTTCCGGCAGGTGCCACAGCTTGCCTTTATCCAGGAACTGGCGGGAGGTAAAGATGGTGTTGATTTGTGCTGCGGTAATCGCGCTGGAGAGCCCTTTCACGCCCGCCGTGTAGTTCATCATCGCCGGAATGCGGCCCCGGGAGACGGCACCAAAGATCACCGCCGCGCTGATACCCGCGTTTGGCAGCATCAGTCCGATCTTTTCGCCCTGTTTGCTGTACTTTTCCAGGATACGCCCGACAAACAGCGTTTTGGTCAACAGCTTACGGTAGGTATCCGGCGTAAAGTTGATGTCTTCGATGCAGTTTTTCTTCGCACCGTAGCGATACTGCGCCGACAGCAACGATTCATACAGCGTTTCGCGCGGGCGTACGGCCATGCGCGCTTCCATCATAATCTGGTGCAGCATTTCCCCTGCGATTTTACGGCGGTCGCGCGCGCGCGGCGCCTCGGGCATCGGCAGTGACGTCGGCGGTAATATATGCAGGGTAATTTTCGGGAACAGACGCTGCTTCACCAGCCCTTTCAGACGGCTGAAAAAGGTTAGCTCAGCCCCGTCGATGCGTAGCGGCACGACGGTGGCCTGAGACTTCGCCGCGACAAAACCGGCCCCGTCGTAAATTTTCATCAGGGAGCCCGTCACTGAAATCCGCCCTTCCGGGAAGATAACCACCGGACGCCCCTGCCCAATCAGACGCACCAGATGTTTAATCATCATCGGTTTGGTAGGGTCGAGCGGGACAAAATCAATCAGCGGCCTGAGCCAGCGCATGTACCATTTTTCACTGATGGAGCTGTACACCGCAAAGACGGGCCGCACGGGCAAAAAAAGCGCCAGCAATACGCCATCAAGAAAAGAGACGTGATTCGGTGTGATAAGAACACGCTCGCCATAGAGTGCCTGCGTATCGCCAGTCACGCGAATGCGAAACAGGACACGAAACAGTGTGCGGAAGAACCCAAAAAGCATTTCAACTCCCTTTGCCAGCCAGTGTGAAAGGTATAAATGGTGGCAGATTACACGAGAAGTAGTGAGGGAGCGATAGCAAAAACAGAGGCGAAAAAAAACCTGCGCATCCGCGCAGGTTGGTGCAAGTGAAGAGTACGAAAACGTACCAGGAATTCTCACCAATCAATACCTCTGGGATCTTGATTGTGGCCTCCGGCGACAGGCTTCGCCAGCAGGAAAACGCAAGGGAATGAGCCGAAGTGCAACCAGGTGTGAATAATCTCTTTTGCTGTTACAGGTTGAACTTACAGGCAAAAAAAACCTGCGTAAAACGCAGGTTGGTGTAAATCGTGTTAATCAACCGAAGTTGATTCCACCTATCAATACCTCTGGGATCTCGACTCTAGCAATTCACAACGCATCGTTGCCAACGGACAATCGCAACAGCCTGAGGCAAAGTGTAACTAAAGGTTCAGATTGACATTATTCAGACATGACTGGCCGTGTAACGATTACACCGCGAGGGATGTTCTGCTTCACGTTTGCAGAGGACGCTCACCCGCTCCCCTTGAATGCGCGCCGCTTTTCCGCAACACTAGTTAGGGTGTAAACGCTTACCCCTATAAGAAGGTATTGAATGGCGACAATTAAGGATGTGGCTCGTCTGGCCGGTGTTTCCGTCGCGACCGTCTCCCGCGTGATCAACAACTCCCCTAAAGCGAGTGATGCATCACGCCAGGCCGTGCAGGACGCCATGGAAAACCTGAATTATCACCCTAACGCCAACGCACGCGCCCTTGCCCAACAGTCGACAGAAACCATCGGGCTGGTGGTCGGGGATGTATCCGATCCGTTTTTCGGTGCGATGGTCAAAGCCGTAGAACAAGTTTCTTATCACACCGGTAATTTCCTGCTGATTGGTAATGGCTACCACAATGAACAGAAAGAACGCCAGGCCATTGAGCAGCTGATCCGTCATCGCTGTGCGGCGCTGGTGGTCCATGCCAAAATGATCCCCGACGCCGAGCTGATCCATCTGATGAAACAGATGCCGGGGATGGTGATTATCAACCGTATTATTCCCGGATTTGAAACCCGCTGCGTGGCGCTCGACGACCGTTACGGCGCATGGCTCGCAACCCGTCACCTGATCCAGCAGGGCCATACCCGAATTGGTTATCTGTGCTCCAACCACCCAATTTCCGATGCGGAAGATCGCCTTCAGGGCTATTACGACGCGCTGCGCGAAGCCGGTTTGCCGTGCAACGATCGTCTTGTGGCGTACGGAGAACCGGATGAGAGTGGCGGCGAACAGGCGATGACCGAGCTGCTCGGCCGCGGGCGGAATTTCACCGCCGTGGCCAGCTATAACGACTCCATGGCCGCCGGCGCGATGGGCGTGCTGAATGATAACGGGATTGACGTCCCGGCAGAAATTTCGCTGATTGGCTTTGATGATGTGCTGGTGTCGCGCTACGTGCGCCCTCGCCTGACCAGCGTGCGCTACCCGATTGTGACCATGGCAACGCAGGCGGCAGAACTGGCGTTAGCGCTGGCCGAGCATCGCCCGCCACCGGAAATTACCCACCTGTTCAGCCCAACCTTAGTGCGCCGTCACTCGGTGGTATCGCCCGCGGAAGCCGTGAGCGAACAGCGATAGAGATGGACGGTTTTATCCGGGTATTCCAGGGCATCACCGATGTAGTGCCAGCCGTAACGTTCGTAGAAGTCGCGGCAGGCAGACCAGAGGTGGAGCTCGTGATACCCGGCGCGTCGCGCGTAGCCGATAACATGCTGCTGAAGTTTTCCCGCTAGCCCGTTTCCCCGCGCGGCTTCATCGACATACAGCGCAGCCAGCCAGGGATGAAGATCCTGCCGGGAAATTAAATCGCAACGCCACAACCCAACGGTGCCCAACAGCCGGTCTTCCTCAACAGCAATAAAGGTGAGCGGTAACTCGCCCGGCGTCAGGCTGTGCTCGACAATGCTCTGGAAAAAGGCACGCGGCATACCTTCACCAAACGCGTTCCAGATCCAGTCGATCACCTGCTGTGTAAACTGCGGCGCAGCGTGAAGCGGCAGTATATTCACACCAGCTTCCCCTGGAAAAGAGGGACCGATTCGAAGAGATAGCCGTCAAAATCGGGCGCGTCTTCGTCTGACAGCTCAAGCAGGCTCTTTTTGACGTTTTCAAGATGCTGGAACATCGCCTGCCACGCCCCCATCACGTCGCGGCGGCGGAGCGCAGCGAGAATGGTTTGCCTGTCTCCGAGCCACTTCAGGCGCCAGGCGCGGCTGGCGATATGGCCATTGAACTGCTGCCACAGCGGACTGCTGTCCATGTGATGCCAGACACTCTCAACCGTCGCCAGCAGCATCTGGTTTTGTGTGGCCCCAGCCAGCACCAGGTGGAACATTTTGTTGTTGTCCTGGCTGCGATCGTCGACGGCAATCGCCCGTTGCTCTTGCTCGATAATGCGGCGCAGGTTGTCGATGTCCGCCCGTGTCGCCATTTTTGCGGCAAAGGCAGCGATGTTGCTTTCAAGCAGTTGACGCGCCTGGAGAATTTCAAACGGCCCAACGTCACTGTTCAGAAAACGCTCTTCCTCGTTTTCATGCTCTTCCGGAATGCGCATCACGTACACGCCTGACCCCTGGCGAATATCCACCGTTCCCTGAAGCTCAAGCATCAGCAGCGCCTCGCGCACGATAGTGCGGCTGACGCCATACGTCTCGGCGATGTTGCGCTCCGGCGGCAGACGCGATCCCACGGGATAATGCCCCTGGATAATCTGCGCCCGTAAATCCTCGCCAATTTCCTGGTACTGTTTTTTTTCCGGCAGGATGACAGACTTATCCACGTTTTCACCTGTGTTTTTCAGTTAATGCGCGGGCCGGACGTCCTCCCGGCCAGTTTGTGCGCTATTTTACCAGAAGGCTTACTTCCATTCATCGTCTACCCTGAGCGTCAGCACACGCTCATCGCGCAGCTGGCGGAACCAGGACGCTGATTTCTTTGCCCGCCGTGCGCGTTGATTTTCAAGGTCGATCTCAATCAGCCCGTAGCGGTTTTTAAACGCGTTCATCGGGGAGACATTGTCGGTGAAGGCCCACAGCATATAACCGTGACAGTTCGCCCCCGCCTCCCGCGCCAGCAGCGTGTAGTAGAGATGTTCGCTGATAAACGCGATGCGGTACGTGTCGTCAATGACGCCGTCACGATTGCGATACTGCGCTTCGTTCTCCACGCCCATCCCGCTTTCCGCCACAAACCAGTCAATGTTGCGATAGTCGTTTTTAATCCGCATCGCCATGTCGTAAATAATGCGCGGAAAGATCTCCCAGCCGCGGGAGGTGTTCATACGCCGTCCGGGCAGCTCAAACGGCTCGTAGTAGTACGCCGGATGGAACGGCGTCTCCGGGTGCCAGGCGCGGGACGGGGCTTTGACGCGATGCGGGTAATAGAGGTTAATGCCCAGCTCATCGACGGTGTTGTCGGCAATCAGCGCCAGCTCGTCAGCCGTGTAGTCCCACTGCACCTGATGCTGCGCCAGCAGGGTAAAGAGCGCCTGCGGATAGCGCCCGTGCACCAGCGGGTCGAGAAAGACGCGGTTGTAGAACAGATCGTACATCTCTGCCGCTCGCACGTCATGCGGCGCGCGGGAGCGCGGATAGGTCACTTCCGGGTTAAGAATACAGCCCACCGTGCCGTCATACCCTTTCTCGCGAAACAGCTTCACCACTTTCGCCGTCGCCAGCACCTTATGGTGGTTCCACTGCATCCAGGTGCTGGTGCTCTGCTCATAGGGCCAGCGCAGCGCGTCAAGGTAGACGCGCGTCTGGACCACAATCGGTTCGTTGAAGGTAAACCAGCGGGTGACTTTGCCGTGAAAGCGCTCAAATACCTTTTCTGCATAGCGAACGAACAGCTCGACGACGTGCTTTGACGCCCAGCCGCCGTAGGTCTCCAGCAGCACGCCCGGCAATTCGTAGTGTTCCAGGCAGATCATCGGCTCAATGCCCTGACGGTGCATTTCATCGAACAGCGCGTCGTAATACGCGGCGTACTCTTCATCTACCGTCGCATTTTCATAGTCGGTTAAAAAGCGCGACCAGTTGATCGAGGTGCGATAGTGCGTCAGTCCCGCCTGCTTCATCAGCGCTACATCTTCGCGGAAGCGATTGATAAAGTCGGTTGCCACCGCTGGACCATAGCCGTTGTGCCAGACGTGACGATCGTTCATGTACCAGAGATCGATCCACGAATCCTGCCCCGGCTTTTTGCCGCTCCAGCCCTCGGTCTGCCAGGCCGATGCCGCCGCGCCCAGAATAAAATCTTGCGGTATGGCTATCTGTTTTGTGCTCATCGTATCCTCATGCGTTATCGGTGGCTTGTTGCAGTGCGGCCTGCTCTGCGCGGCGTGAAGCAATTTTCACAAACGGCAGATAGATAATCACCGCGGTCACGATGCAGATAAACTGGGTGATGACCGCCCCCATGGAGCCCGCCGTTGACAGCCAGGCGTTGATCAGCGGCGGCGTGGTCCAGGGCACCATCACCACGGCTTTCCCGGCAAATCCGGTCACGGTGGCAAAGTAGCCAATCGAGCCCGTCACCAGCGGCGTGATGATGAAGGGGATAGCCAGGATCGGGTTGAGCATGATTGGCATACCGAAGATCACCGGCTCATTGATATTAAAAATACCCGGCCCGATGGAGAGCTTGGCTATCTCCTTCATCTCTTTACGTTTGGTGGCAATCATGACGGCTATCAGCAGGCCGATGGTCAGGCCGGAGCCGCCGATGCTCATATAGACGTCCCAGAACGGCATGGTGATGATGTTTGGCACCTCTTTGCCCTGCTCGAACGCGCTCATGTTAACGGTGATTGCCCCCAGCAGCAGCGGCTCGCGGATCGGCTTGATCATCTGGTTGCCGTGAATACCAATCACCCAGAACAGCTGGGCGACAAACATCAGCAGCAGGATCCCCGGCAGGCTTTGCACCACGCGCTCCAGCGGCTGTTGCACCACCTGGTATACCGCGTCGTAGAGATACATGCCGGTAATCTGATGAAACACGAAGCCAAAGGTGGCGATGGCGGTGGTGGTGATAATTGCCGGGATCAGCGCAGAGAACGACGCGGCAACGTTCGGCGGCACCGTGTCCGGCATCCTGATTTTCAGCCCCTTGCGGTTTTCCAGCCAGCAGTAGATCTCCACCGACAGGATGGCGATAAACATACCGAGGAACAGGCTGCGGGTATCTGAGAACTGGCGCAGCAGCACATCTTTCACCACGTGCATCTCACCGTCCACCAGCATTTCCACCGTGGTCGGCGTCACGCAGATAAAGCAGATCACCGCCAGCAGGCCGGGGAACAGAGACTTAATGCCGTTAATACGCCCCAGCTCAATGCCGATTAAAAACACCGCGCCGATGTTGAGAAAGTTCAGCGTGGCATAGTTGAGCGCGCTGGTGATCGGCTTTAAGGCCGCGAGAAACGACAGCGACTGAAAGCTCGCCAGACCGTTTTTCGGATCCAGCACCATATTGGAGATCAATACCGAGAACGCCCCCACTATGATGACTGGCATTAAGGTAATAAACGCAGACTTGATCGCCTGGATATAGCGATAGCTGTTGAAGGTAGTGGCAAAACTGCCCAGAGCGTCGATCAGTTTTTCCTGAAATGCCATAGGGTAATACCTCAGTAAAAGGGCTTTTATTGAATAAGGTGTACAGCCGGATACTATTGGTATGCCAAAAATAGCGTCCACAGGCGATTTGTTCTGTGATTAAGCTCCCAACGCCGTTAGAGGTATTCCAGATTATGATTTATCACCATTTTGGTATACCAATGACAGGCATTTATTTCGCGGGCGAGGATCGTTACTGAAAAGCGTGATCGTTATGGGGTTTTGTCCTTCCCACGTCGCTTATGCGCCGGATGGTCTGTGTTAAACTGCAAACCATTACGTGGAAACAGGAATTTCGAATGGCAACAATGCTGGATGTCTCACTGCGTGCGGGCGTGTCGAAGGCCACCGTTTCGCGCGTGCTGAACGGCACAGGTCAGGTTAAAGAGAGCACGCGCCAGCAGGTATTTCGCGCGATGGAGGAGCTGGGGTATCGTCCGAACTTTCTCGCGCGCTCGCTGGCTAACCAGACCAGCAACAGCATCGGTCTGGTCGTCTCGACGTTCGACGGTTTTTACTTTGGTCGTTTGCTACAGCAGGCGTCACGGCAGACCGAAACGCACGGTAAACAGCTGATTGTTACCGACGGTCACGATGCCCCTGAACAGGAAGAACTGGCGGTGCAGATGCTCGCCGACCGCAAGTGCGACGCCATCGTGCTGTACACGCGTTACATGAGCGAAAAGACGATCCTGAAGCTGATCAACAGCGTGCAGACGCCGCTGGTGATCATTAACCGCGAAGTGAGCCAGGCGGCGGATCGCTGCGTCTTCTTTGAACAGCAGGACGCAGCCTTCAAAGCGGTGGATTACCTGATAAGCCAGGGCCATCGGGAGATCGCCTGTATCACCGTCCCGATCCACACCCCAACGGGTAAAGCGCGGCTGATGGGCTACCGTAAGGCGCTGGAGAAGCACGGTATTCGTCTCGATGAGCGGCGGATTAAATACGGCGATGCAGGCATGACGCGGGGTTACGAGCTGTGCAAGGAGCTGATTGCGGAAAAGACATCGTTCAGCGCCCTGTTTGCCTGTAATGATGATATGGCCCTGGGCGCCTCCAAAGCATTACACCAGGCCGGGCTGAAGATCCCGCAGGATATTTCGCTGTTTGGTTTTGACGATGCCCCCAGCGCAAAGTGGCTGGAGCCTGCCCTGTCGTCGGTGTATTTGCCGATCGACAACATGATCGTCACGGCGATCGACCAGGCGATCCGGCTGGCAAAAAACCAGCCGGTTGAAGCCATCCCACCGTTCACCGGCACGCTGGTGTTACGCGATTCGGTGACAACAGGGCCCTGGTTTAATCAGACCAGCTCTAACGCCAGCAATTCCTGAATGGTCTGGCGACGGCGAATCAGCCGCGCCACGCCATTATCAAACAGCACTTCCGGCAGCAGCGGACGGCTATTGTAGTTCGAAGACATAGACGCCCCGTATGCACCGGTATCATGCAGCACCAGATAATCTCCCGGTTTTACCTCTGGCAGCGAACGGGTTTCGACTTTCCCGCCTTCCTGCTGAGTAAAGACGTCACCGGATTCACACAGCGGGCCGGCAACAACGGTCTCGATGCGCGGGGCGTTGACCAGATCGCGGCCATCGGCGGCAAGCGCGGTGATGTGATGATAGCTGCCGTACATGGACGGGCGCATCAGGTCGTTGAAGCCAGCATCAATCAGCACAAAGTGACGGCTTCCCATCTCCTTCACGCTCCGCACCTGCGCCACCAGCACGCCAGCTTCGGCGACCAGGAAACGACCCGGCTCAATCTCCAGCTTCACCGCATGGCCCAGATGAGCGGCGATGCTGTCACGCGCGGCGCTCCACAGGCCGTAATAGTGATCCGTGTCGATCGCCTCTTCCCCTTCGCGGTAAGGGATCGAAAGCCCTCCCCCGGCGGAGATCGCCTCCAGATCCTGACCAAAATCGATAACCTGACGCACCATCGCGCCACAGACCTGCTCAAGATGGCCATAATCCACGCCGGATCCGATATGCATGTGAATACCCACCAGCTTAAGGTTGTAACGTTGTAAAACCTCCAGCGCCGCAGGCATATCGGCATACCAGATCCCGTGCTTGCTGTTTTCGCCCCCGGTGTTGGTTTTCTGACTGTGACCGTGACCAAAGCCCGGGTTGATGCGCAGCCAGACGCGATGGCCCGGGGAAACCTGCCCAAGCTGTTCCAGCATATCCACCGAACCGGCATTCACCGGGATTTGCAGCTCGTGCACGCGCGCCAGCGTGGCGTCGTCTATCAGGTCAGCGGTGAAGACGATCGCGTCGCTATCGGCCTTTGGATCAAACCCGGCCGCCAGCGCACGTTCGATTTCACCCAGCGATACGGAGTCAACCTTCACGCCCTGCTCGCGCATCAGGCGCAGAATATGAATATTGGAGCAGGCCTTCTGCGCAAAACGCACCACGTCAAACTGATGCAGCGCGGCGATTTTCTCGCGAACAATCTGCGCATCGTAGACCCACACCGGACAGCCGAATTCGGCAGGCAGGCGCAGCAGGTTATCGGCGTTTAAATCGGTTTCGGTCTGGTTGAGCGGGCGTGGCATGGTCGTCTCCGGTATTCTGTTTTTTATCATTACGCCACAGCCTGAAGAGAATAAAAAATATCGTTTTATCGTGAGTCTATGCAAAAATGATATGGACCACGCTCAGCCATCAGGTGCCCTATGCCCGCCGTTAACCTACGCCATATCGAGATTTTTCATGCGGTGATGACCACCGGCAATCTCACTGAAGCCGCGCAGATGCTGCACACCTCGCAGCCGACGGTCAGCCGCGAGCTGGCGCGTTTTGAGAAAGTGCTGGGGCTGAAGCTGTTTGAACGCACCCGCGGCAGGCTGCATCCAACTGTGCAGGGTTTACGTCTTTTTGAGGAGGTTCAGCGCTCCTGGTACGGGCTGGACAGGATCGTGAGCGCGGCGGAGAGCCTGAGGGAGTTTCGCCAGGGCGAGCTGTCCATCGTCTGCCTGCCGGTCTTTTCTCAGTCGTTCCTGCCGGTACTGCTACAGCCGTTTCTGGCCCGCTATCCGGAGGTCAGCCTGACCATCGTGCCGCAGGAGTCGCCGCTGCTGGAGGAGTGGCTTTCGGCCCAGCGCCACGATCTGGGTCTGACCGAAACCCTCGTCACGCCAGCGGGAACGGAACGCACGGAGCTGCTCTCGCTGGATGAGGTCTGCGTGCTGCCTGCCAGCCACCCGCTTGCTTTCAAAGCAGTTCTGACCCCGGCAGATTTTCACGGTGAGAACTATATCAGCCTGTCGCAGACCGACAGCTACCGACAGCTTCTGGATGGCCTGTTTGCCGAACATCAGGTGAAGCGGCGGATGGTGATGGAAACGCACAGTGCGGCATCAATTTGCGCGATGGTGCGCGCGGGCGTGGGTATTTCGGTGGTGAACCCGCTCACGGCTATGGACTACGCCAGCAGCGGCGTGGTTCTGCGCCGTTTTAGCGTTTCCGTTCCCTTTACCGTAAGCCTGATCCGCCCGCTGCACCGGCCCGCCTCAGCGCTGGTTGATGCCTTTAGTGAACACCTGATTGCGCACGCGCGTCAGGTGGCGCTTCGGTTACCTGACCTGCAAAAACCTTTATGACAGCATAAACTCCACCGCATCCGCGGCATGGATGGCGGCGGTATCAAAGACCGGTATCGGGCTTTGGTCTGCCGGCACCAGCAGGCCAATTTCGGTACAGCCGAAGATGACTCCTTCCGCCCCCTGCTGCGCCAGTTTCTCAATCACGCTGACGTACCAGGCGCGCGAAGCTTCGCTGAAGGTGCCGAGGCACAGTTCATCAAAAATAATCTGGTTAATGCGCGCCCGGTCTGCCTCCTCCGGGATCAGGCTTTCAATCCCGAACTGGCTACTCAGCCGCCCGCGGTAAAAATCCTGCTCCATGGTGTAGCGCGTCCCCAGCAGCGCCACGCGCGTCATGCCGGCGGCACGTATGGCACGCCCGGTGGCATCCGCGATATGTAAGAACGGCAGCGAACAGCGGTCTTCAATATGCGACGCCACCTTATGCATGGTGTTGGTACACAGCAGAATACCCTGCGCGCCCGCACGCTCCAGGCCAAGTGCGGCGTCTGCCAGCATTTGCCCGGCTTTGTCCCACTCCCCGCTCGACTGGCAGGCTTCTATTTCATGGAAATCCACGCTGTGCAGCAGCAGGCTGGCCGAATGCAGACCGCCCAGACGCTGTTTGACGCCTTCATTAATCAGGCGGTAGTACGGGATCGTTGATTCCCAGCTCATGCCCCCTAACAGACCGATCGTTTTCATCTTTCCTCCTGTACGTTTCACCCAGTGAAGCAAACTTGTGATCGCCTTTCCAGTTATTTGGCTAAACGTTTTCTTTTCGCTGCGGCTGAGATAAGTTAAATGAAACAACGTTTCATTACATAACAGGGCGAAAATATGTTTATTTTCCATAAAGAGACCACGCTTGAGGATTTGGGCAACGGCGTGACGCGTCGTATTCTGGCGCACGACGGCAGGATGATGGCAGTGGAAGTGAATTTCGAGCAAGGTGCGATTGGCCCGCTGCATAACCACCCGCATGAGCAGCTCACCTACGTTCTCTCGGGGGAATTTGAGTTCACCATTGGCGAGGAAAAGCATGTGGTAACGGCGGGCGACACTCTCTATAAAAAGCCGCACGTGATGCACGGCTGCGTTTGCCTCAAACCCGGCACCTTGCTGGATACCTTTACGCCGGTACGCGAGGATTTCCTGAAATAAAAAAAGGCGCTCATCAGAGCGCCTTTTTTCATGTTATTCCGTAACCGGCTCAGGAAGTTGTTCCGGCAGCGGGTTGCGGGAGCGCATTGCTTCGCGCAGCAGCACGCTGCCACAGGCGAACAGCCCACCCAGAATACCCGCCAGCAGCACGATCAGTGCTTTGCCCGGGCCATCTTTTTTCACCGGCATAGAAGGAGAGAGCTGGTATTTGAACGGCTCCAGGCTCACGTCTTCGAAGGAAAGTTTTTGCAGCTGCGCCAGATAGTATTCGCGGTTCTGGAAATCGGCGTTCAGCTCAGAAACATCCTTCAGATTTTTTTCAATTTGCAATTTCTGCGCAATCCCGTCCGCGCCGAGCGCGACGGAGTAATCCGGATCGTCTTTCACCGCCTGTCCGTTACTGTAAACCGGCTTTTTGATCCCTGCCGCGTTCGCCACTTCCAGCGAGTAGTTAAGGCGTTGCAGGTTGGTATTGTGGATATTGGTCAGTCGAACCCGATCCAGCTCCAGCTGCTGCTGAACCGTTTTGGTTCTCAGGATCAGCTGATCGCGGATGTTTTGCATGGTCTCCTGCTCGACGATGCGGGAAATGTACTGAATGTAACCATTCAACACTTTCTGCGCGTCCTCTGCCGTTGGGGCAGTGAAGCTTAACGTCCAGGAGAGATACGGTGCTTTATCAGCATTTTTTTCCTGGGTGTTATCAATAGCCTTCATCTTTTCGGCGATATTGACCACCGCGCGGTGCAGCTCCAGCGGGTCAACCTCGGCGCCATCGAGCTGAGCCATCACGTAAGGAGAGCTCTTCATGTACTCTTCAAGCAGGGACTGAGACTGAAACTTTTTGATAAACAGATTAAATACATCCGCACTGGTAACTTTAACGTCCACATCAAGCACCTGCAGCGTCACCATCATCTGGCGCAGCGAACTCCACTGCGTCTGTTCCGCTGGCGTAATGACCGCTTTACTGGTCCATTTTTGCGGTATCAGGAAGGCGATTGCCAGGCCGACCAGTGCAAATGCAAACACAATGGTAATGATGCGTTTTTTTGCTGCCAGCAGGACGTCCAGCAGACCCAGGAGATCTATTTCTTTAGCGCTGACCGCCGGGGGAGCATAGTGAGGAAAGTTGAGATCCGTATGTTGTTTGAAATCCATTGCTGACATAACTGTTCTTCTTTTAAGGATGCAGTGAAATTCTGCCTGACTGGTTCCGGTTTAAGAAATCATACAAGAATGTAAGAATTATCTGAATGCCGAATTGGTACATCTGTAGACCTGCTATCAGATCTGGTAGTTAGCCACGCTGCGTGACTATTGTTTTTCCCGTTTCCACTTGTGCTTCGTATCGCCTCCTCGCAGCCCCGACGAACGTCCGTGAAAAGGCAAAAATGCCACCTCCCTCACTATATTGAAACAGCGTTTCGACGCTGATCACATTTCCATCATTAAGCGAATGACGCAGAAATAAATCGCAATAATATAAAATAAAACGATGTTTTAGTATCCAAGAACGGCGGTTCAGCTCTTTTGAAACCCAACGCATTTAGCGCAAAGAGGAAGGCAAAAAGGCGTTAAAAAACAATTTTATATTTAGCCGACGCCAGATATTGCACCCTAAAACTCAGCTCTCATGCCGCGCGATGCTGGCCTGGGAAGATGTAACAAAGCTGATTCCGTTTTAAACCATTGATCGCCAGGTAGGTATGTATGAATGAAAACAAGCTGCTGGGGCTCGCATGGATATCACCCTACATCATCGGGTTGATACTCTTTACGGCATTCCCCTTCGTCTCATCATTTTTCCTCAGCTTTACGGATTACGATTTGATGAGTCCGCCGGTGTTTAACGGCATCGAAAACTATCGCTACATGTTTACCGAAGACACGCTCTTCTGGAAATCCATGGGCGTGACCTTTGCATACGTATTTTTAACCATTCCGTTAAAGCTCGCCTTCGCATTAGGGATTGCCTTTGTCCTGAACTTTAAATTACGCGGCATCGGATTTTTCCGTACTGCCTACTATATTCCGTCGATCCTCGGCAGTTCCGTCGCCATTGCCGTATTGTGGCGCGCCTTATTTGCCATCGATGGCCTGCTGAACAGCTTTATCGGCGTATTTGGTTTTGACCCGGTGAACTGGCTGGGTGAACCGTCACTGGCGCTAATGTCCGTTACCCTGCTGCGCGTCTGGCAGTTCGGTTCCGCGATGGTCATCTTCCTGGCCGCGCTGCAAAACGTACCGCAGTCCCAGTATGAAGCGGCGATGATCGATGGCGCATCGAAATGGCAGATGTTCATGAAGGTGACCGTGCCGCTGATTACGCCGGTGATCTTCTTCAACTTCATCATGCAGACCACGCAGGCGTTCCAGGAATTTACCGGGCCGTACGTGATCACCGGCGGCGGGCCGACCTATTCGACCTACCTGTTCTCGCTCTACATCTACGACACCGCGTTTAAGTATTTCGATATGGGTTATGGCGCGGCGCTGGCGTGGATCCTGTTCCTGGTGGTGGCCGTCTTCGCCGGTATCGCCTTTAAGTCGTCGAAATACTGGGTGTTCTACTCCGCCGATAAAGGAGGCAAAAATGGCTGATATTCAACAACTCTCCACGGCAAGAAGCATCGCCGAACGCGAAGTAGCCCGCACGCTGCGCAGAGAGAAAATCAATGCCACCGTTCGCTATGCGATCCTGCTGTTTGTCGGCCTGCTGATGCTTTACCCGCTGGTGTGGATGTTCTCCGCGTCGTTCAAACCGAACCACGAGATCTTCACCACCCTGAGCCTGTGGCCTGCCCATGCCACCTGGGACGGCTTCATCAACGGCTGGAAAACCGGCACCGAGTACAACTTCGGCCACTACATGCTGAACACCTTTAAGTATGTGATCCCGAAAGTGATCCTGACCATTATCTCCTCCACCATCGTGGCGTATGGCTTTGCCCGCTTCGAGATCCCGTGGAAGAAGTTCTGGTTCGCCACGCTCATTACCACCATGCTGCTACCCAGCACCGTGCTGCTGATCCCGCAGTACCTGATGTTCCGTGAAATGGGCATGCTGAACAGCTATATGCCGCTGTACCTGCCGCTGGCCTTCGCCACCCAGGGGTTCTTCGTCTTCATGCTGATCCAGTTCCTGCGCGGCGTCCCGCGTGACATGGAAGAGGCGGCGCAGATTGACGGCTGTAACTCCCTTCAGGTGCTGTGGTACGTGGTTGTGCCGATCCTTAAACCGGCCATTATCTCCGTCGCCCTGTTCCAGTTCATGTGGTCCATGAACGACTTTATCGGGCCGCTGATTTATGTCTACAGCGTGGATAAATACCCGATTGCACTGGCGCTGAAAATGTCCATCGACGTCACCGAAGGGGCGCCGTGGAACGAAATTCTGGCAATGGCGAGCATCTCCATTCTGCCATCCATCATTGTCTTCTTCCTGGCACAGCGCTACTTCGTACAGGGCGTCACCAGCAGCGGAATTAAAGGTTAAGAGGGAAATACCATGGCTGAAGTTATTTTCAACAAGCTGGAAAAGGTCTACTCCAACGGTTTTAAAGCGGTACACGCTATCGATCTTAAAATCGCCGAAGGGGAATTCATGGTGATCGTCGGACCATCCGGCTGCGCCAAATCCACTACTCTGCGCATGCTGGCGGGACTGGAAACCATCAGCGGCGGCGAGGTGCGTATCGGCGACAAGATCGTGAACAACCTCGCGCCGAAAGAGCGCGGGATTGCGATGGTGTTCCAGAACTACGCCCTCTATCCACACATGACGGTGCGCGAGAATCTGGCCTTTGGCCTCAAGTTGAGCAAGCTGCCGAAAGATCAGATTGAGTCCCAGGTGAATGAAGCCGCTAAAATTCTTGAGCTTGAAGAGCTGCTCGACCGCCTGCCGCGCCAGCTTTCCGGCGGCCAGGCGCAGCGCGTGGCGGTAGGCCGTGCGATTGTGAAAAAACCGGATGTGTTCCTGTTCGATGAGCCGCTTTCAAACCTCGACGCCAAACTGCGCGCCTCGATGCGTATCCGTATTTCCGACCTGCATAAGCAGCTGAAGAAATCCGGAAAACCGGCCACCACCGTTTACGTGACCCACGACCAGACCGAAGCGATGACCATGGGCGACCGCATCTGCGTGATGAAGCTCGGCCATATCATGCAGGTGGATACGCCGGACAATCTCTACCACAAGCCGAAGAATATGTTCGTGGCGGGCTTTATCGGCGCGCCGGAGATGAATATACGCAAAAGCGTGCTGGTCGAAAAAGCGGGACAGCTGAACATCGCCATTGGTGATGAAACCATGCCGCTGAACGCGGAGAAGCAGGAGAAAGTCGCCGCTTACGCGGGTCAGGAGATCTTCTTCGGCGTGCGCCCGGAATTTGTGTCGCTCTCTGATGAGCCCTTCCCGAACGGCGGCTGTAGCGGGGAGATGGTGCGCGTTGAGAACATGGGCCACGAATTCTTTGTGTACCTGAAGGTCGCGGACTACGAACTGACCGCAAGAATCCCTTCCGATGAAGCTAAACCAATGATTGATAAGGGACTTCATCGTAAGGTGTATTTCACGTTTGATATGAATAAGTGTCATATTTTTGACGCAAAAACTGAACAGAACCTCTCTCTCTGATGGAGTGATAAAAATGAAAAAAGTGCTTTTAAGCGCAGCTATCTCCGCGACCCTGGGCCTTACCGCTTTGCCATCGATGGCGCAGAATGTGGATTTACGGATGTCCTGGTGGGGCGGCAACGGCCGTCACCAGGTCACCCTGAAAGCGCTGGAGGAGTTCCATAAGCAGAACCCGGACATCAACGTGAAAGCGGAATACACCGGCTGGGACGGTCACCTCTCCCGTCTGACCACCCAGATTGCGGGTGGAACCGAGCCAGACGTAATGCAGACGAACTGGAACTGGCTGCCGATCTTCTCCAAAACCGGTGACGGCTTCTACGATCTGAACAAGTTGAAGGAGGTGATCGACCTGTCGCAGTTCGATCCCAAAGAGCTGCAAACCACCACCGTGGATGGCAAGCTGAACGGCATTCCGATCTCGGTGACGGCGCGGGTGTTCTACTTCAATGACGAAACCTGGAAAAAAGCGGGTATTGCGTACCCGAAAACCTGGGACGAGCTGATGGCGGCCGGTAAAACCTTCGAGAGCAAGCTCGGTAAGCAATACTATCCGGTGATCCTGGAGCACCAGGATACGCTGGCGCTGCTGAATTCGTACATGATCCAGAAGTACAACATTCCTGCGGTGGATGAGAAAACCAAAAAGTTCAGCTACACAAAGGAACAGTGGGTGGAGTTCTTCCAGACCTACAAAAAGCTGATCGACAGCCACGTCATGCCGGACACCAAATATTATGCCTCATTTGGTAAGAGCAACATGTATGAGATGAAGCCGTGGATCCAGGGAGAATGGGGCGGCACCTATATGTGGAACTCCACCATCAACAAATATTCCGACAACCTGAAGCCACCGGCGAAACTGGAGCTGGGCAGCTACCCAATGCTGCCGGGCGCCACCGACGCGGGCCTGTTCTTCAAACCGGCGCAAATGCTGTCGATTGGTAAGTCGACCAAAAACCCGGAAGCGGCGGCGAAGCTGATTAATTTCCTGCTCAACAGCAAAGAAGGGGTCGATACGCTGGGCCTTGAGCGTGGCGTACCGCTGAGCAAAGTAGCGGTGCAGTATCTGACTGAAGACGGCACCATTAAAGAGGACGATCCTTCCGTGGCAGGCCTGCGTCTGGCGCAGTCGCTGCCGGCGAAACTCACCGTCTCGCCATACTTTGACGACCCACAGATTGTGGCGCAGTTCGGTACTTCTTTGCAGTATATCGACTACGGCCAGAAAACCGTGGAAGAGACGGCCGCTGACTTCCAGCGTCAGGCGGAGCGTATTTTGAGACGTGCGATGCGGTAAACACTAAGCCGCTTACCCGGCCTACACGGTATCGTAGGCCCGGTAAGCGAAGCACCACCGGGCAATTACATTACACGCCGATATTACGTAGTTTCTCCCCTCTCATCAGCTTGCGTTCAATATGCTCCAGGGTCACGCCCTTGGTTTCGGGGATCAGCCAGAAGGTCACACCGATAAACGCCACGTTCAGCACCGTATAGAGCCAGAAGGTGCCTGCCGCGCCAATCGCATCCAGCAGCGTCAGGAAGGTCGCGCCAATGATCATGTTCGACACCCAGTTGGTGGTGGTGGAACAGGTGATACCAAAGTCGCGGCATTTCAGCGGCTGTATTTCAGAGCACAGGATCCACACCACCGGCGCGGCGCTCATCGCGTAACCGGCGATACACATCATGGTCATGCCCACGGAGAGCCAGGAGAGACCGCTTGACGCCGTGCCATTATCGAACTGCATCAGGCAGTAGCCAAGGATTAAGGTGCCGAGCGCCATCACGCTAAAGCCAATTTTCAGGGCGGGTTTACGTCCGGCCTTATCAACGGTGAAAACCGCGATAAAGGTGGCGAACATAAAGGTCAGCCCCACCACCAGCGTGGCGATCATCTGCTGTTCGGTGGTGGTAAAACCGGCCATTTTAAAAATGCGCGGGGCGTAATACATAATGATGTTCATCCCCGTAAACTGCTGCATCGCCTGTAACAGCATGCCGAGGAACACCGCGCGGCGCACGTTGCGGTTCGCCTTAAACAGGGACCAGCCGCCCTGCTTCAGCTTCAGGCTTTCGCGGATTTCGTTCAGCTCTTCACGCGCTTTTTCAGACGTGTCGCGCAACATGCGCAGTACCTCTTCCGCCTCCACGTGACGCCCTTTTTGCGCCAGCCAGCGCGGGCTGTTCGGCAGGAAAATGACTAACACAATCAGCAGCAGCGCAGGCAGCGCCAGCACGCCAAGCATTGCCCGCCAGTTGCCGCTGTAGCTGAAGTACGTATCCGACAGAAACGCCAGCACGATACCGAGCGTCACCATCAGCTGATACATACTGATCATCTTCCCGCGCACGTTCTCGCTTGCCATTTCAGAGAGATAAAGCGGCGCGGTGTAGGACGCGATACCCACCGCTACGCCAAGCAACACGCGTGAAAGCAGCAGCACTTCTATGTTTGTCGCAAACGCGGAGCCGATGGAGCCTGCGACGAACAGAATCGCCCCAACCATCAGGCTGTATTTGCGCCCGAGACGGAACGACAGCCAGCCGTTAAACAACGCGCCGATGGCCGCGCCCAGCATCATGCTGCTCACCACCCACTCTTGCAGGCGGTTGCTTAACGTAAAGTGGTCGGTAATAAAGGGCAGTGCGCCAGCGATAACGCCGATATCCAGACCAAACAGTAGACCGGCTACGGCGGCCGCAACAGAAACAAACTGGTTCATGCGTCGGGTATCGCGCAGCGCAGCGGGCATAAGGGTAGAGTCATTTATAGATGTCATAGTTTCCTGCCTCAACAGCGAAATTCGTTAAGTGAAATTACGAGATACCGGAAGAAAGTGTCAGGTCGGAACTGGTGAAGATATGGATTATTTCGCTACGACATACCGTTCTGTGATGGACATTACAATTTCAAATCAGGGTGGTTTAACCTTATTTTTTATTAATTAGTTAATATTTAAGCAATAGATGTGTGATACCCGTCATTTATTCCTTTTTAGTATGGATTTTTCATCTTTAAGGATATGGATAAAGCCAATTTTGGCGCAAAAAAAACCTCCACCCGAGGGCAGAGGTTCTTTATTAAGGCTGAATTAACGTGCCAGCCAGCCGCCGTCAACGGCGACGGTATAGCCGTTAATGTAATCCGAAGCCGGAGAAGCCAGGAACACAACCGGGCCCATCAGATCGCTCGGTAGACCCCAGCGACCCGCTGGAATACGTTCCAGAATTGCCGCGCTGCGCTCTTCATCAGCACGCAGCTGCTGGGTATTGTTGGTGGCCATGTAGCCCGGCGCAATCGCGTTGACGTTGATATTGTGCTGCGCCCACTCGTTCGCCAGCAGACGGGTCACGCCCATCACGGCGCTCTTCGATGCGGTGTAAGACGGTACGCGGATGCCGCCCTGGAAAGAGAGCATGGAGGCAATATTGATGATCTTGCCGCCTTTCCCCTGCGCGATGAAGTGCTTCGCAGCCGCCTGGGACATAAAGAACACGCTCTTGATGTTCAGGTTCATCACGTCGTCCCAGTCCGTTTCGCTGAAGTTAATCGCATCTTCACGGCGAATCAGGCCCGCATTGTTGACCAGAATATCGATATGCCCGAACTCCGCCACCGCGCGATCCAGCAGTTCAGGGATCGCATCGATTTTGCGCAGGTCCGCGGTCAGGCTCAGGAAACGACGGCCCAGCGCGGTGACGCGCTCGATGGTTTCCGTTGGCTCTACGATGTTAATCCCGACGATATCACAGCCCGCTTCCGCCAGACCTAACGCCATACCCTGCCCCAGCCCGGTGTCACACCCGGAAACCACAGCCACTTTACCCTGCAGAGAAAATGCATCCAGAATCATGTTTGTTCCTTAATCGTTCAGCGCCTGTCACCAACAGGCAGATGTATGCTTAACTGCCTGCGACTAGCGCAGATCCTTAACAGCGACGTGGTCCATGTCATCGAAGACCTGGTTTTCACCGACCATACCCCAGATAAAGGTATAAGCTTTCGTTCCCACGCCAGAGTGGATGGACCAGCTTGGCGAAATGACCGCCTGCTCGTTGTGCATCACGATATGGCGAGTTTCCTGCGGCTGTCCCATCATGTGGAACACGCAGGCATCTTCATCCATGTTGAAGTAGAAATAGACTTCCATGCGGCGCTCGTGGGTATGGCACGGCATGGTGTTCCACAGGTTGCCCGGCGCAAGCTCGGTCAGCCCCATGCTGAGCTGGCAAGTTTCCAGCACATCCGGTACGAAGTATTTATTGATGGTGCGGCGGTTGCTGGTGAGGTTGTCACCAAGGGTCACCGGGGCAACGTCCGCTGGCGTGACTTTTTTGGTTGGGTAAGTCGTATGAGCCGGGGCGCAGTTGTAGTAGAACTTCGCCGGTTTGCTGCCATCGATGCTGGCGAACACCACTTCTTTCGCGCCTTTTCCGACGTACAGCGCGTCACGGTGACCAATTTCGTAGCACTGGCCATCGACGGTTATGGTGCCCGGCCCGCCAATGTTAATCACGCCCAGTTCACGGCGTTCGAGGAAGTAGCTCACGCCCAGCTGTTTGCCCACTTCACCGCCCACGGAGACGGTTTTCGCCACCGGCATAATCCCGCCCACAATAATGCGGTCAATATGGCTGTAGACCATGGTGTACTTGTCGGCTTCGAACACTTGCTCAACTAAAAACTCACTGCGCAGCCCCTGAGTATCCAGCGTTTTTGCGTGCGCACTGTGGATGCTTTGTCTGACGTCCACGTAAACCTCCAGAATTGATCGTGCCCGAAGGCAAAGATGAATAACGAAACAATGTTCCGTTTTCGTGATGAACACATATTATCCCCTGTACATGGGGTTTTCAATTACATTTAAAACAACGTTTCATTTTTTCTGTATGTTTATGCCAGAAATGGTGTTTCGATCACGATAAATCTTTAAGCCCCTCAATCTGGCTAAAGAAACTGAGAATTTGCGCTGTCAGTCACACACAATGAAACGATGTCTTGATAATTTAACACCTAGTTTTCAACCTATATTACGCGTTCAAAGGAGTGCATTATGGCTAAAGGTATGCGGGTCAAGCTGAACTACGAGGTCAGCCGCGATCCGGATACAGGCGTGGAAGTTACCCGCCTGACCCCACCGGAAGTAACCTGTCATCGCAACTACTTTTACCAGAAGTGCTTCTTTAACGATGGCAGCCACCTGCTGTTCGCCGGGGAGTTCGACGGTCACTGGAACTATTACCTGCTGGATCTGAAAAACGCCGAAGCGGTGCAGCTGACCGAAGGCGCGGGCGATAACACCTTTGGCGGGTTCCTCTCTCCGGACGATCAATCCCTCTACTATGTGAAGAACGATCGCACCCTGCTTGAGGTGGATTTAAAGACGCTGGCAGAGCGCGAAGTGTACCGCGTCCCGGAAGAGTGGGTTGGCTACGGCACCTGGGTCGCGAACAGCGACTGCACCAAACTGGTAGGTATTGAGATTGCCAGACGTGACTGGACGCCACTCAACGACTGGAAAATTTTCCACGACTTCTTCCACAAAGGGCCGCACTGCCGCCTGCTGCGCGTTGATCTAAAAACGGGTGAAAGCACCACCATCCATGACGAGAAGATCTGGCTGGGACATCCGATTTATCGCCCGTTCGATGACAATACCGTGGCCTTCTGTCATGAAGGGCCACACGACCTGGTTGACGCCCGCATGTGGCTGGTCAACGAAGATGGCAGCAACGTGCGGAAAGTGAAAACGCACGCGGAAGGGGAAAGCTGCACGCATGAATTTTGGGTGCCGGACGGGTCCGCGCTGATCTACGTCTCTTACCTGAAAGGTCAGCAAGGTCGTACCATCTCCCGCTTCAATCCGGACACCGGCGTGAATGAAGCGGTAATGAACATGCCCGCCTGTTCGCACCTGATGAGCAACGTCGACGGCACCATGCTGGTTGGCGACGGTTCCGGCACGCCTGTCGATGTGAAAGACACCGGCGGCTACACCATTGATAACGATCCTTATCTGTATGCCTTTGACGTGGCGAAGAAAGCCTATTACCGCATTGCCCGTCATGACACTTCCTGGGCTACGGTGGCGAACAGCCGCCAGGTAACCCACCCGCATCCGTCCTTCACGCCGGACGAAAAAGCGGTGCTGTACAGTTCCGATAAAGACGGCAAACCAGCCCTCTATATCGCGAAACTCCCCGAGCAACCTGAAATGTTGCATGCCTGAATGAGTTAGTGTTTCTGTAACTGGCCTTGCCCTCCGATTCGGAGGGCTTTTTTTTGGGTGATTGCGGCGCTTTTTGCCGGGTGGCGCTTCGCTTACCTGGCCTACGAAACGGCGGAGTGGAAGGAAAGTGTAGGCCGGGTAAGCGAAGCGCCACCCGGCGGTTTTTAGCGAAGAAACTGGATTATCAGAAGGAGTACGCCACGCCTAAACGGAAACGGGTCTGGCGTTCGTCAGTGTCTTTAACCCCCACGTTGCCCACCTCAACATACGGTGCCCAGTTTTTATCCCATTTGTAGGCGAGCTTGGCGTTATATTCATTGGAATAATCTTTATTGTTATTTCGGGCCACGCCTTCAGAGCTTTTCGCGTAAACATAGTTCAGCTCGGTACGCCAGTCACCTAATACCCAACCGACCCACGCATCACCACGGTTAACTTTATCATCGTCCTTATTTGAGCTTGACGGGTAGCGGGTATATTCATAACGGTAACGCGCGGCCACGTAGAAGCCATTATCGAAACTATATTGCACATGCAGATTCGGTTTATAAATGGTACGACTGTCTGTGCTTTCAATCGTAAACGCAGGCGTCAGGGCGATATTGTCTGTCGCTTTCCAGCGCCAGCTAATCTGATCTTCGTGACCGTTCCCCACCACATCCGCGAATGGCTGATCTGCCTTGTCCCCGCCTGATTTCCACTTCGCCTCGACTGAAAAACCGAAGCCATTGTCAAAGCGGTGCGAGACGGCAACACGGTCGGCATTCGAGCCGCTGTCAATATATTCGTGACGCAGATCGACGGTAACGGCGCTAGCCGCAAAAGAGGCACTAATAAGGGAAGCAAGGAGCAGAGATTTCTTAAACATGAAAAAACCCTCAATTAAAATAACGTTTCGTTTTTATGAAACTTGAGTTTATTTTTTATGTACCGTTATTTTAGTGACAAGGATCGAAATTATTTGTTTCATTTTTTTTGGCAAAGATCGACGTGAACCTCATCAACAAAAAAGGCGTATAACGCATAAATTCCAGGCGTGAGATCACACTAAGAACTTCACAAAGCGAATAATTCACCGCGCAATAATTATTGTGGGCTTAAGAAAGAACGCAGAAGTGTTAAAAAAGGATTCTGCAGACATAAAAAAACCTCCCGAGGGAGGCTTTCTGTGCGCAGAGGGGGAAATTACCGTTCGATAGCCAGGGCTACCCCCTGCCCTCCGCCAATGCAGAGCGTTGCGATCCCTTTTCGGGCGTTACGCTTTTTCATTTCGTGGACTAGCGACACCAGAATGCGGCAGCCGGAAGCGCCAATAGGATGACCGAGCGCGATCGCACCGCCGTTGACGTTGACCCGCAGCGGATCCCATTCCAGCATTTTCCCGACCGAGATCGCCTGTGCAGCAAAGGCTTCATTGACTTCAATCAGATCTACATCGTTCAGCTGCCAGCCCGCCCGCTCAAGACAGCGGCGCGTGGCATAGACCGGGGCGATCCCCATTAACGCAGGATCAACACCCACGCTGGCAAACGCTTTGATGCGCGCCAGCACTGGCAGCGCCAGCTCCTGGGCTTTGCTTTCACTCATCATCATCACCGCCGCCGCACCGTCGTTAATGGATGATGCGTTACCTGCCGTTACAGAACCGAGCGTTTCGAAGGCCGGATCGAGTTTTGCCAGCCCTTCTGCGCTGGCATCGGTGCGCGGCTGCTCGTCGGTATCAACGATGAGCGCTTCGCCGTTCTGGCACAGGGTACTGACCGGGACAATTTCATCGCGAAAACGGCCAGAATCGATCGCCGCGCGTGCTTTTTGCTGCGAGCTAAGCGCATACGCATCCTGAAGCTCGCGGCTGATGCCGTATTCCCGCGCCAGGTTTTCCGCCGTGACGCCCATATGGTAGTCGTTGAAGGCGTCCCACAGCCCGTCATGAACCAGGCTGTCAAGCAGTTGACTGTTCCCGAGCTGCGCGCCGGTCCGGCTGTCGGTCAGGACATGCGGGGCGCGGCTCATGTTTTCCTGCCCTCCGGCAATGACCACGTCCGCTTCACCGCACTGGATGGCCTGCGTCGCAAGATGGAGCGCTTTCAAACCTGAACCACAGACGTCGTTGATGGTAATCGCCGAAACGGTATTAGGCAGGCCGCCCTTCAGCGCCGCCTGGCGCGCAGGGTTTTGTCCCGCGCCCGCGGTCAGCACCTGGCCGAGGATCACCTCATCAATTTCATGTGCGGCAACCCCGCTGCGTTCCACCAGCGCTCTTACCACCACGCTGCCGAGATCAACCGCAGAGTGACGCGCAAGCGCTCCCTGAAAACAGCCGATAGCCGTACGTAACGCACCCACTATAACGACATCTTTCATCACGACCTCTGTGCAAAATGACATGACGATAGTAGAGGATTGTTATCAACAATTGACGCAAATGTTTAAAATTAGTGAGTTTAGTCACAGGATTATCGTGCGTCCTGCAAGTACTGGCGCAGCCAGCTTCCGGCGACGCCGGGCGGGGTTCTTTTGTTCCATACCAGATCGATGGCAATCGACCTCGGCCATCCCGGCACGTTCAGCTGCACCAGCGATTTCGATGCGGCAAATTCGTCGACCAGCGCGCAGGGTAACGCGCACCAGCCAAAGCCCTGTACCGCCATGCTTAGCAGCAGCAGGTAGTTCGGCGCAGACCAGACCGGCCCGCGCGCAAGGGGCGCTTCCCGTTCAAGATAGGTACTCAGCCGCAGCTCGCGCCAGCCATGCAGCTCGTCCGCCTGCGTCTCATGTTGCCCTGCCAGAGGATGTCCGGCAGAAACGTAAATAGCCATCCGCGTCTGCATAGGCAGGCGGGTCGCGCCAATATCGGTCGGGTAGCTGTCGCGTGCTTCCGTCAGGCCAATTTGCGCCCGCTCCTTTTGCAGCAGATCGATCACGTCCTCCTCTTCCCCAATCAGGCACTCAAATTCGGTGTGCGGAAAACGCTGGTCGAACTGGCTCATCATCTCTTCCAGCACGGTCGGGTTAAGCGTATCGGAGAGAACAAAGGTAAAACG
Organism: Enterobacter cloacae complex sp. SYL001; assembly: GCF_049237025.1. Lineage (NCBI taxonomy): Bacteria > Pseudomonadati > Pseudomonadota > Gammaproteobacteria > Enterobacterales > Enterobacteriaceae > Enterobacter > Enterobacter cloacae complex sp. SYL001. The sequence continues at coordinate 19,562 of NZ_JBMKJI010000002.1, read as the reverse complement.
CGCCTCCGTTTGCGCCGTTAAGGATACGGCCAGCTCATCAAGGCGCGCGCTGGCGGCGAGGATTGACTGGACATAGCCCAGCACCTGTTCACCCTGGGCGGTTAACACCGGGTGACGCGCCGAGCGATCAAACAGCTCAAAGCCAAGGTCAGCTTCAAGGTTGGCGATGGAGGTGCTGATGGTGGACTGGCTTTTACGCAGCCGTCGTGCCGCAGCTGAAAACGAACCTGCGGCGACAGTTTCAACAAACGCGGTCAGTGCTTCGGGAGAATAACGCATGATGTATCTACTTTATCGATGGATACCATCTTTTATATATCACCTTAAGCGATAAGAATAGGCCGCATCAACGCCCATACTGGCGTCTTTATGAGGTAAATATGCAACATCAGGATGCACTCCAACGTAAATTGCCGGAGCGGATCTTCCATGCCGTCTGTTTTGAAGGTATTGCTACGGCGATCCTCGCCCCTACGGCCGCGTGGCTAATGCAGCGCTCGGTGGTTGAAATGGGGGGTCTCACTATTATTCTGGCGACCACGGCAATGCTCTGGAACATTATCTATAACTTTGGCTTCGACCGTTTCTGGCCCGTTCAGCGGGTGAAGCGCACGGCAAAAGTGCGCGCCCTGCATGCGCTGGGTTTTGAATGCGGCTTTATTGTGATTGGCGTAACCATCGTTGCCGCCGTGCTGGGCGTGACGCTGCTCCAGGCCTTCACGCTGGAGATTGGTTTCTTCCTGTTCTTCCTGCCGTACACCATGCTCTACAACTGGGCGTATGACACCCTGCGGGAGAAAATTATCAAGCGCCGCCAGCAACGTCGCGCCCTGGCAAGCGAATGACCTTCCGGCCGGAGACCTTCTCCGGCCCAACCCCAGCGAAGCAACGGCGACCTCAACGCATAATTATGGTAAATTGCACTCCTTTTTGTTCGTTTTATAGTTGATACGTTGCTCTAATGTCGAAAATTTGGTCAAAAGAAGAGACTCTCTGGAGTTTCGCCCTCTACGGCACTGCCGTGGGCGCAGGAACCCTGTTCTTGCCCATTCAGCTCGGCTCTGCTGGCGCAATTGTCCTGCTGATCACCGCCCTTGTGGCGTATCCCTTAACCTACTGGCCGCATAAAGCGCTGGCGCAATTTATTCTGTCGTCGAAGACGAAAGGCAACGAAGGGATCACCGGTGCCGTTTCCCATTACTACGGCAAAAAGATCGGCAACCTCATCACCACGCTCTATTTCGTGGCCTTCTTTGTGGTGGTTCTGATTTACGCGGTGGCGATAACCAACTCACTTACTGAACAGCTGGCGAAACGGATGACGGTGGATACCAGCGTGCGGATGCTGGTGAGTTTTGGCGTGGTGCTGATTTTGAATCTGATCTTCCTGATGGGGCGGCACATCACCATTAAGGTGATGGGTTTCCTTGTCTTTCCGCTGATCGCCTATTTCCTGTTTGTCTCGCTGTATCTGACGGGCAGCTGGCAGCCGTCGCTGCTGACCAGCCAGATGGCCTTCGACCAGCATACGCTGCACCAGGTGTGGATATCGATCCCGGTGATGGTTTTCGCTTTTAGCCATACCCCGATCATCTCGACCTTCGCCGTAGATCGTCGCGAGAAATACGGTGAAGAGGCTATGGGTAAATGCAAAAAAATCATGAAAGTGGCGTACCTGATCATCTGCCTCAGCGTGTTGTTCTTTGTGTTCAGCTGCCTGCTTTCGATTCCACCGTCCTATATCGTGGCGGCAAAAGAGGAAGGGGTGACGATCCTGTCCGCGCTGTCGATGATGCCTTCGTCCCCGGCATGGCTGGGCATTTCCGGCATTATCGTGGCAATTATAGCGATGTCGAAATCGTTCCTCGGCACCTATTTTGGCGTGATTGAAGGGGCAACGGAAATTGTGAAATCGTCGCTGAATCAGGTGGGTGTGAAGAAAAGTCGTGCCTTTAACCGCGCGGTTTCGATTCTCGGCGTGTCGCTGATTACCTTTGCGGTCTGCTGCATCAACCCGAATGCGATCTCGATGATTTACGCCATCAGCGGTCCGCTTATCGCCATGATCCTGTTCATCATGCCGACGCTGTCGACGTACCTGATCCCGTCGTTAAAACCGTACCGCTCCATCGGTAACCTGCTGACGCTGATTGTGGGTGTGCTGTGTGTGTCGGTGATGTTTGTCGGTTGAGTGTGCTGCCCGGCGCAATGCCGGGCATCTGTTTTACGCCCGAATATCGTCATACTCCCGCGTATTATCAAACTCATGCTTCGCAAACGGACACAGCGGGATAATTTTACGGTTCTCCCCGCGCATCTTCTCTACCACCTTCGCCACCAGCTGCTTACCCACACCCTGCCCTTTCAGGCTCGGATCCACATCGGTGTGCTCGATGATGCTCAGATGCTCGCCGGTCGGGACAAAGACGATCTCCGCAACCTGATTGCCTTCGGCGTCGTTGACATAAAACTTGTTATGGCCTTCAAGAATATCCATGGTTCCTCACTTATTTTAGGCGGTACTTCAGCGCACCGCTCGGGCAGGTATCAATTACGCGCGCAACAGTTTCTGCATCCACTTCATCCGGTGCGATCCAGGGTTTACGCTTCAGGTCGAACAGCGCCGCGCTGCCGCGTACGCAGTTGCCCGAGTGTTTGCAGATCCCTGTGTTGAAGTAGACATCGATTTTCTCACCGGTATAGGCCCGGTACCCTGCATCCAGTAGCTCCTGATCCATGACATTGCCTCTGTAATTATTGTGGTAACAAATGCAGCATACCCTCACCCGATCCGCCTGACCACGTCAAAAACGACGATCGGATACACTGTTTTGGCTCGTTATTTTACTTCTCGCTTAAGACTATTCCGATTATAAAGACTCAGGTCGGTAAGATATATTTTTGCGCTACGTCAATTCTTGTAATCATTTCCGCCGCGTTCACATTAAGATTATTAGCTAAGCGGAATCCTAACGACACAATTTATTTCCCCCTAAGCAATGGATTTACTTCCGATTTTCAAAAATCGTAACGAAGCGGTATTTCCCCCGCATCTCTGGAAATGGTGCAAAACAACCCAGACAGGAAATTTGACTCTTCTCACATAACGACTAATGTTAATTTCTGAACGACAACTGATACGAATTACTTATCGTATCACCTGACATAAACGCAACATGAGGGTTGATATATGGCAGAGCAACATCGTGGTGGTTCCGGTAATTTCGCGCAAGACCGTGAAAAAGCATCAGAAGCTGGACGTAAAGGCGGCCAGCACAGCGGCGGTAATTTCAAAAACGATCCGCAACGCGCATCTGAAGCGGGTAAGAAAGGGGGACAGAACAGTCACGGCGGGGGCCGTAAATCTGATAACTCCTGATCTTATTTAAAGCTCTTATAAATATACCGAGAGCATGCTGCGGGCCTGTCGGCTCGCAGTACCTTCCCTTTATTTCACTGGAGCGAATATATGAATATGAAAACTGTTGAAGATGTATTTATTCACCTGTTATCCGATACCTACAGCGCTGAGAAGCAGCTGACCCGCGCGCTAAGCAAGTTAGCCCGTGCCGCATCAAGCGAGAAGCTGAGCGCTGCCTTCACGGCTCACCTTGAGGAGACGCAGGGACAGATCGAACGTATCGATCAGATTATTGAGCAGGAATCCGGCCTCAAGCTGAAGCGCATGAAATGCGTTGCAATGGAAGGCTTAATTGAAGAAGCCAACGAAGTTATTGAGAGCACTGAGAAAAACGAAGTGCGTGACGCTGCATTAATTGCCGCCGCACAGAAAGTCGAGCACTACGAAATTGCCAGCTACGGCACCCTGGCCACCCTGGCTGAACAATTAGGCTATAAAAAAGCCGTTAAACTTCTTGCAGAAACACTGGAAGAAGAAAAAGAAACCGATCTCAAATTAACCGATCTGGCTGTCGGCAATATTAATCAAAAAGCCCAGAAAGGATAAATAAAAATTTGATGAGCATCAGCACCAACAATTAACCAGAAAATAAATCACAGGAGTTAATTATGAATCATGTAGAACACTACCATGATTGGCTACGCGATGCCCATGCGATGGAAAAGCAAGCCGAATCCATGCTGGAATCAATGGCCAGCCGTATTGATAATTATCCCGACTTACGTGCACGAATTGAACAACACGTTAATGAAACTAAACATCAAATTACCGTGCTGGAAGAAATTCTCGACCGCAATAATATTTCCCGTTCGGTCATAAAAGATTCCATGAGCAAAATGGCGGCGCTCGGCCAGTCCATTGGCGGCATGTTCCCTTCCGACGAAATTGTTAAAGGCTCCATCAGCGGCTACGTTTTTGAGCAGTTTGAAATTGCCTGCTACACCTCTCTGCTGGCCGCGGCCAAACAAGCGGGCGATACCGCCTCCATTCCAGCCATTGAATCCATTTTGGAAGAAGAGCGCCAGATGGCGGACTGGCTGATTCAACATATTCCACAGACGACGGAACAGTTCCTGCTGCGCTCCGACGCGGACGGCGTTGAAGCGAAAAAATAACGGAAGAGGGAGAATATATGTTTCGACACGTAAAACAGCTGCAATACACAGTACGCGTAGCCGAACCGAATCCGGGTCTGGCTAATCTTCTGCTTGAGCAGTTTGGCGGGCCACAGGGCGAACTTGCCGCGGCATGTCGTTACTTTACGCAAGGATTGAGCGACGACGATCCCGGTCGTAAAGATATGCTGATGGATATCGCGACCGAGGAGTTAAGTCACCTGGAAATTATCGGCACCCTGGTGGGTATGCTTAATAAGGGTGCGAAAGGTGAACTGGCGGAAGGCGTTGAAAATGAAGCGGAGCTGTACCGGTCCATGACCGAAAACGGCAATGACAGTCATATCACTTCCCTGCTCTACGGGGGCGGTACTCCGCTCACTAACTCCGCAGGCGTACCGTGGACGGCGGCGTACGTGGATACCATTGGCGAACCCACCGCGGATCTGCGCTCTAACATTGCGGCCGAGGCGCGCGCCAAAATTATCTACGAACGGCTTATTAACGTAACGGACGATCCAGGTGTTAAAGATGCGCTGGCGTTTTTAATGACGCGTGAGGCAGCACACCAGCTTTCGTTTGAGAAGGCGCTCCAGTCGATCCGTAACAACTTCCCACCGGGTAAATTGCCTCCAATCGAAGAGTACACCAACAAGTACTACAATATGTCTGAGGGGGGAGAAGTTCGCGGAAGCTGGAACAGCGACAAGCATTTCGACTACGTGGAATCTCCTCAGCCAGCGGTCGATGGCGGTGACGGCGGCGCAAGCGTAACGCTCACAACAGAGCAGGCTACGCTGGTCAAAGCAATGTGCGCACGTACGAAATCCGATCCTAAAGCCGATCCGCTTACCGGTGCCGAGCTTGGCGCGGGTAAGAAAAAACCGTAACCGGTTTTGCCAGGCAGCCTGAGGCTGTCTGGCAATGCCTTGTGGGCTATCAGTTCCAGAGGTACGGAGCATGTTCGAGCTTGATGCGTTTCATCTGGCCAGGATACAGTTCGCCTTTACCGTCTCTTTCCATATTCTCTTTCCGGCAATCACCATCGGGCTTGCGAGCTATCTGGTGGTTCTCGAGGGCATGTGGCTTCGCACAAAAAATGATGTCTGGCGCTCGCTTTACCATTTCTGGCTGAAAATTTTCGCCGTTAACTTTGGTATGGGCGTGGTTTCCGGGCTGGTAATGGCTTACCAGTTTGGGACTAACTGGAGCGGATTTTCCCAGTTCGCAGGCAGCATAACCGGCCCTCTGCTCACTTATGAAGTCTTAACCGCCTTCTTCCTCGAAGCCGGTTTCCTGGGCGTGATGTTGTTCGGCTGGAACAAGGTCGGCCCCGGCCTGCACTTCTTTGCCACCTGCATGGTGGCGCTGGGCACGCTGATGTCCACCTTCTGGATCCTCGCCTCCAACAGCTGGATGCACACCCCGCAGGGCTTCAGTATTCAGAACGGTCAGGTCATTCCCGAAGACTGGCTGGCCATTATTTTTAACCCCTCATTCCCTTACCGTCTGATCCATATGTCCATCGCCGCCTTCCTGTGCAGCGCCTTGTTTGTGGGCGCGTCCGGGGCATGGCATCTGCTGCGCGGCAACGACACGCCCGCTATTCGCAAAATGTTCTCCATGGCCATGTGGATGGCGCTGCTGGTCGCGCCCATACAGGCCGTGGTTGGGGATATGCACGGCCTGAATACGCTTGAGCATCAGCCTGCCAAAATCGCCGCGATTGAAGGCCACTGGGAAAATCCGCCCGGCGAGGCTACCCCGCTGCTGCTGTTCGGCGTACCGGATATGGAGGAGGAGCGCACCAAATACGGGCTTGAAATTCCGGCGCTCGGCAGCCTGATCCTGACGCATAGCCTGGATAAACAGGTCCCGGCGCTGAAAGATTTCCCGAAAGAGGACCGCCCGAACTCGCTCATCGTCTTCTGGTCTTTCCGCATTATGGTCGGCATGGGGCTGCTGATGATTACGCTTGGTGTGCTGAGCGTCTGGCTGCGCTATCGCCGCCGACTCTATCACTCGCGACCATTCCACTGGTTTGCCCTGTTCATGGGGCCAGCCGGACTGCTTGCGCTGCTCGCCGGGTGGGTCACCACCGAAGTGGGCCGCCAGCCGTGGGTCGTCTACGGCTATCTGCGCACGATAGATGCGGTGTCTCTGCACAGCACGTTGCAGATGAGCATCAGCCTGCTGGCCTTTATCGTGGTCTACTGTTCGGTGTTTGGCGTGGGTTATGTGTATCTCGCCCGGTTGATTAAGAAAGGTCCGCAGCCTGTGGGCACGCTAACGTCTAATACGTCGGGCACCCCTGCCCGTCCGCTGTCCGCCGCCGAGTCCGTTCCGGAAGAGGAGAAGATCTGATGGGCGTCGATATCCCGGTCATCTGGTTTGCCATTATTGTCTTCGCCACGCTGATGTACATCATCATGGACGGTTTCGATCTCGGTATCGGCATGCTGTTCAGCTTTGTGGGCGATGCCAAAGAGCGCGACGTAATGGTGAACAGCGTCGCACCGGTCTGGGACGGAAATGAAACCTGGCTGGTTCTCGGCGGCGCAGGGTTGTTCGGCGCGTTTCCGCTGGCCTACGCGGTGATTATCGATGCCCTGACCATCCCGCTCACGGCCATGCTGATCGGGCTTATTTTCCGCGGCGTGGCATTTGAGTTTCGCTTTAAGGCGACCCCTTCCCACCGCAAATTCTGGGACTATTCTTTTGCTGGCGGTTCCCTGCTGGCAACCTTCAGCCAGGGGATCGTGGTCGGCGCGATGATCAACGGCTTTGACGTGGAAGGGCGACGCTTTGTGGGCTCCTCGCTGGACTGGTTAACCCCGTTTAACCTGTTCTGCGGGCTGGGTTTGATTGTCGCCTATACCCTGCTGGCTACCACATGGCTGATCATGAAAAGCGAAGGCGCGCTGCAAAACCGGATGCGTGAGCTGACCCGGCACGTGCTGCTGGCACTGATCGCCGTTATTGCGGTGGTGAGTATCTGGACCCCGCTCGGCTGGCAGTTTGTCGCCGAGCGCTGGTTTACACTGCCTAACTTCTTCTGGTTCCTGCCGGTTCCGGTTCTGGTGGCGGTATTCAGCCTGTGGATCTGGCGGCTGACGCGCAATCCCGACAGCCATGCCCGTCCGTTCCTGTTAACGCTGGGCCTGATTTTCCTCGGCTTTAGCGGACTGGGCATCAGCCTGTGGCCACACATTATCCCGCCGCACATCACCCTGTGGGAAGCCGCCGCGCCGCCTGCCAGCCAGCTGTTTATGCTGATCGGCACGCTGTTAATCATCCCGGTGATCCTGGTTTACACCGCCTGGAGCTACTACGTCTTCCGGGGCAAAGTGTCTGATACCGAAGGTTATCACTAAGGATTGCTATGGCAGGCTGGCATACACGCGCCATTATTTACCAGATTGATACCGCCCTGTTTTACGATCTTAACGGCGATGGTTGTGGCGACATCGCCGGGATCGCCGCGAAGTTGCGCTACATCCGCCGGATGGGCGCGACGGTTATCTGGATCACCCCGTTTTACCTCACCCCTTTTCTCGATGAAGGCTATGACGTAAGCGACCATTTGCAGGTCGATCCCCGCTTCGGCAAGCTCAACGATATCATCGCCTTTATTGAACAGGCGCGGGAGCTGGGGATGAAGGTCATTATTGAGCTGCTGATCCAGCACACCTCGGATGCGCATCCCTGGTTTCAGCAAGCCCGCCGCAACCCGCAGTCACCCTACCGTGACTATTATCTCTGGTCTGACACGGACGAGGACGATACGCCACCGATGTTCCCCGGCGTGGAAAAGAGCGTCTGGACATGGGACGACGAAGCGGGGCAATACTACCGGCATATGTTTTATCACCACGAGCCGGATCTCAATCTGGCCTCCCCGGCGGTGCTGAAGGAGGTTGAGAACATCATCATCTTCTGGCTAAAGCTCGGGGTGTCGGGCTTTCGCCTGGATGCAGCGTCGCACCTGACAAAACAGGCCGGGCGTGGAGATGAAAAACGCGGCCTGTGGATCCTGGAGCATCTGCGCCGTCTTATCGAACAGCGCAATCCGGACGCGATCCTGCTCGGCGAAGTCGACGTGGAGGTCGACGCCTACAAAGATTATTTTGGTCAGAATGACCGGCTCAACCTGGTGCTGAATTTCTGGCTCAATAAGTACTTTTACGTCAGCCTTGCAGAGAAGAGCGCACGACCGCTGCGCAACGCGGTGAAAAAGATGATTGTGCCGCCGGACTCCTGCTGTTTTGCCAACTGGCTGCGCAATCATGATGAGCTGGATCTGGAAGGGATAGGCAAAAAAGCGAAGCAGACCGTCATTGATGCCTTCGCCCCTGATGAAGAGATGAGCGTGTATCAGCGAGGGATCCGCCGCCGTCTGGCGCCGATGCTTAAGGGCGATCGAAAGCGGCTGGCCTTTTGCCATGCGGTCTTGTTTTCGCTGCCGGGCGTACCGGTCATGCGCTACGGGGATGAAATTGGAATGGGCGATGATTTAGATCTGGAGGAGCGTTACGCCGTACGCACCCCGATGCAGTGGGCCGGGTCGCAGGGCGGCGGTTTCTCAGATGCCGACCCGAAAACCTTTATCGCCCCAATGATTGACCATGGTCCGTACCGCTATCAAAAAATCAACGTGGCGGATTCGCTGTTGCACCGCAACTCCCTCCTGCACTGCATTATCGATATCGCCAATACGCGCTCGGAGTTTCCTGAGATCGGCGTCGCGCCGTTTCGTCTTATTACTATCGACAACGATGCGGTACTGGGGATCTATTACGAAACCGACACGCGCAGCATTCTGACCTTCGTTAATTTCAGCGATAAGCCCGTTAATTTTACCGCCAGAGGGATCCGGCATGCGACCTGGACCGCATGCCTGGCGGACAAACGCTACGACGACGCGCTGGTATGCGGCAAAACCGTCGCACTTAACCTCAGCGGCTATGGCTACCGCTGGTTCTGGACCGATCGTACCGCACTGCGCTGATTATCGTCTCCGCGAGAGCAGCAGACGCGCCACGATCGCGCCCGTGACGGCGAGGGAGCCGAGCAGCACTTTCCCCGGCATGCCGGAGGTAACGCTGGTGGCGCGCTCTTTTGCTTCGTCGGTGAAATGCCCGTGGATTTTATGCAGATCGTTAACCGGCTGATCCAGATAGTCCTGACGGTCATCCGCATTTAGCGTATCGGTCATCTGCCCTTCCCAGGCCTTTTTAACCATCAGCCGGTCCAGAAAACCGGGGAAAAAAAACTGCCCGACAATCGACTGGACAGTGCTGCTGCCTACCCACAGCTCCCGCACCGGTTTCTGCGCCACCTTAAAAATAGCGCTGGCAGCCACTTCCGGCTGAAACACGGGAGGAACCGGGCGCATCGCCCAGGCAAATTTATTCCTCGCCCACTCGAACTGCGGCGTATTGAGGCCCGGCATCTGTACCATTGCGATCTGCACCCGGCTGTTTTCATGCATCAGCTCGGTGCGTACGGCATCGGTAAATCCGCGGATCGCGGCCTTCGCCCCACAGTAGGCTGACTGCAAGGGAATGGAACGGTAGGCCAGCGCGGAGCCAACCTGAATAATCGTTCCACGATCGCGAGGGGTCATTAACTCCAGCGCGGCGCGGGTGCCGTTAACATAGCCCAGATAGGTCACCTCGGTGACGCGGCGAAACTCCTCCGGGGACATGGTGCGAAACGGCGCCAGCATCCCGCCCATGGCGTTATTCACCCACACATCGATGGCTCCAAGCCGGTATTCAATTTCGTTAGCAGCATCGGTCACCGCCTTGCTGTCCGCCACGTCGGCCTGAACGGCACACGCGTTGATCCCGAAACGGCGCAACTCCTCTTCTGTGGAGCGCAGGCTCTGCTCATCGCGGGCAATAATGCCTACATCGTAGCCCGCTTTAGCAAAGTGCAGCGCCGTGGCTTTCCCCACGCCCGCCGTACCGCCGGTAATAACGATAACAGCCATAGCCTTTCCCCTTGTCTCAGACGTTATCCCATCCGGAGAGTATTTCGATCAGTTCAGACAGCGAATAACGCACCGCTTTTTCCACCACATCCTGACATTCACCGGAAAACAGCACGGTGCGGGTTTCCGTCTGTCCGCGAATATTCCAGCCGAAGCAGACCGTACCGGCTGCCGTGCCATCGTCTCCGCCTTCCGGTCCCGCATAGCCGCTGATGGCAACACCAATATCCGCCTCGGCAATATCGCGAATTTTAGCGGCCATCTCAGTAACCGTTTGTTCACTGACGGCGGTGAAGCGCTCAATCGTTTCGTGCCGCACGCCGAGGATCCTCTCCTTCGCCGCATCGCTGAACACCACCATGCCAACGTCATAAAATTCCGCCGTGTTCTCTTCAGCGCAAAGCGCAACCGCGAGATTACCCCCGGTGCAGGACTCCGCCGTGGTTAGACGCAGTCCTCTTTCTGTGAGCGTCGTGGCAAGCTTTTTCGTCAGCTCGCTGATGGTCGTATTATTATCGTGAATAAGGTTGCTCATGGATGTGCCCCTTAGTTAATTTTCTTCAGGAATAATTGAAATATGGCCGTTACGCTCAAGGATCGCGTACTTAATATCCTTTAATTCCGTTATGCCGTGGTTCTGGCGTGCTGAAACCAATATATCATCGCAGGATACATCGACTTTTTTCAGTTTATCCTCGATGGGAATACCATTCTCTACCAATATCACCGGGGTGCCATCAAGAACATTCTCAACAGAAGAAGAATATTTTTTAATCAGACCAAAAATAATATCCACCACCACGAACGTTGTTATTGTAATCATCGCACCGGTGACGGAAAAATCTTCGCCCAGTAGCGCCTGCTGCGTCGCCTCACTGATAATTAAGAGCAAAATAAGGTCAAAGCTGGTCATTTGCAGCAGGGCGCGCCGTCCGGCGACTTTAAACACGATCACCAGAAACAGGTATATTGCCAGGGCACGAAAAACCATGTCCATATTCGACTCCTAGGGGTAAATAAACTGCCAGAAGCGGATATCTGGCCCGTTGTTTACGCGGATGCTGTTTGTCCATTTCCCTGCTTTTGTCGGCGTGATGAACAGCAGGACGGTGAACTTATCGCTCTGTTTCAGATTGTCGTAAACGAGAAACAAGGTGTTCCCCCGGCTATACATGCTGTCCGGCTGCGGCCAGACGCTGCCCGGCTCATATACGTCGCTGCTTTCGCTGGTCAGGCTGAGAATATATTTACCCTCAGACGTCACCGGAAACGTCAGCGTCATCCGCGATTCGGTCTGGCGGCGGCCGAAGCGCTCATAGCTCAGGTTCAGGGATTTTGCTTCGTTTGTTTTCTCCACGTCGCTAACCGCACCGCTGGAAAACAGGCCGGCTAATGCGGCCACGATAATACCTAACAGTACAATAAAACCCACCTGACGAAATGCATACTCAAACGTCAGTAAACGATAACTCTCTTTTATCCCAGGCACTTTTTCATTTTTTGGTTCCATGGCTTTTGTCACCGTTTCGCTTAATTGCCGAAATTTTTGATTTTTCTACGCAAATGCTTTTAAGACTTATCACATTTGCCACATAAAGGAATAGCAACAATACTTAATAAGTCAAGACATCCAAAATTAAGGATATCAGATGAAATTATCAGTGATTTCAGCCTTGTTAATATTAATTATCCCTTCCGCATGGGCAGATAATAACGGCGGGTTACAAAAGGGTGAAGCGCCGCCACCGCCGCATGCCCTGGACAGTGGTTATCGTGGTACTGACGATGCGCGCATTATGACCATTACTCAGGCAAAAGAGATGCATGATGGCGCCTCTATTTCACTGCGCGGCAATCTTATTGATGGCAATGGCGATAAATACGTATTCCAGGATAAAACCGGGAAAATCGACGTTATTATCCCAAAAGCCGTATTTGACGACAGAACCGTGGAACCTGACAACATGATCAGTATTAGCGGCTCGCTCGATAAAAAATCATCCCCACCCGTAGTGCGGGTCAGCCACTTGCAAAAATAATTCAGCGAAGCGTTAACGCTGTAACTATCCATCTAATCTCACCCCTAACAAGGAGTTAGCTATGAGTGATAATGAACAACGTACGAACGCTTACCCAACGCCACCTTTCCCGGAGCAGCCCCAGACGCCACCGGGCCTGGCCTCTGAAATGGACCCTGTTCCCGATCACGGCGAGACAAGCTACAAAGGGCATGGCCGGCTTACCGGTAAGAAGGCGCTAATTACCGGGGGCGATTCCGGCATCGGACGCGCGGTAGCCATTGCCTATGCCCGCGAAGGGGCAGATGTCGCCATTAACTATTTGCCGGAAGAGGAAGAAGACGCTGCGGAAGTGATCGCCCTGATTAAAGCGGAAGGACGGAATGCCGTCGCGCTTCCGGGCGATGTGCGGGACGAAACTTTTTGTCAGAACCTGGTGGAACAGGCCGTCGGAAAACTGGGCGGGCTGGACATCCTGGTGAATAACGCAGGCCGCCAGCAGTATCGTGAGACGCTGGAAGAACTGACCACGGAAGATTTTGACGCGACCTTTAAAACCAACGTCTATGCGCCTTTCTGGATCACAAAGGCGGCGTTGCGCCACATGAAAGCTCCCGCTTCCATCATTAATACCTCATCTGTACAGGCGGTAAAACCGAGCGCCGTACTGCTTGACTATGCGCAGACCAAAGCCTGTCTCGCGGTGTTTACCAAAGCGCTGGCGAAACAGCTGGGTCCGAAAGGGATCCGCGTGAACGCGGTAGCGCCCGGACCTTACTGGACCGTGCTCCAGCCCAGCGGTGGGCAGCCACAGGAAAAAGTGAAACATTTTGGCGAGAGTACCCCTCTGGGACGCCCGGGACAGCCTGTGGAGATCGCACCGCTGTATGTCACTCTGGCCTCGGATGAGTGTTCATACACCTCCGGGCAGGTCTGGTGTTCAGACGGCGGGGATGGCGTCATCTAGCGCTTAAGCAGCGCAGAGTGTAGGCCGGGTAAGGCGAAGCCGCCACCCGGCAAATTGTTGCTGGCGAATGCTAAAAGGCTGCGAAAGCAGCCTTTTTTACTTTTAAGGGGTGACGACAGGAAACCAGAAACTGAAGCTCTCCATGCAGCGCAGCATTTCGTCTACCTTCGCGGCGTTGCCGACGATCGTCACCTCTCCTGCCTGTTGCGCCTTTTTCAGCGTGGTCTCCTTAAGGATGATTTTGTTCAGCGTTTCGCGGCTGAGCGTAATGGTTGCATCCGGATCTTCTGCCTGGATATTGGCACTGTGGTTTAGCACGCCATTCTCCAGCTCCAGCTTATACCTGCCGCCCTCGCGGCCTAAATCAACGTTAAAAACGCCTCTGGCATTCGCTGCTCTGACGCCGTTAAGATGAACGCCGAAGTAGTCAAAAATCATCTCAGTCGACATGGCACGGACCGCATCCGGGCTGGCGGTTTTGGGCGTCGGCTTTATCTTCACGCCGTTACGCAACTCTTGCGCACCGGTGAGGTAGGCGTTACGCCACGGCCCTGACTCCGCATGGTATCCCAGCTGTTCAAACGCATCGGCTTCCAGTTCGCGCGCCGCTTTATTATTCGGATCGGCAAAAACGACTTTACTGACCACCTGAGCCACCCAGCGATAATTCCCCCGGGCATAATCGACACGGGCTTTTTCAAGGATCGCGCGGGCTCCGCCCATGTAATCGACATACTTTTTCGCCGCCTCGACCGGAGGCAGTTCATCGAGCGTCGCCGGATTGCCGTCGAACCAGCCAAGATAGTAGACATAGGTGGCTTTGACGTTGTTGCTTACCGAGCCGTAATAGCCACGGCCTGCCCAGGATTTAGCCAGCCCGTAAGGCAGGGCGAAATTAGCGGCTATTTCATCCCTCGTCAGCCCCTTATTCGCCAGTCTGAGCGTCTGGTCGTTGATATAGCGGTAGATATCACGCTGGCTTTTCATCAGCTTCACCACTTTTTTGTTACCCCACGTGGGCCAGTGGTGCTGCGCGATAATGATTTCCGCTTTATCACCCCAACGATCGATGGCGTTATTGATGTACTTTGACCATGCCAGCGGATCGTGTATTTTCGCCCCGCGCAGCGAGTAGGTATTGTGCAGGGTGTGAGTGACGTTCTCTGCTGCTTCGATCAGCTTTTTCTCTTCCACATACCAGAGCATTTCAGACGGTGCTTCCGATTCCGGCGTCAGCATAAAGTCATAGGTGAGACCGTCAATGACCTCTTTCTGCTCCTCTTCGGTAATAGAGTGAGTGGGCGCGATGAGCGTGACCGTTCCGGCTGAGGTGGTCGTCCCCAGACCTGCCCCCACCTGCCCCTTCACACCGGGCTTCAGCAGGTTTCCGTGGATATAGCTGGCACGGCGGCTCATGGCGTTTCCGGCCATGATATTTTCCGATACCGCCTCTTCCATAAAACCGGCTGGCGCATAGACTTTCACTTTGCCGGACATTACCCCGGCTTCATCAATTACGCCACGCACGCCGCCATAATGATCGACGTGGCTATGGGTATAAATAACGGCAACAACCGGACGTTTGCCGCGATGCTTAACGTAAAGATCCAAGCCCGCTTTAGCCGTTTCCGCAGACACCAGCGGATCGATAACCGTGATCCCCTCTTTGCCCTCTATGATTGTCATATTCGACAGATCGAGGTTGCGGATCTGGTAGACGCCTTCCGTGACTTCAAACAGACCGCCGATATTATTCAGCTGCGCCTGACGCCACAGGCTCGGGTTGACGGTATCCGGCGCTTTTTGCCCTTCTTTGATAAAAGCGTATTTCTGGGGATTCCAGATAACGGCGCCTTTTTCACCTTTAATCACCGCAGGTGGCAGCGGGGCAATAAAGCCTTTATGCGCATTTCGGAAATCGGTTTTATCAAAGAAGGGCAGTTGACCATAAAGTGCATCATTCATGTGTTTCGTATGGGCAGTAGCTTCCTTCACCTCCTTTTGTGCCAGGACAGGCAATGAGATCAACGAGGCCAATAGCAGACCAGCAACGGCCATCGCACTAACGAGAGTTTTAAATTTCATACATCCTCGAGGCGTCATATTCACGCTGGCGGTACATGGGGGGAAAGGAGGCTATCACCGGGCTTTTCTTTTACCTATGGAAATAACGTTTATAAATAAATAAGTTTATTCTTTCGTCGCTGCGGCCTTCAGGGATAATGCTGAGTCCAATTATTTCCCCGGAGTGATTCGATGAAGAGCCTGCCGTTCTTTTTCGCTATATTAAGTCTGAGCACATTAACAGCATGTAGCTCTCCACCACCAGACAACGTTGAAAAGATTAATCATCTGCAAATTCCGCTGGTATTACCGGGGGAAAAACCGCCGCAGGCACAGATATCTCATATCGCGTCTCTTTATCAGGAAAATAAACAGCAGATCGATAACTTAACGCGCAGCGTAAAATCACAGTATCTTCAGGACACTACCGCAAAAGAAATTTTTGTTGCGGACAGCGCTGTTCAACGCGTTTACGCCTCGCTGACCAAACTGGAACAGTTAGATATGGTTAATCAGCAATACCTGAAAGACAATAATGTCACGGGCCTGCAAAATATTCATATTATGCTTGAACCGTTATTCGCCAGCTGACAACAAAAAACCCGGCAACATAGCAGCCGGGTTTTTCTTAATCGCCATATCACATGCATCAGTCGTACTGACCAAAGCGATAGCTAAGCCCTGCGGTGACGGAACTCAGGTCGCTGCTCACACCGATCTGGTTTGCATTACCCACATTGCTTACCCACTGATATTCCAGGCGGCCAGCCCAGTTTTTATTGAAGGCGTATTCAGTACCCACAGCTGCAAGCGGGCGCACACCGGTTTCAAAACGATTGTGACCACTTACATCGGATTCAGCGCGATAGCCCATCGCACCGGCACGGCCGTAGATATCCCAGTCATTGGTTAAGGCATAGCTGGCCTTCAGGGACATTTGCAGACCCTGCGTCTTCATTTGCGCCCCTGCGCCATGCTGACCCTTGATCTGCATGTTGCCTAAATAATCATAACCGCCTTCTACCGCAAGCCATGGGGTAATCTGGTAACCCGTATAAACACCCCCACCGACATTATCATGGTCAAAATCGAAGTGGTCGGAATTATTGTTATCAAACGCTTTTGAACCCATATTGGTATCAAAATAGTGTGACCAGCCGAATTTCGCTCCGCCATACCAGGTGCCCGCATCAGCGGCGGCGAACGCGGAAGTGGCGGTAAACGCATTAACCATAATCAAAGCGAGAACTGTCTTTTTCATAAATATACCGTTTACTTAATAAAGATAAACCTTAGAAAGCAAACGATATAGAAAATTAACAGCCTCGTTAATTCCATTTCTGTTTAATTTTAAACTTCCCCTAGAATGATTCAGGTAAGTGTCTGACTTCAAGCAAATACCCACCGCGCTTAAAGGAGATATATTCTCCCTGTTTAAGGGCGGATAATACATTGAGTATACTACTGCGAGAAAGCAGCGTACGATCCTGAATATATTCCAGTATCGTGGTACGCAAACGCGTCTCCTCCGGGAGCAAAATCATTTCCTGAAGGTGGTTACGAATAACGGAATAGGTACGCTGCTGGAGTACCTGCGCATCACGGAATATCAAATAGGCCGTATGGTATGAGAGCAGCGCTGCGACATCCTCCCAGACGCCCTCGGCACGGAATAACTCGGCCGCCTTGTCCGCATCGAGACGTAAAATGGTCGACTCCCTTTCCGCACGGAGAAAATGGCCTTGCGTAGGCTGGATCATCTCAGCAATACCAAACAAATGCGGCTCGTAAACGGTCACGACCACCAGTCCATCCGATGTCCGCAGCAGGGACAGCTCCCCTTCCAGAAAGAGGTACATCTGCTGTTTCCCCTTCCGTAACCAGGTGAGTCGCTTACGTGGAACAACGTGCACTTTCTCCGCTATCGGCTCAAGGATAGCGGTCAGTCGTTCGATGGATTTTTCGGGTCGAACAGGCGGTAAAATATGCATGGTACAACCTTCTGACATTCAGTATCTGCCATTATAGACCATATATTTTAAGCGGTTAGCCGATCAAAACTGGTAGCTGTAGTTGACGCTGGCAAACCAAAGATAAGGATGGTCGTAACTTCCGGCAAACGCCACCGGCGATTTCACATGCGACGACTGCATATGAAGATACGACACGGCAATACCAATATTGCTGGCCGGGGTGATCTGATACTGGGCTCCCGTACCAAATCGCCACTCATCGCCGGTAGGTAAGGTTAAGGCCACATCGCTCTGGCTTTCATACGGCGAGCTGTCGAACGCCACACCGGCATTCAGTCGCCATTGAGGCGTTGGACGATACTGCACGCCCACCGCACCGTGCCACGTGTCCTTCAGGCGGCTGACGTTGTTCAGCTGCTGGTCCCCGACGACGATTTGCGGCGCGCCGAACTGGCTCCAGTCCTGCCAGCCGAGATCGCCCATAACCGACCACTGCGGGTTAATGTCATGCACAAGGCTGAGCATAATTTGCTGCGGCGCGCTGATTTGTGCTGACACCGGCAGGTCGTAGGTGCCGTTCTGTAGACGCGCGTTGCCGTCAATATTGAAGCTGTAGTCCGTTTCGCTGTTCCAGGTAATACCAGCTCGGGTCTGGTCAGTTAGCTGCATCAGCAGCCCAAGCCGATAGCTCATGGCCAGGTCTTCATCTCGTCGCCGGTAGTCATCATCGTTAACGCTGCGAGTCAGCGAGAAGTAACCGTAGTTAACGTTGGCGGACGCGCCAATCGAAAGACGGTCGTTAAGCTTATAGGCTAGCGAGGGGCTGAGCGTCATGGCTACCATGGTACTCTTTTTAATCAGCCTGTCGCCCGCCCAGCTGCCGTAGTCGATCCCCAGGCCGTAATTACCGTAAAGCCCGACCCCGGCATAAAGATTATCGGTCACCTTCTGGCTATAAAAGGCGCTGGCATTCGGGATGGTTTTCATCACATCGCCGGGGCTTTGATGGGCATCGTTATCCAGCTGGTTGTCGATGGAGCCATCCATAACCTGTAACCCACCTGTGACAATATGATCCGGTAAGCGCGTCATGCCAGCCGGGTTGGTCATAATTGTAGAGGCATCCTGCGCACGAGCCGCCTGCCCTGCTCCGGCAAGCGCGGTATCTTCGGTGCCAGCTTCATAAAAATAGAGGGCGCTGGCATGGGCACTGGAGGCAGCTAATAAGCCAGCGCACAGGAGGAGTCGTGTTTTCATCTGCGATCCGGGAAATAAAAAATTTGCCGACAGATATAACAGGGGCGATTGATTACGTAAAAAGAAAGAGGGTTTAATTTTAAATTATGCGCGCGCGTAATTATATTTATGACACTCCAGCGACAGCCGGAACAAAGGCACCGTGATTCTGCATGCACCAGGAGAGGAATTTCTTACAATGCCGTTTGTACTCGTTCGGCTTAAGACAAGCGTTACTCACTACTGGGATCGCCCTTATCCTCTCGCATGGATTCGATAAACTCCCGTTGCTCCGGTGTGAGTTCAAGCTCATCCAGCAGGCGATCTAACTCTTCTTCAGGCGATTCCTTTTGATTCTTTCTCTTCCCGCTAGCCATACTCACCCTTGAGTTATTAGGATTAATCTCAGGGTATCCAGGGTACAGGAAATGTGCAACTTAGCGTGTTATGCCATGAGTGATTCGTTGTTTAGCAAAAGAAGGCTTTTTACTACGAAAAGAGAGCTTTGTGACTGTTGCAATAAAGCGAGGCAAATTGCAACGTAAGCAAAGCGGTGTGAGGCAGTGGCAACACCAGAATATTTCATGCAGGTCCAGTGAAATTATTAGGCGGTTAATCGTTCCACTCAGCGGATCTATAATAGAGCTGTAGTGGTCAACTAAAACGGGCCACGGCTTTAGATTTTTTCCAGTATCGGTTTTCCGATTCGTTTGGCGGTAACCCACCGTTATAGTCATGCGGCCTGAGCGAGCTGTAATACCCGACGATATAGT
>NZ_JBMKJI010000001.1:666236-694869 GCF_049237025.1 Enterobacter cloacae complex sp. SYL001 | reverse complement strand
TTAAACTCTGCGCTGAAATTTCTTTTTTTCATTGAGGCACCTGTAATGTTCTGAGATGAGCATATCACCTCTGTTCAGGTGGCCAAATTCAGTAAACCACTACAGTCCCAGTCCTCGTCGTAATATGGCGAGGCGAGAAGGGGGTTAGTTGCTGAGAGAATCTCTCCGGCGGCGCCCTGCCGCTGAAGTCGACGAAGCGCTTCGTATAGCTCAAAGGCCTCGGTTCGCTCGTCACCTATATCGAGGGCGCATGCAACCTTGTGCGCCTCTGTGACCAGAGTTGATAGCTGGTTTCGGATGTCCTGAATGGTGCTCATAGTTCTCCTTACGCCGCACGCTGGGCGCGCAGCTTCTTCAGGTGTTCTGCTGTTTCTATTTCTTCGGCGATCCGCTCAGCCTGTGCTTTGGTCAGCGGCTCGAAATCCTGGTTAAATCGGCCCATGCTGGCGATGCAGGTGCGACCGTTGCGGATGTAGTGGATGACTTCGTGGGTAGCGCGGAGGATTTTGCAGGGCGCGCCGTGGGGATCGGCGTACCAGGTATTAGGCTGGATTATCCTGAACATTGGCTGACTCCTGATTGCGCTTTAATTCCTCTCGGTATGCTGCAACCTCTTTGGCTTTCCTTTTCTGCCGCGGTGATGGCTTTGCGTGCTCCCAAACAAAAGGCCAGTTGCTACCCCATACCAGCCAGCGTCTATTGCTAATTCGATATGTATTATTGATGTGAGCTCCAAGCAGCCGACGGGCTTTTCTGTTATTCATGACAGCCCCCTCTGCTTATTCCTCAATTCGATTTCTTGCTGGCAACTGGAGCACGTCTTGCATCCGGGAACGGCAGCGCGCCGCGACTCAGGGATGTCTTCGTCGCATTCTTCACAACGTTCAGCTGATACGGCGTTGCGGTTCAATCTGTGAGCGGAAAGGGCAGCGTTACGCTGAAGCTCTTCAATCTCTGCTGCTGTGTCGATGATATCGGCCATGGTCACTCCTTACCGAGGGCTTTGTTGATAGCATGCAGCGCCTTCTTTCCGGCAGGTTCATCTTCGAGTCGCCAGTTACCGGCATCACCTGAATCAGCGAGCTGCTTATAGTTGTCGAACAGGTATTGAAGCGCTACCAGTAAATCCGGTGCTGCGGCCATGAGCGTGCCGTTATCGTCTTCGGAACCATTAATCAGTAACTCAGCGAGAAGGCCACCATCACCGCGAATCGTTCCGGTCTCTTTGCTATATGACCAATTACCTTTAGTGCCTTTAAAATCTTCCATATTCACTCCGCGAACTGTCGGTTAATTCGGTTGAAGGTGAACGCCAGCAATAAAAAAGGCCGCGATAGCGACCTGGTGATTAGTGCCTTCATGTTGCACCGCCTTCATTCTTCTCGGCTTCGACCGCCATCTGCTCAAGCCGTCGCGATAACTCGGCGGCCAGCGTCTGGAATTCTTCCTCGGTCGCCACCGGAATCGGCACGAAGCGAATCCCGATGTGCGCCAGTTGGTTGGCTATTTCGAGGCTTTTTCTCAAATCAACTGGAGAGGCTTTGTTCATGCGGCACCGCCTTGCTCACCGACCAGAAATGCACAATCCTTCTTGTGCTCGTTACAAGACCAAACAACTTCGTCATCGCCACGGAAAATATTCATTTCCACGGTCGTTTTATACTTCGCCACTGCACCGCATTTGCATTTAGCGGAGGTGTTTTTGCTTTTGGCTGACACGCTGCCAACCCTTGGATATTTGCTCACGATTCCACTCCGAAGCGGCGATTAAGCCGCCCTGTGTATACGACGACCTCCAGGAGGCTAACTCCCAGAGCTTCAATTTTCTTGTGATGTTTGTTGATGATGGGAGGCACCGTTTCGTTCCAGTTAGGCTTTGGCTTCTTGCGCATGGCCTGCTGTATTTCCTCGGTGCAGCGGCGGCAGGCTGCTCGGATGGCGTTTTCATTTGCTGGCGTCATGCGGCCTCCGTCATCTTTTTGAAGGAATGAGCAATACGGGCAGAAGCAATGGTTACGTAATCCGGGTTAAGGTCGATGCCGATGAAGTTAAACCCTTCCTCTATAGCTGCCCGGCCTGTGCTCCCGCTTCCCATCCACGGATCAAGCACGGTACCGCCAGGCGGAGTAATCAGCCTGCAGAGATAACTCATAAGAGCGATCGGCTTAACGGTAGGGTGGTTGTTCTTCGCGCCACTGGTACGCCCGGCACCGGCGCGCGGATCATTAATGCCGACGCTTCCTTCTTTGCGTCCGCCGGTCATGTCGCTGGCTGACGTCGCGATAAATCTCTCGAGGCCTTCATCGCGCTCTTTAGGTTTGACCTTGGCGCAGTAGAAGAAGCGGGCAGCGCTCTTGCTGCTATCGATGCGTGGAGTTGATTCGTGCCGCCGGTCCATTTGCCCGTAGCAATTCGCCGCACCCATTTTAGAGCTTGGCTCATTGCCGGTAAGCGCTCCTTGCTGGCCTTTCGCATCCGGGAACGCTGACACGACAACATCACTTCCGTCGTGAATGATGTTTGCTGGCCATCGCCCCTCTGGTGCCTGCTCGTAATCAGCAACAGGTTCTGTGCCGTCGCGCTGATGTGAAAGCAGACCGCCAGCACCGCCATTTAGCATCTCATCGGTAGGGATGCGGCAGGCATCAATATTGATTGCACCGGTACCATGCTCGGCCATATTCGCCGACACCGTTTTTTTGAAAGGTTTGCGCGCCATGACAATTGGCTCATGGGCTGGTTTCAATGCGGTACCCCAGCCATCAAAATCGCCATCAAGGTTATGCGACTTGGGGAAGCCGCTGCCGTAAATCCAGAGAATTTGGTCGCGGATTTCGAACCCGGCATCCTCTGCATTAACCACAAGGCGGTGATAGGTGCGTGATCCGCCAAACGCCAGCAGGTGTCCGCCTGGCTTAAGGACGCGCAGGCATTCCTGCCACTGCTCAACGGTGGGAACGTCGTAATCCCACTTGTGGTTCATGAAGCTCAGCCCGTACGGAGGATCCGTCACGATGGCGTCAACGGAGTTATCCGGGAGCGTTTTCAGGACGTCTTCACAGCGCCCGACGTGAAGTTGATAGGTCATGCCGCCTCCTGTCTTTCCCGATATTCCTCAGCGAGCCGCTGCGCCTTTAATGGATTGCTGACCACTTCACCCCATGGCATTAGCCAGCCGTTACCAATGAAGGGAAGGCACAGTGTGCCAACCATGATGTCGTCGTGAGCGTGAGTCATAGGATGGACTCCATTTCGTCGATGTAGAGGCCCTGAGCAATCAGGCGGCGGCGACGGGCGGCACGTTCAATGCATTCCTGCCGTCTGCCTTCCTGCGATTGCTCTATAGCGCGCCGGGTGAACAGCCGCGATTTACCCTGTGGTGTTACGACCTTTGGCTTCGTGACCAGGTCGAATGTGCGGTCGCATATGCCGTCCTCATTTCGCCATTTCTCAGACTCAACTATCTGCGCTATCTGTCCGGAGCCGCGGGTGATGCCGTTGGCGACCCGGTTAAACTCGATGAGCGTTACGCCAAACTTCTCAGCGATTTCGCTACCGGTGACCGGGCGGCCGCGCGTCTGAATCATCCAGATAACGCGCTCACGGAGGCCGGAGAATTGCCCGGTTCGACCGGGTCTGCGGTAGAAGGGTGTGCGTTTCATGCTGCACGCTCTGTGATTTTCTGAATTTCCGATTCCAGATCTGCAAGAAAGCTCTTAACCTCAGACTCGATTTCGCGCGCCAGCTCTTCATCGAAATGAATTCGCTTCTTGAAATAGGCGAGGTCAGGCGGCAGGCGATCATCGAAACTAACGAAATCACACCATTTCCGCCCGGTGCACATCATCTGCGCATGCATTTGCAGCATGTACTGGCGCTTTGGCTCGCCAGTTTTCAGCGTTTCAAGATGGGTCCAGGTGTTGGGGCATTTGATTTCGATAAGCCCGTCGTCGTTAACAAGTCCGTCCGGGCTGGCTGCGAATCCGGGTATGGTTGGGTGATCGATGAGCCCAACTTCAGTGATTGCCGCATCGAACTCATTCAGGGCGTACATTTCGCGCGCCACTGGCTCAAGTTCAGTGCCGCGCATCATCGCGGCATTCGAAAACCCTTCCTCTAGCTTCCCGGTCAGCCGTTGGCAAATCAGCTCGGCCATGTAGTTCTGGCGGCTGGTGGAGTAGCCCGACTTAGTCCGGGCCATGACATCAGCCAGGCGACTCGCCGTGACCTTGCCGCAGCGCGCAGCAAACCATTCAGGGGTGCGTTGCTCCATCATTCAGCCTCCGTCTCTGCGACATTGACAGGTTCGGCGTTGTCGACAGCAAGACTCATGTCATACATGCGTCGCTTCTCAACTGCGCCGATCACCTGCTTCTCTTCAGCGCTCAGCGCCACCCAGAACTCCTGGTACTTAACGGTTCCAAGGCGCGCGGCGGACTCACCTTTTGCGATCAGTTCCGGGCGGCGGCTATCTGATTCATGGCCCGCATGAACCTCTGCCGTTGTTCCTTCAATCACTCGCTCTGCCTCGTCCTGGTCGAAGATGCCAGCGAAACCAAAGGCCAGGCGTGCGCATTGGATAAGCGTCTTGTGGCGAAGCATGCGGGTAGGGTGGGACTGCCATGGCTGAGTGTTGCGTTTGCACTCGCCCATGTACTCGGTAACGATTGTCGGGTGCTTGCGGTCTTTGCGGTAAATCTTGCAGGTGCACGCGCCTTCTTCCTTGTCGTAAGAGAACTCCATGCCGTCAAACTGAGGATGCTCGTTGATAATGCGAGCCCATCCATCAACGCCGACGACCGGGACAATCCCGCCTTTATCTGGGAAGGCATAAATCTCTTTTGTCCATGGGTTCAGGCCGTACTGGTTGGCGACGATCAACAGGGCTGTAAACTGCTCGTCCGTGACGTTGCCACCTTTGAACGCTGTATTCTTCAGCGTATTCATCAGGTCTGTACCGGCATCCATGCCGAGGCGTGCGGCCAGTTTCCCGGCCATGGTGGAAAGTGCAGTACTCATTGTTAAATCCCTCAAAGTTAAAACGGGCAGGTTGGATGAAGGCGATCCCACTCTTCTTCGGCGCGGTCGTAACAGATGCGTGTGACATAGTCGTTATAGGCTTCCTCTGCCTTTTCACCGACTAGTGCCATTTGCGCTTCTTTTGGGAGAAACAGGCTACTCATTTGCAAAGCATATTTCGGGAACATGGCGATCAGTTCTTTCGCCCGGTCGTCGATCCACTTCTCTTTCTCGTCGGTAAGCCGTTGCTTAACCCAGCGCCGATCTTCGATTCGGTCGTAAGTGAGGTATGCGTTCATGGCTGAACTCCTGAAATTTGGATGTGCAGATCCCGCCCGCAAAAAGCCAGGCCGATCGGTTGAATAGGGTGGTTAGTGCTGGATAGGGTTGCCGTGACCGTCCAGAAGGACGTCAATCACGCAGTCACTGAGGCGTATGATTTCTGCATCGGTGTGCAGATACACCCATTTGCGCTCCTGAATGACCGCTGAGACGCGATAGGTGCGGCCTTCATGCATTGCCATCATGCCGGGCGTGACGCACTGGCGAATGAGAGGTGTGGTGCCGTAGTGGTTGATCATGCCTTCACCTCTACCTGTTTCAGGAGGCCAGCGATATGCATCTGGCAGCGATTCAGAGTCAGCTTGTCGCGTGGTGCCGATACCGATGTCAGCTGCCACTCGTTATCGTTGAGCTTTTTGGCGGTGTACTGCTTGCCGTTGTGGGTGACTGTCATGATGCCTCCCGCTTTTCTTTGATGTCGGCGCGTAGGTGAATCTCTTTCCCATCAGCTGTCGGGAATATAAGGATGTCATCACGAACCGCGAGAAGATGGGCCACTGCAAATAGCGCCTCGTCTGTGACATCAAATTTCTCACCAGTGAACTCACGAACGCCGGGCGCCAATTTGCTTGGCTTTGACCGACCCGCGAAAATTCGCTTCGTCAGGCCTGAAAAACCTACTGTGATAGGGTTGCTCATAAATCCTCTTGGCCTTATCGCGGCGAACGGAACGGTTAATACAAGACTTCAACGCATTTATTCAGTGTTTCAATGGGCGGTGGATGGCCGCCGGTTGTCATAACTTGAGTCACTCGTAAATAACTCCAGGTATGAAAAAGGCCGCCTACCTGGCAGCCTCAACTTGAATGAGTGCCGGGATGTTTAGCCACGCCCGGCGCGTGATTTCCTTCACTTTCCACAGTCAAAGGAATGCCGTAGACTGGATATTCCACAGTCAATAAAAGGATTTCTTTATGTCCATGAATGTATTTGCAGGAAAGAGAACTGAGGAATCAGTGGCATATGATTTAGCGCTGGCGCTTGCAGTAAAAGACCCATCCGCCAACACGCCAGAAGCTTTAATTGAGCGCATTGCTGATTTGCTTCCTGCCTGTCGTGAAGCAGCAAAGGAAAAGTACAAAGCAGAAGCACCTACGCCTTTTGGGATCGCTATAAAACGATAACTGATGCCAGGGCAGTCTCCAGTGCTGCCTTTATCAAATTCTGCCGATACATGCGGTCATCTGATGCCCCTTTAACCGCTTCTTCAGCAGCAGCATAAGCTGCGTCAGCTGCTAAAATTACGCCATTGTTGCTTTTAAACATCGCTACTTCATCGTTTTTTATATCCATCACCATCACCTCAAATAAGTGGAGTAGATTTGCCGTCAGCCCCTCGCGGAGAGAGGCTGCTAATAAAAAAGGCCGCCTGAGCGACCTCAGTCAGAAATAGTTATCAAGGTCACGCTTGACCCTTTCCAGGATGATTTTTGCATCATCAAGACTCTCAGCATCGAGAGCATCCCTTATGGCCATCGCCAGTTGCGTAGCGTCTGATTCGTAGTCATCAGCGCGACTCTCCCATTCGGAAGCCTCTTCCTCTGCATAGTAAATCCGATCCTCATACTTGCCTTCGAGTTCCTGGCGCACTTCATCACGAAGCTTCTCCTTGATGATCTCGGAGGCTTCTTCAATCGGCATTGTTTCCAGGATCGTCTCTGGCTGATGAGTGCCATATTTCAGTGAGATATCAGTAGCAAACATGCAACCTCCAAAAAAATGCCCGCGCGCTGGCGGGCCAAGAAGACTTTTCCAATCCAACCAGAACAGGATCATCGTCTCCTGTGCGGTTGAGATGGCAGTATTACCATCACCAAGCATCGGCGCCCGGTGCTTGAGGCTGGCTCTGCCGTTACCCGCTGATGCGGGAGAAATGCTTTGGTGGTGTGGCGGCTGGAGTCGAACCAGCTTCCATCGGTGCGATGCCGATTGGGTTACGCGCGCCTTGCGGTTTTCATCGCGAATTATTGCCGCAAGCCTATTCCCTAGCTCGCCGTTGAGCTTCACCACACCCCAAAACATTCCACGGTGTGCCCCGGTATAATCCGGGGCTGAATGTTGGTTTTCAGTCGTCACTGTTACCTGTTACATAACTCCTCCGATACGGTGCGCCGCGTCGAAAAGGGTGGCAGCGGCTAGCCATTTGAACGTGATGCCCAATCGGGCGTGAAAGATTCTGTGATTCAGCCCAACCCACTCAACTTCGAATGGACTGGAATAAATCTGTTTGCGCTTCGCACCTCTCATCCCGTCAGTGTTGCCCGTTCCCATGCCTTTATCGCTCTCGCGAGGGGGTAGCCTTCTCACCGACCGGTTCGCCGCCGGTGATACGCCGCATTTTGTGCGTTGGGGTCTAAACAGGATTACTGAGTGCTGTTCCGACTTTGCATGTTGTTAAAAAGCAGGCGACTTGCTGTCCGCCGCTGGCTAACTTCGCTCAGCTGTCGATGTTTCGTTTCGATGAGTTGAATTTAGCGTGATGCTAAATTATGCGCAATAGCAAAATGCTAAATAATTGGCGTATTTTATTTAGCGCATTGATTAATAAGGGAATAAATTTTTTAGCGCGAGGTTGGTGCTATACTGGACAAACATTGAACAATGGACGCGGAGAGAAAAATGAAAGAGGAAGCTGATGAACTAAAGGAAGATCGTATTGCCTTCATGGCTGGAGAGGTTGGGTGTGTGGTGTTCGAGCTGGTTTACAACGGTATTGAGATTAACAAGGACAACATTGTAGGATTTCTGGAAGGGAAGCGTAAAGCCGTCGGGAACGTGATCCACAAGGGGATGCTACGAGATGCGGCTGAGATGGTGCGGAAGGGTAAATAATTGGATCGCCGACAAACACAGTGTACATGATGATTTGGCATGAAAATAACAGTAAAAATGTACGTTTATGGGATCGTGCTTTTTGGCAGTATAACCCGGCCAGGAAGCCGGGGTGGATAGTCATGCTGTTAATCGGCCCAACCTGATTTTGTATTAATCGCTGATTCGGCCATTGTGTATTTCTGAACCTTATCATCTTTGAATAAGATGGTTAGCTCTTTCTTCGTGCCATTTGTTCCGTTGTGGAAAAGGCCATAGAAGGGGATAAAACTGGTTCCGTTAACCTTTACCTTGGAAAATGAATACTTCCAGATCTCATTTCCACCATCGGTATAGGAGACGGAGTCAGGAGAGCCAAAGGTAGTTTTCACCTCTGACTTGGTGGTTTTACCTTCCTGAATTTTGGTCTGTACGCTGGTTTCAGTCTCATTCTTAAGTTGCTGGTTACCTGAAGAAGCACATCCAGCCATGGTTAATGCCACAAGTACTACTAAAGCTATTTTTTTCATTATGTTATTTCCATTGATTGCAATCGGAAACATCCTAACATGGCATCTTAGCCATAAAAACCAGCACTTTGCTGGTATCTTAAAATTGGTAGTTTTTATGGGATATTCAGGATTTTTGCGTCAACAACCACGCCGATAATTTTACAATTCCCGTTTATTTCAAGCATCGGATATTGCGGGTTAAGCGGCTTCAGAAAGCGGCGCCCGGCATCAATAACGAGCTTTTTGAATGTTGCCTCGTTATCACCTTCGAGTTTGGCAACCACGAGTTTACCGTTTCGTGGTTCGACTTCAGGATCGACAAGTATCGCAGCACCCTCGGGTATGCTCAGCCCGGCGGGGGAGGTCATAGAATCCCCTTTAACGTCCAGCCAGAATGAATCTTCTGAGCAATCGACAGTCGTGTCATACCAGCGATCAATCGCTCTACGGTGATAAGGTTCTACAGCTTCCATCCATTGCCCCGCGCTTACCCAGCTGATTACAGGATAACTTCCTTTTGTCTCGTTCAGTCCTCGAAAAGTAACATTCGAAGGTTCTTCACTGGCGTGTAAAACATCCATCCAGCCAAAAGGCAGATCAAGCGCAGTTTCAATTTTGCGAGCCATCTTATCGCCGATATTGCGATGAGGGTTTGGTCCAAGAAGCTGGCTAAGAGCTGCAGGGCTTGTCTCGATGAGCTCAGCAAACTGCGCCTTTGTCATTCCAGACTCGCCCTGGCGTTTCTCGTACAGCGCTTCCAGGTTGGCTTTTCTGATTTCTTTATTTTCCATACCTGCATTGTTACTGCTTTTAGCAAAATGATAAATGTGCAAATTGCTAAATGATGCTTGCGTAGTATTTAGCATAACGCTAAACTCCAAATCAAACGACTCACCCGGAGACACCAATGAGCACTGAACTACACCGCTGGCGCAAGGCCGCCACTACCGA
The DNA here is from genome assembly GCF_049237025.1 of Enterobacter cloacae complex sp. SYL001. Lineage (NCBI taxonomy): Bacteria > Pseudomonadati > Pseudomonadota > Gammaproteobacteria > Enterobacterales > Enterobacteriaceae > Enterobacter > Enterobacter cloacae complex sp. SYL001. The sequence goes on along the minus strand of NZ_JBMKJI010000001.1, from coordinate 685,234 downwards.
CGAATGGGCGCAGCTCGCAAAGTTGGCTAACACGACGCCAGGTTACCTGGACCAGATCGCCTACGGAAATCGCCGGGCATCTCCAGAAATGGCATCTGCTATCGAGAAAGGCACGAAGAATTTTCACCGCCAGGCTCCGGTCCTCAAAGAAAGCCTGGTATTCGCATCGCCGCGTGATACTGCGGCCTAACCACGAAAGGGAAAGCAATGCATTCACTTGCGTATCAACAAGGTAACAAATTTTCGCCAACGGCGATGATTTACCAGAATCGCCGGGAACCTGATTCCAGGGCGTTAAACATCGATGGGATCCGCGCAGCTGTTCGCGCCTGGGCAGCTGATTGCCGCAGCCGTGAATTTGTCGCCGCTCTGATTGTTGAAGAGTGGCGGGCAATCGGCGGCACCGGACTTGATATCCCGACTGACTCACACCGCCAGATGCAGAAGGTGTTCCGCTGGATCGACGGCGACACCGAATATGCGGCCAACAACATTCGCCAGCTGGCACCGGCAATCATGTCCGTCCTGCCGCTGGAGTATCGCCATCGACTTCTTCCAGAGGACAGTTTCATGTCCCGCTTAGCTCGACTTGAGAAGGAAACGAGCGAGGCGAAAGTGGCCGTTGCGATGAACGCCCCGCGTCACCAGAAGCTCAAGGAACTCAGTGAGGGGATTGTAGAGATGTTCCGTGTCGACCCGGACCTGACCGCGCCGCTGATGGCCATGGTCACTTCGATGTTAGGGGTTATGTGATGGGAAGTATCAAAAATGGCGAAAGCCAGTCTGCGTCAACAGAACTGGCCTTCAGATGCAAATCGTGTGCTCTCATTGCAGGAGGAATAATGGCAAAAAATCCACGCTATTACCATACCGCTGTACATAAAAACATAACCCGCGACCGCTTCATCCGCTCGGTTAACCCGATTGTGGCGGAGAAGATGCGCGCCATCCTGGAAGAACTGAAACGTAAGGAGAGTGGCCGTGGGTAACGTATCCAATTTAGCCGAAGCCAGAGAGGCCAGAAGGCTCCAGAAACCGCGCACGAATGACGGTAAGGGGTTTGCCTTGCTGCACCGTAAAATTATGGATGTGCCGTTCTACAAGGACGCTGAGGCGGCTCATTTATGGGTTCACCTGCTCCTGCGTGCTAATCACGAACAGACACTGGTATCGACTGATGTCGGCGATGTGATCTGCGAACGCGGAGAGTTCATTACCGGGCGAAACACGCTGGCAATGGAAACGGGTTTGACCGCTGATCGCGTTAAATCACTGCTCCGTAAATTCCAGAATCTGGGCATGATCACCACCAAATCAAACAACCGTTTTACTGTTCTAAAAGTGGTCAAATATGACGAATATCAGTCAAATTTTTGTCCAGCCGATGTCCAGCCGGTGTCCAGCCCAAACGCAGTCGTACCAATGCCTGTGGAGGTGGAGTGTCCAGCCGATGTCCAGCCAGTGTCCACAGATAACAATATATTAAATAACTTACTACCTAACGGTAGTAAGTATGTCGCAAATGACCAGAAACCCGCTGAAGAGAAAAAGTCTCGTTTGTCATGCGATGAAGTATGGCAATGCCTGAAAGACGAACTGCCTGAAGCACGGGGATGGAGATGCCTCACTGATGAGCGACGCAATCTGATCCGCACCTTCTGGGGTAAGGCTAACAAGATCGCCCGCAACCTGGACGGCAAGCCGATGGATATGGACGGTTTCAGAAGTTATCTGCGCTACATCGCTCAGAACTGCCGATGGATGCTTGAAGACCGACCAGACCAGAAATCCGGGAAGACATGGCGCCGCATGAAATTCGATAAGTTCCTGACCGAAAAGCTGTACATCGAAGTGCGCGAGGGGGATCGTGATGACCGCTGAATTCATGGCTGTACCGCAAAACCTCGAAGCAGAGCAGAGCGTTATCGGTGGCCTGCTGCTGGATGATGACAACAGCGAGCGAGTCCAGAAGGTTCTGGCGATGCTCAAGCCTGAGTCGTTCTACAGCCGACCTCACCAGCTGATATTTGCCGAGATGCGCCAGATGTTCCGCGACAACAAGCCAGTCGATGGTCTGACATTGTTCGACGCGCTCGAAGGCAAAGGGCTCGCGGAGCAGGTAGGTGGCTTTGCTTACCTGGCGGAGATAGCCAAGAACACTCCCAGCGCTGCAAACATCGTGGCTTACGCAGCATCAGTCCGGGAAGCCGCAATGGAGCGCTACGGTATCAACCGCCTGACCGAAGCTACTGAACTGCTGTATTCCCGCAACGGCATGAGCGCTACGCAGAAGTACGAGGCCATTCAGGGTATTTTCACCCAGCTCGCAGACCATTCAAAAACCGGAAGTCGTCGTGGGTTGCGGTCTTTCGGCGAGGTTATGGATGACTGGGTAGCGGATCTGGAGAAACGGTTTGACCCTTCAGGCGAACAGCGCGGCATGAGTACCGGTATCCCGTCACTCGACCGGCTTCTGGCGCCGAAAGGTCTGGTTAAAGGCTCTCTGTTCGTGATTGGCGCAAGGCCAAAGATGGGCAAGACAACGCTGTACGGGCAGATGGCGATCAACTGCGCGGTTCGTGAGAAAAAGCCAGCGCTGATGTTCAGCCTCGAAATGCCTGGCGACCAGATCCTTGAAAAGCTGGTTGGTCAGAAGTCCGGCATTAACCCGAGCATTTTTTACATGCCCGCCACGGATGACGCCGATGACCAGTACCAGGGCGACTACGACGGCGACTTTAAGAAGGCGATAGCAACAGCCGGGCGGCTGAGTGAAATCGACATGCTGTACATCGACGACACTCCTGGCCTGTCCCTGGCGCACATAGTTAGCGAAAGCCGCCGAATAAAACGCGAGAAGGGCTGTGTAGGCATGATCCTGGTTGACTACCTGACGCTTATGACCGCCGAAAAAGCCGACCGTAATGACCTGGCCTACGGGATGATCACCAAAGGGCTGAAGAACCTCGCCAAAGAGCTTGGCTGCGTCGTCGTGCTGCTGACCCAGCTCAACCGCGAACTGGAGAAGCGAGTGAATAAACGCCCGTTGCCGAGCGATTCCCGCGACACAGGACAGATTGAGCAGGACTGCGACTACTGGGTTGGCATCCACCGGGAAGGTGCTTTCGATGACAGCGTACCGCCGGGAGAAACCGAGTTAATCCTGCGACTCAACCGCCACGGCAGCACCGGAACGGTTTATTGCAATCAGATTAACGGGGCAATTTACGACACAGACCAGCAGGCCGCCGCCGCAGAACGCCGCGGGCGCGAGCAGCAGCCGAAAAAGAAAGGGGGCTTCTGATGAAAGGTAAACAGGCAATTCTGCGTTATCTCGAAACGCACAGGACCTTCACCGCGAAGGATGTGGCCACAGAGTGCGGCATCACCATCAACTGCATCACGAAGAACGCTATCGATCTGGAGCGGGCCCGGAAGATTGTGCGCGTGAGCAAGGTCTGGCGAACGGTGACTTATCGCCTGGCCACGCCGGAAGAGCAGGACGGCACCGCGCGCAGCTGCACTAACGGAATATTTCAGGAGTGCCGGAACAGTCCTGCGATGAAGCGAGTATTGATGGTTTGGGGGAGGGAAGGGGTATGAAAATCGAAGATATCAAAAACGTTGCGGTGTTCTTCAATTTTAACGGTAAAACGGTGGCTTTGCGCATGGATCCTGAGCAGAAGCGAATCGTCGCATTAATGGCGCTTAACACGGCTGATGCCCGGGCAGAACTGATTGAGGTGCCGCACATGACTTTACCAGCAGACCCAGCCATGCAGGAGGCCGCCCAATGAGCAACATCAACAAACAGGAGCTGCGTGAAGCGGCGGAGAGAGCAGAATCCGATAGTTGGGGTTATGATCGCGATGAATTCAATGAGGCTCTAACCCCGTCCACCGTGCTGGCACTGCTAGATGAGTTGGAAGCCAAAGATTCCATGATAGCAGCACAACAACATGAGATCCGTACGTTACTGAATGCGCTTGAGGGCAGACCATGCCCTAAATGCAACGACACAGGCATGGCTGATAGTGGCGGTACGCAACCCTGGGGCGAGCCAATAAGCGTTCCATGTGATTGCGCCGCCCCGCCATCGCCGGTAGCTGTGCCTGAAGGATACAGGTTGCAGCCAATTTCTGAATATGACGCAATGTGCGCCGCCATGCTTCAGGGTGCCGAAAACGCCGAGTCGCGCTGCACCATCAAGACCGCGCCACCACTGGATTCTTTGACAAAAAATGCCGAGTCGCGCTGCGGCAACTCTCCGGTGATTCAGGATGGTTGGGTGCTGGTGCCAGAAGAACCCACCCATGAAATGCTTGAGGCTGGTGATGAACAATTCGGAACTTACGATGTGTATCGCCGGATGATAGCAGCATCACCGCAGCAGAAGTGATCTATAATCCCCTCAAATAACCGAGGGGGTTTTATGTCTAACGAAGAAATGACTCCAGCAGAAAAATATAAAGCTTCAATGAAAAGACATAAAAAGTTCTGGAGTAAATCACAAATTGCAAATGCGAAACGGTTTGATGCTGGAGAGGTTGAATCTGTTGATGGTTTTAGATCTCCTTATGAGACCAGAAAGAAGAGAGGGAGGACTGCTGACTAATGTCTGACTGGAACATTGCAGCAAAGCCGCAGGAAGAACGCGACAAGGTTAATGTTGACCTGGCAGCCTCCGGCGTGGCCTACAAAGAGCGCCTGAATATGCCGGTTATCGCCGAGCAGGTAGCTCGTGAGCAACCAGAGCATCTACGAGAGTATTTCATGGATCGCGTGCGGCACTATCGCGAGCAGAGCGTTGCATTGCCTAAGGCATCTGATCCTCGCTACATTGAAATGACTGAGCAAAATGCAAAATAAATTTTAGGAGATTCAAATGGAAAATAGCATGAGCATCACAACGATTCTTGAAAGAGAAAGGGAGCTTGATGATCTTGTTAAGGTGTGCCTCGATGAGCTTGAGGTGATTGACATCCATGGACAGATTTACTCAATTCCTCTTTCCCACCTAACGAACGCAGAGCAGGTGGTACATTGGGTCTGGAAGATTGCTGAGAGAGGTGATTTCGCCATGGATGTTGTTCGTAAATTTACTGAAGTTGCGTCCCATCATGTGGGGTTTGACGCTAAAAAATAAATCGCCAAGGACCGATTTAATAGCTATACACATGTTTTACATTCCGCTCGCATCTTAACCAAATTTTTCTTGGTATAATGATTTTTTACAGGCGAATGACGTGTGAGGTCCGGGATTTATGACTTGTGAAGTATGTAACAAACAACCCCTTGGACGAAGGGATCCGCCTCTTCCATGCATGGTCTTGCAAGGCGATAAATCCGTTAACTTCAGCCATCACGGACGCGAAGCAAACGAGCGTTATTACAAATGCTCGGAATGCGGTCATGAGTGGATGAGAGAGACAGGAAATTGCGGCGAAGGCTGGATTCCTTAACTATATATTGTCGCTATTCGCAAATTGATTTTCTCAAATCATCCCGCCATAATTAAGTCGCCGTCGGAGTTGAACGCCCGGCGGTGACTTCTGCGCATTTAAGGGGACTTAAATGCGACCACAATCTGAACTCCTCACCTTGTCACAGATGCAGAAATGCACCTGCGATTTTCTGCATTCTGCGGTTTCCGTTAAGGGGGCCGTATGACTCTTCCAGTAGACGGCATCAAACTCCATCGCGGCAACTTCGCGGCCATTGGCCAGCAGATTCAGCCATTGCTCGATGCCGGGCAATGCTTCCGCCTGCAGGTTAAGCCGTGGCGGGAGAAGCGCAGCCTGTCGCAGAACGCGCTCAGCCACATGTGGTACACGGAAATTAGCGAGTACCTCATCGCACGCGGCAAGACCTTTGCTACGCCTGAGTGGGTCAAGGACGCGATGAAGCACACCTATCTCGGCTACGAAAGCAAAGACCGGGTAGACGTAGTTTCCGGCGAGGTCACCACCGTCCAATCCTTACGTCATACGTCAGAGCTGGAAACCGGCGAGATGTACATCTTCCTTTGCAAAGTAGAAGCCTGGGCGATGAATATCGGCTGTCAACTGACCATCCCCCAAAGTTGCGAGTATCAGCAGCTGCGCGATAAGCAGGAGGCCTGATGTCTACTCCACTTTCCCGCGTCATCACCAATGAAATCTTCCGCGTTCCGGCGCGCCGCCAGCGCAAGTCCGTGGTTAAGCCGTCCGACATCCCGACACTGAAAGACTACACCGCCCGCCTGGTGGATCAGAAATGGCTGCGTCTCGCGGCGAGGAGAGCGCATGGCTAATTTATGCAAAGCGGCACGCGGGCGGGAATGTCAGGTGCGGATCCCCGGCGTATGCAACGGCAATCCTGAAACCTCAGTACCGGCTCACATACGTCTTGCTGGTCTATGCGGGACCGGAATCAAGCCACCTGACCTGATCGCCACCATCGCATGCAGCAGCTGCCACGACGAGATTGATCGCCGCACCCGTCTGGTCGATGCGGAATATGCAAAGGAGTGCGCGCTGGAAGGCATGGCGCGTACACAGGTTATTTGGTTGAAAGAGGGGCTCGTGAAGGCATGAATATTTACGATATCACGCCAGTCAGTAAGCCCCGCATGACACAGCGAGATCGCTGGCATAAAAGACCTGCGACGGCGGCATATTGGGCTTTCAAAGCCGAGGTGCGCCTGCTTGGAATCAACATTCCTGAATCCGGTTATCACATCACCTTCATCATTCCCATGCCAAAAAGCTGGAGCCAGAAGAAGCGCAAGCAACTTAACGGCCAGGCTCATCAGCAAAAGCCGGATAAAGACAACCTGGAAAAGGCGCTACTCGATGCCATTTTCGACGACGACAGTCGGGTCTGGGATGGACGGGTGACAAAACTTTGGGGAGAGAAGGGGCAGATCATTATTGGGGAGTGCGCGCCGTGACCAGAGACGAGATAACCCGATACCAGGCCGAAAGCGTTAAGCGCGCCAGCCTGCCGCCAGTAGCAAAGCACAGCCAGACCAAAACAAACCAGCCACATAAGGAAGCCGCATGAACAGTCAGCAACTGGAATACGTACGTCAGCAGCTCATTGTGGCGACCGCAGATCTGAGCGGGGCGACGAAAGGGCAGCTGGTAGCTTTCGCCGAGAACGCGCAATTCACCGCGACGGCGCGCAGCCGGGGCCGGAAGAAAATCACTGACCCGGTCACCGGCCGCAAAGTTAACCCGGACGGCCCGGCAATGAGCGGTAGCCAGTCTCGTGCGAAGGGAACGTCAATCGCTCTGGTTAGCCCGGTAGAGTACGGGACCGCGTCATGGCGGCGGGCGCTTCTGTCGCTGGAAGATCACCAGAAAGCGTGGCTGCTATGGAACTACAGCGAGAACACCCGCTTCGAATACCAGGTGGCGATCACCCAGTGGGCGTGGGAAGAGTTCCGGGAGCAGCTCGGCGCGAAGAAGGTGGCCGGCAAGACGATGGAACGCCTCAAGAAGCTTATCTGGCTGGCGGCGCAGGACGTCAAAGCGGAGCTGGCGGGTAAGGATGTGTATCAGCACCAGGACCTGGCGGCTCTGTGCGGCGTTAAGCCTGATAACTGGTGCCATAACTACGCCGACTACTGGCGGGCCATGTGTACCATCTTTAAGCGGCTTGATGGCGATTCTCTTATCTGCACTGTGAGAACACGATCACAACAAAAGGCTACTTTTTCGCAGCAGGGTATTGCAAAAGTCAATTAAATAGCATAGATTTCATGTAAATCTGATATCGTCGCCATAGCTTTGATTGTCGACACAAAGAATTTAAGCCCGAGGTTAACGCCTTGGGCTTTTTCGTATCTGCACAACAGGAAAGAGCATTCTCCCGTATGGGGCTTGGCTTAAATGCACAGAGTGCTCTGTCCGTTGTGGTGAATGCGCAGGCTGATGCGCTAGAGACGGCACCCCCTTAATGAGGACTGCGCTATCTCTGGAGAAAAGTCTTGGGGCACACGATGCCAGAGAAAGCCGGAGATCAGCACCGGCCACCACAAACCAAACCCACTACCTGGGACCCTTCGGCCAGAGAGCCGACATTGCCTTACCCTCATCTTCCCGGCCTGTCGCCGGGTTTTTTATTTCAGGCTCCGGGAACCATCATCGACACGCCTACTTGTTAAATCGTCCCGAGGGCCTGACCCCTTTCAAACACACAGCCCCCGCTTTTAAGCCGGAGGTTAGAGACTATGAAAATGCATAACGATCCCCACTCCTGGACGGAGTTTATCGAACTACTCCACAGCTGGTGGCGTGGCGAAACGCCGATGGGTGCCGTATTGCTATCGGTTGCCATGGCCGCATTGCGAATCGCTTACGGCGGTGGCGGCTGGAAGAAAATGATTCTTGAAGGAGCGATCTGCGGAGCTCTGACCCTTACCGCTGTGTCAGCTCTTGATTACTTCAACCTCCCACAGTCCCTGTCGATCGCTATCGGTGGCGCGCTCGGTTTCGTTGGCGTAGAGCAGGTTAAGGTTATGGCTTCCCGGGTGTTTAATTCTCGCTTTGGAGGCGGTAATGCAAACCAGTGAAAAAGGCATTGCCCTGATCAAGCAGTTTGAAGGCTGCAAGCTCACCGCCTACCAAGACAGCGTGGGCGTATGGACGATCGGCTATGGATGGACTCAGCCCGTCGACGGAAAACCTGTCCGCGCCGGGATGACGATTAAGCAGGAAACGGCAGAGCGTCTGCTTAAGACCGGACTGGTCAGCTACGAAAGCGACGTGTCCCGCTTGGTTAAAGTGGGTCTGACTCAAGGGCAATTCGACGCCCTGGTGTCGTTCACGTATAACCTCGGCGCCCGGTCACTGTCGACATCGACTCTCCTGCGCAAACTCAACGCCGGTGATTACGCTGGCTCTGCCGATGAGTTCCTGCGCTGGAACAAAGCTGGAGGCAAAGTCCTGAATGGGCTGACCCGTCGGCGTGAGGCGGAGCGCGCTCTGTTCCTGTCGTGATTGGCGCGCTGCTAAGGCGTTACTGGTTGCAGTTGCTGGTGGTGGCGGTAATCGGCATGCTGATGCTCTTCGTGAACCACTACCGCAGCAACGCCATTACCTACAAAGACCAGCGAGATAAAGCCACTGAGAAACTCAGCATGGCTAACGCCACCATTAAAGACATGCAGACCCGCCAGCGTGATGTCGCTGCACTGGATGCCAAATACACGAAGGAATTGTCCGATGCGAAAAAAACCATTAACGATTTGCGTCGGGATGTCGATTCTGGCGCTAAACGGCTGCGCATCGCCGCAACCTGCCCTGGAGTGTCAAAAGCCACCTCCGCCACCGGCGTGGATGATGCAGGAACCCCCGAACTTACTCCAGACGCTCGACGGAATTATTTCGATCACCGGGACGGAATCGCAACCGCTGACAAAATGATTCGCGGCATGCAGGACTACATCAAAGAGCAGTGTCTTAAGTGATTCGTCACCCAAATAACAGAGCCTGACTTCGGTCGGGCTTTTTTATGCCCGCAGTAAACCCGCGCATTCTCCGCGCAAAAAAACCAAGAGCTTTTCGGGATATGAGACAGAGACAGGACGGTGGCTTACATCGTGCCGCTCTTGGGCTGTCCATGTCTGCGAGAACTGGCTCATATCACCAAAAAGGTAAATACGATGTCTAATATCATCCCGATTGATTTCGAAGGCCATCCAATGCGTTTTTCTGACGATGGCTGGTTTGACGCGACTGCGGCGGCTGACAAGTTCAACAAGGAGCCGGCTCAGTGGCTTAGGCTTCCTGAGACTGTTCGTTACATCGAGGCGCTAAAGAGTAGATATGGGAATATCACATATGTAAAAACCAGCCGCGCTCGCAAAGACCGTGGCGGCGGAACATGGCTTCACCCAAAACTGGCGGTCAGATTTGCTCGATGGCTTTCTGTAGATTTTGAGATCTGGTGTGATGAGCAAATTGACGCAATCATTCAGGGTTCCGTTCATCATATCGACGATGAAAGAATAAAGGCTATTTTCCTTCTGGATAAATCTCAGCCATGGGAAAAGAGGTTTAGCGATCCGTTTTATTCTGCAATGTTCAAAATGTCAGGACTGCCTCGTCATAGACCAGGTCGTCGCCCCGCACTTTTTGGGATGATCAGCGCAAAGTGGGTATATGGCCCGGTATTACCACCAGAAGTGTATGCAGAGGTTAAAAGACGCCTGGCTGCGGGAGATAAAATCCATCAGCACCTTAAACCTGACGCGCTGACATTGGTTGAGCGACAGATCATTGCCGTTACCAGCATTGCCAATGGGTGCTCTGATTATCGTGATTTCGAAGCGCGCTGCATGTCGGCATTCCCGGTAAAAGGGCAGATGAAATTGCTCTATGCTGCTGCGTGAGGTGGCCGTGAATCCATACTCACCAGAAAAATTCCCCATGGCCAGGCAGGTCTGTGAGGAGTTCGTCATCATGCAAACTGCGAAACACCGGCAACCCATATACCGTTCTGAATTTGGCGACATTCTGATAGATGCTGACTGCCTGGCGTCGATGTTCACGTCATATTTTATGGCCGACAATATGGATGCTGACGCAGTGGAGATGAAGTTCTTTCGGATGCTCGATATCTACAATCCTGAGCGCCCTTCGTATTTCGCATCAATAGGGAAGTATGAGGGGCTCAAACCGTCAGGAATAGCGGTCATCGAAGACATCCTTGATTACTACGCCCAGAAAGTTGCTGATGGGGAATTACCCGCACACTGAGAGCCACTTTCACAACGGCTTTCCATTCCAAAGCTCACCTGCTGGTGGGCTTGATAATGGATATCCCCCTGAGCGGATAAATAAAAAATAACCCCTGCAACGGATAATGACGGAGCGAGATATGGCAAAGGCCAAATGGCACAGACTTCCGGCATTCACCATTCCGCTGTTTCAAAGTGCGCACGTCTACCTCGCAACAACCAGAGAACAGTTTCAGCACGCTGATAAATTCCTTGGCGGCAGCGGGGATGAGAGGCCGTTTAACTCTGGAATGGCAAGCAACTATGAAAACACCGATACGGGAGAGCGTTGCTACCTGATTGGAGTATTCGATAACCAGATATCCACGCTCGTTCATGAATGCGCTCACGTATGCTTTTACGTTTGCTCTGATGTCGGCGTGACAACCAAGCCGGAAGACGCCAACGAAACGTACTGCTACATGCTGGATCGCATGTTCAGCCACTTCCTGCCATACCTCAAACAGGAATAAACAATATGGCAAAACCGGACTGGGGCGAGCTTCAGCAACGGTTCCTGTCCGAACATGCCGCAACCGGCGTATCACCAAAGGAATGGTGTGAAGCGCAGGGACTGAACTACGCTACCGCCCGTCGATATATCAAAAAACCTTCTGCGCAAACTGCGCAAAAAACTGCGCAGAAAGATAAAAGCGCAAATGAGCTGGTGGAAGATGATGGACTTACTGCTCAGCAGCGCTTATTTGTCGCGGAGTACCTGAAGGACAACAACGCCGCTCAGGCAGCTATCCGTGCCGGGTACAGCAAGAAAACCGCGCAGGAGCAATCAAGTCGGTTGTTATCAAATGTTAAGGTTGCGCAGGTCATTGCGCAGCAGCAGAAAGCCTCCATTGCGCGCACGCTTGGCAGTGCTGATGAGGTTCTCTCCCAGATGTGGCAACTTGCCACTTTCGATGCAAACCAGCTTTCACAGTATCGTCGCGGCGCGTGTCGTTACTGTTGGGGCTTCGGTCATCAGTATCAGTGGCGCGATGCTGTCGAGTTTGAAGAGAAAAGACTCGAGGCTGTTGATCGTGACCGTCGTGAACCGGAGGACTCTGGAGGTTACGGCTATGACCACAACCGAGAGCCTAACCCTGAATGCCCGCGCTGCAATGGCGACGGAGTAGGACAGCCTTACTTCGCAGACACCCGGAAACTTTCCCCTGATGCTGCTTTGGCTTATTCCGGCGTCAAGCTTGGGAAGAATGGCGTTGAGATAACGGCAATCAGCCGCGAGCGCATGTATGAAGCGGTTATGAAGCGGCTTGGCCTGGCAGATAGCGAATTCGCGCAGCGCCTCCAGCAAATCGAAATCGACCGCCGGCAGCTGGAGGTTGAGAAACTCCGCAAAGAGCTGGCCGGTGATGGTGATGATGACGAACCAACGCCAGTTGCAATCAATATCAACGTAGTGGACGCGAGGGCGGAAGATGGGGATCAGCCCGACACTTAACATCCCACAGGCGCGCTTCCTCGCGATGCAACACAAATTCAAAGCCTATGTTGCCGGGTTCGGTTCCGGCAAGACGTGGGTAGGTTGTGGCGGCATCTGTAAGGGGATGTGGGAGCACCCGAAAATCAACCAGGGTTATTTCGCGCCGACGTACCCGCAGATTCGTGACATCTTCTATCCGACGATCGAAGAGGTGGCCTTTGACTGGGGGCTGAGTGTCAAAATCAATGAGGGGAACAAAGAGGTTCACTTCTATGAGGGGCGTCGGTATCGCGGCACGACAATTTGCCGCTCGATGGAGAAGCCCGGATCGATAGTCGGCTTTAAAATCGGTAACGCGATGGTGGATGAGCTGGACGTCATGGCGGCTGCTAAAGCGCAGCAGGCCTGGCGAAAAATCATCGCTCGTATGCGTTACAAAGTTGATGGTCTGCGTAACGGTATCGATGTCACGACTACGCCGGAGGGCTTCAAGTTCGTTTACCAGCAATTCGTGAAAGCAGTGCGTGAAAAGCCTGAGCTTTCTGCTCTGTATGGGCTAATTCAGGCCAGTACGTTCGACAACGCGAAGAACCTGCCGCCGGATTACATCCCGTCGCTGATGAACTCCTACCCGCCGGAGCTAATTAAGGCGTACCTTAGGGGGCGTTTTACAAACCTGACCAGCGGCACTATCTATCACCAGTTCGATAGACGTCTGAATAACTGTACCGATGAAGAGCAGGCAGGCGAGCCGCTCTATATCGGCATGGACTTTAACGTTGGCAAAATGGCGGCCATCGTCCACGTGCTTCGCAATGGCGAGCCGCGCGCGGTACGAGAATTGATAAAAGTTTATGACACGCCAGCCATGATAAAGCGTATCCAGGAAGAGTTCTGGCGCTACGAGGACGGGCGCTATGTTGCCTCCAGGCAGATTTACGTCTATCCGGATGCTTCCGGCGATTCACGCAAGTCCAATAACGCCAGCGCTACGGATATTGCGCAGCTCAAGCAGGCCGGATTCAGCGTGGTGGTGAACGCCGCCAACCCGCCGGTAAAGGATCGCATTAACTCCATGAATGCCATGTTCTGCAACGGCAACGGTCAGCGCCGCTACAAAGTTAACGTTGCTCGCTGCCCGGTCTATACAGACAGCCTTGAACAGCAGGTATGGGCGGCAAACGGCGAGCCGGATAAATCAGCCGACAACGATCACCCAAATGATGCTGGTGGCTATTTCATCGTGAAGCAATTCCCGATCATCAAGCCGACCGGAAAAGTCACTCAACTACGGATGTAATTCCATGCCTGACATCTCAACACCCAATCTGGACTATGGGAACATGGTCGAGGCGTGGGATATCAACGACGCCCTGATGGGCGGCACGCTCTATATGCGACAGCTGGGAGAGTCTTATCTCCCGCGCTGGCCAAAAGAAGACAAAGAGGACTACAAAAAACGCCTCGCCGTGGCCACGCTTCTGCCAGCCTACGAAGAGACCATTAAGCAAAACATCGGGCGTGTATTTGCTGAGCCCATTAAGCTTGCCGAGAATGTGCCGGATGAGCTGCGAGAGTATGCGAAAAACTTCGACCTTGAAGGTACTCGTCTGGATGTCTGGGCGCAGGCATTCTTCGGTCTGGCGATGCAGTATGGCCTCTCCCACGCGCTGGTGGATTATCCCAGGGTGGACACCGAAAAGGTGAAAACCAAAGCGGAAGAGAAAGCTACTGGCGCGCGCCCATACGTCACCATGCTCAATCCACGCCAGGTAATTGGCTGGAAGTCGAAAATGGTGGACGGAAAAGTGGTGCTGACTGCGCTGCGTATCAAAGAGGTTGTGGTCGAAGACGGCGACGACTTCGGGCAGACCAAAGTCGAGCAAATCCGATACCTGACACCCGGAAAGGTGGAAATTTACCGCAAGGCTAAAGATGCTGACGGTGCCGCGACCTGGGCGCTATTCGATGGGTGGCAGACATCCCGCCAGGATATCACTCTGGTCACGCTCTACACCAAACGCACCGGGTTTATGTGTGGTTCACCGCCACTGCTCAACATGGCCCTGCTGAACATCAAGCACTGGCAGAGCCAGAGCGAGCAGGACAACATTCTGCACGTCGCCAGGGTGCCGTTGCTCACGGTGTTCGGTTTGGAAGAGGGGCAAGAGCTGATAATTGGCTCGTCTTCAGCTACGTCGTTCACTGATCGGCAAAAGCAGGGTCTGGAATACGTCGAGCATACAGGCTCCTCCATCGGTGCTGGTAAAGAGTCGCTGGCAGAACTTGTGGAGCAGATGCGCCAGGCTGGCGCGAAGTTGCTGCGTACGGAAAACACCTCTACCAAATCGGTAGACCAGACCTCCGAAGAGAAAATGCAGGAGCAGTCACCGCTCTACACCATGGCTACCAGCCTTGAAGATGCGATCGACAACATTCTGCAAATCATGGCCGAGTACATCGGCGAGAAGGAAGGCGGCAACGTAGATGTCCGCACCGAGCTGGATGTCGAGTCGAAAGAGTTTAACCCGCCTGCGGCGCTGGCTATTCAGTCACTTCGCCAGGGTGGCGACCTCCGCCGTATCGATGCCATTAAGGCGCTGCAAAAGCTCAGTCTGATTGATGCCGATGCAGACCCCGACAAGGTATTGAACGAGTTGCTGGCTGAATCGGCCTCGCTGACAGAGCTGCCGCCGGACGAGGTGTGATATGGCCCGTTCCGTCAATGACAGGCTTCAGGACGAAACCATAGCGCACGGGCTTTATGTGAACCGCTACGGTACTGGCGTCGCCCGGCGCATGGTGTCGTTGCTGAACAGGCTGGATGCTGACCTTGCTGCAAAACTGCTGGTGCTGCTGGACGGCAAGCGTGCCGACACCTACAGCGCCCGCCGCCTGGCTTCGCTTCTGGCTGGCGTACGCGACCTGAACCAACAGGCCTACGAACCGGTCAATGATGCGCTGGCGCGGGAACTGACGCGCTACGTTGAGTATGAGGCCGGGTATCAGTTTGACCTTTTCAGCAGCATCATTCCGAAGCAGATTCTCCAGCATGTTCCGCTCCAGAGCATTGCACCTGAGCAAGTTTACGCCGCAGCAGTGTCACAGCCTTTTCAGGGGCGATTGTTAAAAGAGTGGGGCCAGAAGCTTGAAGCCGACCGGCTGGACAAAATCACCAACGCGGTGCGCTCTGGTTTCCTTCAGGGCGAAACGGTCGAGCAGATTGTTAAGCGCGTTGCCGGCACGCCGCAGCGTAATCGCGAGGACGGGGTGATTAATGCGTCCCGGCGCGACCTTGCGGTGGTCACTCGCACGGCAGTGAACCACATGGCTGCTACGGCACGTCAGGAGTTCGCCCAGGCCAACAGCGATATCGTGAAAGCCAAACAGTGGTCCTCAACGCTGGACACCCACACCAGCCAGTGGTGCATCATCCGCGACCGCAAACTCTACTCGCTCGATGGCAAGCCGCTGGGCCATGCAATTCCGTATCTGCGCGGACCCGGAAAAATCCATTTTTGCTGCCGCTCCTGCGAAATCCTGATCACTAAATCGTGGGAGGAAATGCAAATAGCCTCAGGCGAGCTGAGCAAAGCCACGCGCGCCTCAATGGACGGACAGGTGCCAGCGCATACCAGCTATGCCGAATGGCTTGCGAGGCAGCCTTACGCGCGGCAGGAGCAGGTGCTGGGCGTTACTCGCGCGCAGATGCTGCGAGACGGCAAAATCACCGTGCCGGAGATGTTCAACGATGCCGGGGAGTTCCTTACCCTGGACGAGTTACGCCGCGTGGATGCGTCGGCGTTCCAGTAACACAAACCCCATCAACATCAGGCTGCCTCCGGGCAGCTTTTTTTATGCCTGCCGCTGAGCGGATGCGACGCGGTGACCGGGTCGGATGACCTATTACCAATGGCCGGAAGGCTGGAGCAAAAACAATGAAACTGAAACTTGATGCTAACGGAAATGTGGTCGTTGAAAACGGTATGCCTGTGTACATCCATGATGATGGCAAAGAAATCCCGTTCGACGCAGCCGCAGCGATGACCAAAATCACCTCCCTGAACGGTGAAGCTAAAACTCACCGTGAAGCGAAGGAGGCGGCGGAAGCCAGTCTCGCGAAATTCTCTGGCATCACCGATCCGACCAAGGCGCTCGAAGCCCTGGAGATGATGACCAAAATCGACCAGAAAAAACTGATCGACGCTGGCGCTGTTGACCAGGTTAAGGCTGAGATTACCAAGGTATTCCAGCAGCAGCTGGACGAAGCAAACAGCAAGACCCAGCAGCTGGAAACTCAACTCTACGACGAGATGATCGGCGGCCGCTTCGGTGGCTCTAAGTTCATTTCCGAGAAGATGGCGATCCCGACTGAGTTCGTGCGTTCCTACTTCGGTCAGAACTTCAAAATCGAAGAAGGGAAGGTTGTGGCTTACGACGGCCAGGGCAATAAGGTGTTCTCTCGCACCAAGCCCGGCGAGCTGGCCAGCTTCGATGAAGCGCTGGAATCTCTGGTCGAGTCGCACCCGCAGAAAGACTACATCCTCAAATCGTCCGGCAACAGCGGCGGTGGTTCTCACCAGTCGCAGCATCAGGCCGGGCAGAAAACCATGAAACGCGCTGCTTTTGATTCCCTGGATAACGCTGGAAAGCAAGCAGCGCTGAAAGACGGCGTCAGCATCGTCGATTAATCGAGCCACGCCCATGTTTTTCTGGTTTTTATGCTGTGAATAGCTCTGGTTGATACTGAGTACATATCAGCTAATTCTCGCAATGTGTGGGAGTCTATAAGTTTCCTGATCTCCCGCACTTGCTCAACAGTTAGCTTGTGATTCCATTGAGCCTCGCCTCTATTTGATGTGCCGTGCAGGACTCTGTCGCCCTGATTTTCCTCTGGGGTTGCCCAGTAAAGGTGTCGTGGATTAACACATCCTTCATGTCCTTTACCACAACTGTGAGCAGATTCATGGCGTTGGGTTGGTGGCTCACCATGGGCAGCGATACACATTGCCCTTGAGGCGGTTATTAGCCGCTCAGTTCCTGATTCATGAATGCGCCCGTAGCCGTCTTTTTTATCTCGGTGGAAAGGCCAGATTAAACATTCATCAGAATCATAATCTTTATGCGTTTCAATAAAGTCTTTTGCAGGTGATGGAGTCTGTTTAACAACCAAAGGGTCTCCAGATCGTTTAACTCGCAGATAGTGCATTGAGCAATATCCACGTTTACCGCCATTAGTACGGTTCGCGCTTCTTTCGCAGTCCTCAACCAAACATTTTTTAAATTCAAAAGGTTTTGCGATCTTTTTGTACGTCATCGCATCACCATAAATTCGGATGCGCTGGTAATGGGCCGAGCAATATCCTTTTTTACCATGCGCCTTTGAATCAGCATCGCGATCACAGCCATCAATCAGACATTTTTTCAATTTTGATTACCATTTATAACAGGTGTAATCCCTAGCTTATCCTTGGAAGAGGTGCGGCGCAAGCTCTGGATAGAGCAAATATCAATCCATTGAATCATAAGGACAATCTAGTGAATACTCTCACAAATTTAATCCCGACCATCTATACCGCGCTGGACGTAGTGTCCCGCGAGCAAACTGGTTTTATTCCTGCGGTGGCTCGTGACGCGAAAGCGGATGCTGCTGCAAAAGACCAGACCGTACGTGCGCCAGTCGCACCTGCAGCCACCACTGAAGATATTGTCCCTGGTCCTTCAGCGCCTAATTCTGGCGACCAGACCATCGGTGGTGTGGATGTCAAAATCACCAAATCCAAAATGGCCCCGGTGAAATGGAATGGTGAAGAGCAATTGGCTCTGGGCCCGGCTGGTACCTACAACACCATCCTGGCTGACCAGTTCAAGCAGGCTTTCCGTGCGCTGGCGAACGAAGTGGATGCAGATCTCGCTGCGCTGTACCTCAACTCCTCCCGCGCTGTTGGCGCGCCGAAGAATACCCCGTTCAGCATCAAAGACGATCTGACTGATGCTGCGTTGGCGCGCCAAATCCTGACCGATAACGGTGCGCCGACTACTGATTTGCGTATGGTGCTGGGTGGCGAAGCGATGGCATCCATCCGTGGTAAACAGGCTGTACTCTTCAAAGCGAACGAAGCGGGAACCGACCAGCTGCTGCGTGAAGGTGTTATCGGTCGCATCATGGGCTTCAACCTCCACGAATCCTTCAGCATCAAGCGTACCGCGAAAAGCGCTGCTGCTGGCTATAAGGTCAATGGCGCGAAGAAAGAGGGCGATATCATCATCGCTATCTCTGCCGGCACCGGCGGTATTGCTGCAGGTACTGCGGTGAAGTTCGCCGGTGATGACAATCAGTATCTGGTCGTTGCGGCTACGTCTTCCACTATCACTATTAGCGCGCCGGGCCTCCGTCAGGATCTGGCAGATCAGGCTGATGTCACCGTGTTGAGCGAATTCGTTCCGAACATGGCGTTTGACCGCGGGGCATTCCTGCTGGCCAGCCGTACCCCGGCGATGCCTGAAGGTGGCGATACTGCTGATGACGTCATGAATGTGACCGATCCGGTATCTGGCATCACCTTCCAGGTGGCGCTGTACCGCCAGTACCGTCAGGTGCGTTATGAAGTGGGTCTGGCGTGGGGTGTGGCTGCTGTGGCGCCACGTCATTCCGCCATCATCATGGGTTAACCCAGGGGGCTTCGGCCCCTTTGTTTTTCAGGAGGCCCAATGGCCGGATTAACCAAAGAGCAGCGCGCTCAGCGTGAAGCGGAAAAGCTTGCAGCTCAGCAGGACGCTGATAAAAATCCTGCC